>NZ_JBALQL010000044.1:0-14156 GCF_036964885.1 Bacillus sp. JJ1122 | reverse complement strand
CGCATTAAACCCCTGGGGGACTGACCCCCAGGGGTTTAATGCGTTAATGCGGGAGTGGAACCCACCGCCTAATTATTTTACTGTTACGTTCAGTGTTAGGGTTGTTGTGTTTTTTGCTGCGTCTGTGAATGGTGCTTTTAGGACGTAGCTGCCTGCTGGGATGTTGTCATAAACTGCGTCGTTTACCAGTTCCCAGCTTCCTTTATTGTATTTCAATGTTCCCCATGTTTTGCCTTCGCCAGCTTTTGCTGCTTCCACTGTTGTTGAGTCCAATGTAACGATCACATCAGTTGTTGGAGTGCTGTATTTATCGACAACAGACATTTTCATGCCGTCAAGGTTGGCAACACCATTTGTACCAGCTAGTTCAACGTTTGCTGTTGTTTTACCTGCGAAGTCGAATGCTACTGGAGTTGTAGTTCCTGCTAGAGTGATAGAGCCTTTGCCAGCTACTGGCGCAGCAAAATCAACAGCCAATTCTAAATCATCAATCCATAAAGTACCTTCCTTGCCTTCCAGGCTTGGAGAGATATCAAATGTAACTGTCTTGCGGTCTGCAGAAAGCTCTGCGTTCAACAAGCCAGGAATGGTCATAGAGCCGTCCTTCGCTTCAAAGCCGATCATTAAGCCTTCAGCGATATCCTGTGCAGTATATTCCTCTGGAGCTGCTTCTTCAATTGTCACTTTAAGAGTGTTAGCGTCTACGATTTCAGCAGATTCTGC
The DNA here is from genome assembly GCF_036964885.1 of Bacillus sp. JJ1122. Classification (NCBI taxonomy): domain Bacteria; kingdom Bacillati; phylum Bacillota; class Bacilli; order Caryophanales; family Bacillaceae; genus Bacillus; species Bacillus sp. JJ1122. The sequence continues at coordinate 13,433 of NZ_JBALQL010000044.1, read as the reverse complement.
ATAAGGCATATACATATTCTCATCCATGAATGTGAATGTTCTATAAAGGAGGTTGGCGAAATCACCGCGAGTGATGTTCAGGTTTGTTCCGAAAGAATCCTTTGTCTTGCCATAAGTAATCTCAGTGCCGTAAAGTGCTTCAATATATGGTCCAAATGCTCCCACTGCATCCTTGAATGTAGTTTCTGTAGCATAATCCTCAAGCTCGAAGCCCAAAACAAGGATTTTTGCCATAGCACCGCGAGTCAACGGAAGGTTAGGTGCAAATTTGTCCTTGCTCACACCTGAGATGATACCCGCTTCAGCCAAAGCATTTACAGAACCTTCGATACGCGGGATCAAATCTGTGAATCCTGCATCAGGAGCCTCTTCAGTATCAAGGCCAAGAGCGTTCGCCATGATGACAGCTGCATCTCCGCGAGTCAGGTTAAGGTTTGTTCCGAACGTTGTATCGGATTTTCCGTTAACAATTCCCCACTCATATAAAGTACCTACAGCCTCATCATAGTTCTTGCTTACATCAGTGAATGGGTGAAGGGATTCAGCAGAAGCTGCTGGAGCAACAATAGAAACGACTACTGCAGCAGATGTTCCCGCTGCAAGGAATTTTTTAAAAGAGTGATTTGCCAAGGTAATTCCTCCTGGAATAAGATTAATAATTTAGTAGTTTTACAAGAAATATCCTATCTTGCTAAAAAGATTTTAACAAATTTAATCTTATTGTAATACATGTAAATTTTCCCTAATATATAGGGAATATAATGGAATAAACATCGGGAATATGGCCTCTCCCACAACCTCAAAATTCCAAATAATAGTCGGATTTACACGAGCCGTTTGACTATATATATATGCTCATTTCAACAGGCTTTAAAAAACAAGTTCAAGTTAAGGATAGTATAGGTGAAATTCAATTGGAGGCTTCAAGTATATGACCCGCATTGCCGCAGGAAAAAAAAAGAAATGGACCCGAATATTAATTGTATTCTTCCTTTTCGTTATTTCTGCAATCGGGATATACAGCTATTCCATTTATAAATCATTGAACGAGACCGTTACCACGATGCAGGAATCTATCAGCCGTGAAAAGTCGAAAAAACGGGTAAAGCCAATCACGCTTGAAAAAAAAGAACCCTTTTCTGTGCTGATGATTGGAGTAGACGAGCGTGAAGGTGACAAAGGGCGTTCCGATACGATGATCGTGCTTACAGTGAACCCTAACATAAATTCGGTAAAAATACTGAGTATTCCAAGGGATACAAGGACAGAGATCGTCGGTAAAGATAAGCTGGATAAAATTAACCATGCTTATGCCTTTGGCGGTGTCGAAATGTCGATGAATACAGTGGAAAATTTTCTCGATATCCCGCTCGATTATTATTTGCAGATTAATATGGAAAGTTTTCGCGACATAGTCGATGCAGTTGGCGGTGTTACAGTTAATAATGACCTTAGCTTCAAATATGGCGGTTATGATTTCCCTGAAGAGCAAATAGAACTACATGGAGAAAAGGCCCTGGCTTTTTCAAGAATGAGATATGAAGATCCAAGAGGCGGTTTTGGCCGTCAGTACAGACAGAGGTAAATCATCAGAGCTGTCATTCGAGAGGGAGCAAGCTTGTCTTCACTGGGCAACTATGAAGAGATTCTGGCCGCTCTCGGAGGCAATATTAAAACAAACTTAACGTTTGGAGAAATGTATAATATCCAGTTTAAATATAAGGAAGCTGGCAAAAAGATAGACGAGATCGAGTTAAAGGGTACGGGCAGTAAGATGGATGGAATTTATTATTATCAAGTGGATGAGTCTGAAAAACAACGTGTTCAAAAAGAATTGAAAACCCATTTGGAGATTCAGGAGTAGAAATTTGAGGTTTTTTTAAAAAAACCTTTAGGAATATATCCTTAATTAATTTCCTTGCTTTACCGGTTTAACGCCCAAAATTATCCTAATGACGGTATTTTATTACTAATAAAATGGTGACAATAGCGAGAACTGTGATTTTTTAGCAGTTAATGTTTTATTTTACCATAATGAAATACCCTTATAAAAGCAAGTTAGCCAGCGTAAACTATAGTAGATTTTGGTTGAATAGCCACTTTGGGCTTCCCCCCTTCTTCTGGTAAAAGACGGGGGTTTTTTTATGTCTTTTTCTTGCAGGGTCGAGCATCATGGTACTTGACCATCTTCCCACAAAATAAAAAAGGACAAGCTCAGCGCTTGCCCCCTTCCTCAATATCTAATCTTCCACCTGTTTTTTGCGAATAACCCCACTAACGAGCTGTGCAGCCAGGAAAGCCGCGAATGGCAGGTACACCGGAATGATTGGTGTGCGGTAACGCTGCCCTCCAACCAGCAGACCTGCTGAAGTCAAAGCAGCGAATCCGAGAATGTACAGCAAAATGAAAAGCAGCAGAATTCGATTTTCCTTCATTTTCAAAAAAGCCAGCAATAATCCAGCGATACTCAAAATGATGGTGATCCAGTCAATCAGGAAAATCCCTTTGAAAAATAAGAAGAACTTGATTATGACCCTTTTGGCGGTTTCAATCGGTGAACCAAAAATATATCCAAAAGCTTCTTCCTTTAAAATCGCGCTTTTTTCAGAAAGCGGCACATCTTTTAACTCATAAAAGATCGGCTCGACGTAATCCGGCAGCATATTCGAGTTATAAAAGCCGATATCGGATTCAGGGTTATTGGCAATATAGAGATTCATGCCGCTATAGTTTTCGAGAGTGACAAACTCACCGTGCAGCAGCTGGTTGTGCCAGCCGTTTATCATCAGGAGAACGACCGGAATAAGGAAAGCTGCCATCGAGCTGAGTTTCTGCACTTTTTTTATAATAAAAAAGAGTGCAAACAGCAGGACAACCGGGAACATGAACAATAGATGCGGCCTGAATAACAGGCTTAAGGTCATCACGAATAACAGCAGGTAAAATGGCTTTTGCTTATTTTCCGACGTGATCCAGTTGATACTGATGTGCAATACAACGAGTAAAAAAGTGATAAAGATTGTTTCGGTCAGTAAATATTGCGGTCCGTTCAATAGGAGGACCGGTTGAATTCCATATAAAACTCCTGTCAGGATAGCTGCAAGCTTTGACCTGAACACCTTGCCGGCCAAAAAGCTGATGTACACACCGTTCAAGGCGAACAAAATATATTGAACGACGATAAACGGAGTCGGGCTGTTAAACAGCAGGACAAATGGCGCCAAGATCAGGGAAAATAGCGGTGGCACAATGATGTCCTCTTCCCTCACCGTGTTGATCAGGCCTTTGCCATTGACCAAATTTTCAGCAAGGTTGTAATAGAGTTTGCCGTCCGGAGTGACAACCATTGCAGGCTGCGGACCAGCTTTTATATAAAAGAGGAGACAAGCTTCGATGAATAGAAACAGCAGCAAGTAGTGGACGGGCCCTACTTTTTCAAAAATACGCTTCAATGGATGTACCTTCCTTTATCTGTCTTATTTCAAAATAAGGATACACTAAAAAGGGAAACTGCAAAAGTCCCATTCCATCAGAATTCCCTTCGCTTATCCTGTGTGCATTTGTTATACTTTGTATCGTAGTACAAACAAAGGAGCCTTGCAATGCATAATAAAGTGCTGATCATCATTCCTGCTTATAATGAAGAAGAAGCCATTTACCATACAGTAACAAACCTGATTGACTCCTGTGACTATGATTACCTCGTGGTGAATGATGGGTCAAAGGATCGGACGGCTATGATCTTGAAGGAGAACCAGTTTAACCATGTCACCCTGCCGGTCAATCTCGGCATTGGCGGCGCGATGCAAACCGGATACAAATATGCGCAGCGCCATGGCTATGACTATGCAATCCAGCTTGACGCAGACGGCCAGCATAACCCTCGTGATTTACGCAATCTTGTAGAGGAAATTGAGCGTTCCGGTTACGATATGGTGATTGGGTCACGCTTTGTGGAGAAAACCGCTTATAAAGGAAGCCTAATGCGGAGGCTTGGCATTTTTTATTTTTATTACATGATCCGCTTTTTGGCGGGGATTAAAGTGATGGACCCGACATCAGGCTATCGAGTGGTGAACCGCCGCATCATTGAGGAATTCGCCCTTTATTATCCGATTGATTATCCTGAGGTAGAGGTTTTAGTGAAGCTTGCCCATAAGGGATATAAGGTGAAGGAAATGAAGGTCGAGATGAACGCCCGACAAGGTGGACAATCCTCGATCACACCAATAAAATCGCTTTACTATATGATGAAGGTTACGTTCTTTTCTATTATACGTTCGGTTTTTTAGGACCCGATTTCAACCTTTAATGCTTCTGTTTGAATATACGATCCGTTTTCTAGGAGGATTTCATGAACACTGTTCAACTTATTGCCATCATCGTTGCCGTATTTTTCCTGCTGCAGGTGATCTGGCTAACGTCACAACATAAGCTGCATGACCAGCAAGCCTTCATGTGGATGCTGTTCGCGATTGGGGCTTTGTTCGTCGCCTTCGGCCTGCCTTATTTAAATCGTTTGGCCGTCGCCATTGGCGTGAGTTATATGCCATCGTTAATCTTTTTGATTGGTTTTTTCGTCGTCCTGTCGCTATTGATGTACCATACAATGGTTTTTTCCCGTCAGCAAAGTAAATTGATTAACCTTGTTCAGGAGGTTGCCTATCTTTCGAAGGAGCTGGAGGATTTGAAGAATTCTCAGGCGGGGGTTGAGTTTGGTAATGTTCTTGGTAGTGAGGATTTGCGCTCTGAGGCTGCGGGGAATAAGCGTATTCGCGTATCTGTTGAGGAATTGAACAATGGACATTCTGCTGAGGGTATGAGAAATCGCCAGGCTGCAGAGGGCGAGGACCTAAAATCCGGGCTTACTGCAACAACTAATAAAGATATGAGCGGAGAACGACAAAATGAGCATTCTTAACTTTTTTCTGATCTTTTTAAATACACTGATCCTGGTCGGCGGGCAATTTTTGTGGAAGTTCGGACTGATGGGGCGTACAGACAGCTATCAGTCTGTTGGCGGAGTCGTTAAGCTGTTCCTCTCCCCTTACATCGTGAGCGGTCTGTTCATGTATGGGCTGGCAACCGTGCTGTGGCTGTTCATCCTGACACGAGTGCCGCTCAGCGTCGCCTATCCGATCCAGTCACTCGCATACATCTTCGCCGTCTTCGGCGCCTACTTCGTCTTCCATGAACCCCTCACCATGCCAAAAATCATCGGCGTCCTGCTGATTATGGCAGGCGTATCATTGATTGGGATACAAGGAAGCTAAGTTCGCTTTATCACTTTAAAGCATTGGGGGTCAGACCCCCGGTGCTTTAACGCATTAACGCCCTGGGGGTCTGACCCCCAGGGCGTTAGTGTGTTAAAGTGTTCTTGTTTATTGGATTGGGTTGGTTGCTGCTTTAATTTCTATTTCCAGGGCTGCTTCTTGTTTTTGTTTTTCTTCGTCTGTCCAGTTGAATCGGTCGGCCATATAGCGGCTGACTGCTTCTTTTGTCTTTAGTACTGTGTTGATGTTAAAGAGCAGATCTCCTGTTCTTCTGAAATAGAAATCTACTAGTGTGGCGATCATTTCGTGTTCGATTCCATATACCAGCTTAGCAAAGGTTACGGCAGGCAGCCTGTATTGTTCTGCACTGTTTTTCTGTCTGTTAACGAGCTCAAACACAACAGGTGAATTGGATCCATAGAACCTTGCCAAGTGTGTCGCATCCTCTTTTGCAAGGCCAGCATTTACTCCCTGCTCTGCTGCTGCCGCAACAAACTGCGAAAACTTCTCTGATCCGCCAAAATCTCCTCCGGAAATCGGCAGGTGCTTTGTCTTTGATGCCCCGTAATCTTTATTTTCCTCTGACCTGAACTTATCCGCCACAACGTCTACAATCGTTTCGGCCATTTTCCGGTAACCTGTCAGTTTTCCTCCCGCGATGGTGATCAAGCCTGAGTCAGATTCCCAAATCTCATCCTTCCTTGATATCTCAGATGGGTTCTTCCCTTCTTCATGAATCAATGGCCTAATCCCCGCCCAGCTGGACTCGACATCCTTTTGAGCTGCTTTTACCTCAGGGAACATGTAGTTAATTGCGTTGATCAAGTAATCCATATCCGCCTGGGTCATCCTCGGTGTTGCTTTTTCATCATTGTAAAAAGTGTCCGTCGTGCCAACGTACGTTTTCCCATTACGCGGGATGGCAAAGATCATCCTTTTATCCGGCGTGTCAAAGTAAACCGCCTGCTTTAAAGGGAATCGCGACTGGTCGATGACGATATGCACACCCTTCGATAAAATCAGCATTTTCCCTTTTTTGGAACCGTCTTTTTCCCGTAAAATATCCACCCATGGACCTGTGGCGTTAATGATTTTTTTCGCAAGGATTTTATATTGTTCACCAGTCAGCTGGTCTTTTACCAGGACGCCAACGACTCGGCCATCTTCATAAATCAGGTCTTCAACCTTTGAATAGTTTAAAGCTGTTGCTCCCTTTTCCACCGCCGCTTTCATGACTTCGATGGTCAGACGAGCATCATCTGTACGATACTCTACGTAATAGCCGCCGCCTTTAAGGCCAGCTTTTTTTATCAATGGCTCTTTCGAAAGGGTTTCTTCCTTCGAAAGCATGCTGCGGCGCTCGCTCTTTTTTACACCTGCCAAAAAGTCATAAACCTTCAGTCCGATTGACGTGGAGAAGCTGCCGAATGTTCCGCCCTGATGCAAAGGGAGCAGCATCCATTCAGGTGTCGTCACATGTGGTCCGTTTTCGTAGACGATCGCTCTTTCCTTGCCTACCTCGGCGACAACCTTTACATCCAGCTGCTTCAGATAGCGCAAACCGCCATGAACTAGCTTGGTTGATCTGCTGGAAGTTCCTGCAGCAAAATCCTGCATTTCCACAAGGGCAGTGCTGATTCCCCTGGTCGTTGCGTCAAGCGCAATCCCTGCTCCGGTAATTCCGCCGCCGATCACCAGCAAATCATATTTCTTTTCCTTTAAATTGGAGAGTATATCTGTACGTTTTACATTCGTAAACATTGTTATTTCCTCCTTTAGACAGAAAAAGAGACCGCGAAAAACATCACCCATTTCATGGTAATGCTTCGCGGTCTCTCCAGTTCTCCTGCCGATTTATTAACTTGTTATTAGTATATCAAATTTTTAGTAAAAAAGATATTGTGATGCTGTGAAATTTATTTGAATGCCATTGCCGCTTTAACCGCTTTTTTCCAGCCGCCGTATAGCTGATCACGGTCTTCATCAGACATTTTCGGATCAAATGATTGATCGATCGCCCATTGTTTCGCGATTTCTTCCTGGCTTTCCCAATAACCAACTGCCAGGCCTGCAAGGTATGCAGCGCCCAATGCCGTCGTTTCGTTGACAACCGGACGTTCTACTGGAACATTCAAGATATCACTCTGGAAGTTCATCAGGAAGTTATTTTTAACCGCACCGCCATCCACTCGAAGCGTCTTAAGCTCAATGCCGGAGTCAGCTTCCATCGCTGACAGCACGTCCTTCGTCTGGTAGGCAAGTGACTCAAGGGTCGCGCGGACGAAATGTTCCTTATTTGTGCCGCGGGTAAGACCGAATACCGCTCCCCTTACATCGCTGTCCCAATACGGAGTTCCGAGGCCTACGAAAGCAGGTACTACATACACACCATCAGTGGACTCGACCTTTGAGGCATAATCCTCGCTGTCCTTCGCATTTTTCAGCATTCTTAAACCATCACGCAGCCATTGGATGGCCGAACCTGCCACGAATATGCTGCCTTCAAGCGCATACTCCACTTTCCCATTCAGGCCCCATGCAAGGGTCGTTAACAGGCCATGCTCAGAACGAACTGCTTTTTCACCTGTATTCATCAGCATGAAGCAGCCTGTTCCGTAAGTATTTTTCGCCATGCCTTTCTCAAAGCATGCCTGGCCGAACAATGCCGCCTGCTGGTCACCCGCGGCTCCGGCAATCGGAACCTCCTGGCCGTAAAAATGGTAAGCGACTGTCTCGGCGTAGACTTCTGAAGAAGGTTTTACCTCCGGAAGCATGGATGCAGGAACTCCAAGGATATCCAGCAGTTCCTCATCCCACTTAAGGTCGTAAATATTGAACATGAGCGTACGCGAAGCATTGCTATAGTCCGTAACGTGGGCACGGCCGCCGGAAAGCTTCCAGATGAGCCAAGTATCGATCGTGCCGAACAGCAACTTGCCCCCCTCGGCTTTCTGTCTCGCGCCGTCTACATTGTCAAGGATCCATTTTACCTTCGTGCCGGAGAAGTAGGCATCAATCAGCAAGCCCGTTTTTTCTCTGAAAAGATCGTTGTAGCCTTTTTCTTTCAGTTCATCACAAATTCCGCTTGTCTGCCTGGATTGCCAAACAATTGCGTTATATACAGGGACTCCCGTTTCCTTGTCCCACACTACAGTCGTTTCACGCTGGTTTGTTATCCCTATTCCCGCTATTTGCTCAGGTTTAACATTAGACTCTGATAAAACACTCGCAATGACAGCAAGGATCGAACCCCAGATTTCATTTGCGTTATGTTCCACCCAGCCTGGTTTCGGAAAGTGCTGCGTAAATTCCTTCTGAGCAACATGGACAATTTCCCCAGCCTTATTAAAAAGAATCGCCCTCGAACTAGTCGTTCCCTGATCCAGAGACAAAATATACTTTTCCATTAGTAGTTCCTCCCCTTTGTAAATAAATTCACTTAACTTAACCCCATCACACTAAAGCGTTACCGCGCCGGGGGTCAGACCCCCGGCGCTTTAAAGCATTAATATCCTGGGGGTCAGACCCCCGGTGCGGTGGTGCGTCACACTGCTGAAGTGCGGGCTGTTTTCTGATGCTTTATCTGTTATATGGTTTTAATTTGCCTATTTTAGAAGAATCCATTTCGCCTTCTTGCTTTTTCCCTACTGTATAAGCTAATGCTAGACTTAATGCAACTATACCAGTTACGACCCAAAAAGTCGTAGTAAGTTCGCCTGCGAAAAATGCCTGATAGAACACGGCTCCCATTGCGCCTCCTAAAAGTGGGCCGACAACCGGAATCCATGAGTAGCCCCAGTTGGAGCCTCCCTTGCCTGGGATTGGCAGAATAAAGTGTGCAATTCTTGGCCCAAGGTCACGCGCCGGGTTGATGGCATACCCCGTTGTCCCTCCAAGCGACATACCGATGGCAACGATTAATAGGCCAACTGCAATTGGATTCAACCCTTCTGTAAATTTGTTCGCTCCAATGAATAATAATCCTAATACTAGAATAAAAGTTCCGAAAACTTCACTAAATAAATTTGAAAATGTATGCGGAATGGCAGGTCCTGTTGCAAAAACCCCTAATTTTGCTCCCGGGTCTGATGTTTCCTTCCAGTGCGGCAAATAATGAAAGAATACGAGTGACGCACCGATGATGGCTCCAATCAACTGAGCTAGCATATAGCCTGGTACATCTGCCCATGGAAACGATCCATTGATTGCAAGTGCAAGTGTAACAGCCGGGTTCAAATGCGCTCCGCTGATAGAACCTACGGCAAAAACGCCCATAGTGACCGCGAGTCCCCATGCAATGGTAATGACAATCCATCCTGCATTGTTCGAATAAGATTTTTTGAGCGTTGATCCCGCTCCAATTCCGGCACCAAAGACAATTAGAATCATCGTCCCGATGACTTCTCCCATGAAAGCTGACATAGATCATTCCCCTTTCCTGCTGCTTTATTTTGTTCGATAGATGGCAGGCGTGACAGATAAAACAAAAAAGGGAGACCCACAACAGTACACACCAAATAAATTGGCGTATCTGTGTGAATCTCCCATTCTCCGTCACGTCTATTAACTTGTAGTTGAGTATACTAGAGGATGAAAACGCTGTCAACATGCTTACTTTTAATATTTTATTTTTGATGTAAAATGGTTAAAAAGTCAGGCAAAGTGGTGCCATATTTCTTTTTGCGACGTGGTCACTGCGACTGCACCAGCTTCTAACGCATTTTCCACATCTTGAACGGTCCTTATTAGACCACCAGCAAACAAAGGGATATTCACTCGTTCGTTGACCTCTGAAATTAGTTCGGGTATCAATCCTGGGAGTACTTCAATATAGTCAGGCTGCGTTTTTCCCAGAAGCTTATAGCTTTTTTCAAGAGCATGCGAATCTAGCAAGAACACCCTTTGTACAGCGATGACCCCTTTTTGCTTCGCCTTTAAAATCACGTTGGATTTTGTTGATATCAAACCATATGGCTTGTATTCCTGACAAATAAATTCTGTAGAGTAATCATCGGCTTTCAATCCATGAATCATATCCATGTGATACAGCATCTTCTTCCCATGAGCCTCCGCCATGGCATTCACATTTTTCAGCTGCGCTATATGCATTTCAAGAAATACCCCTATTTCGAAAGGGCTTTTCAAAAATCGCTCAAAGTCCTTCATGTTAGAAGAAGCCGGCAGAATCCTTTGATCCATCATTCTCATCCTTTTTGTTTAATAATGTTTCAATGATAGGGTGAAACGGATTAGAAAAGCAAGAGGGTGAATAAATAGAAAAAAGGGGATGGTTTCCTTCTAGAGACCATTCCCTTTACCACTTTAAAGCGCCGGGGGTCTGACCCCCGGCGCTTCACCGCATCAACGCACTTCTTTAGTTCCCTTTTATTTCGAGCAGCTTGACTCTTAATTCATTTTCCATTACTGCAAGGTCTTGCTCGGCCATGCGGCGTTTTGTACGGCCTTCTTCCTGGATTCTCAGTGTTTCTTCTAGTGTGGAGATCAGGTTTTCCTGGGTCTTTTTCAATGTTTCGATATCGACCAGTCCACGCTCGTTTTCTTTGGCTGTTTCAATTGTGTTGGTTTTTAGCATTTCTGCGTTTTTCAGCAGCAGGTCATTGGTTGTCTTTGAAACCTGCTTTTGTGCTTCAACGGCATGGCGCTGCCTGATCAATGTCAAAGCAATCGCAACCTGGTTTTTCCAAAGTGGAATCGCCGTTACGATTGATGATTGGATCTTTTCGACGAGCGCTTGGTTCGTGTTCTGGATCAGCCTGATTTGCGGTGCGCTTTGAATGGTAATTTCACGGCTTAATTTCAAATCGTGCAGCCTTTTATCAAGTCGGTCGGCGAACTGGATCATGTCATTGACTTCCTGGAACTTCATCTGGTCATTCGTTTCCGCTGCAGCCTTTTTCAGCGCAGGAATCGTTTTTTCATGAAGCTCTTCCAGCTTGATTTCCCCTGCTGCGATATAGATATTCAACGCATGGAAATATTCTTTGTTCGTTTCATACAATTTTTCCAGCATGCCAATGTCTGAAAGCAACACATTCTTGCTGCGGTCAAGCTTTACACTGATTCGGTCAATCTGTGCACCGGTCTTCTGATACTTGGACAAGACTTCCTGGATGGTACCGCTCATTTTCCCGAACATCCGTGACAGTAAGTTTGGCTTTTCAGCACGCAATTCATCAGGGCTCACCTGGTTCAGGTGCTTCATCAGGTCGCTGATAATATCGCCAATCTCGCCTACATCCTTTTTCTGGACATGTTCAAGCATTGCGTGCGAAAACGTCAGCAATTTCCCCTGTGCCTGTGTTCCGTACATAATCATCGCCTGGTGGTTCTTCGGGTCAATCTGCTCCGCCAGCTGATAAGCCTTCGCCCGATTTTCCTCAGGAATCACATCGACAAGTTTTACCGGCTTGCTTTCCTGCTCAGGGCTTACTGCTTTCATAGCAAGATCTCCCTGCTCGCCAAACGGGTTCGCAAGAATATCGTCCATAATATTTCCGCTGTTTTTTAACAAATCGAGGTCTTTCTCATTCATTTCTTCGTCCTCCATTTTCCTTCAAGGTATTTCGTTTCTTTTACCGAATTCAGCCTATGCTTGGCGACATCTATTTCAAAATTCAAATGGTCATAATCATCCGACAGGACATGGTAGAGGTCTTTTTCGACAACGCCTGCCATATCGATCAAAGTGCGCTGAGTGTCTTCGAGTGTATACTGCATTTCACGATTCACCTTGGATTGTGAGGTTAGAAAAGCATACTTCTCGGTAAGTTCAAGGACAGAATCCAGATGTGAAAAATAAAACGTCTCCGCCTGGTAAAATCGCTTCGGTTCCCTTTTGGTCAGGTTATAAATATTCCGGACCATCCGGATCAGTTCCATTCGCTGCTTCAGCGACCGGATATGGCGAATCGAAAACTGGACCTTTTGCAGGCGTTTGATCTTCGTTTTTGCCTCATCAAGATTTTTCTTTATATATTTATATTCCCTTCTCGTCAGGCCATGTTTTTTCAAAAATTTGGTCTTCATATAGCTGCCGAGACCGAAATATACTAGCCCTCCGGCTGCGATTGCAATCAGGGAAGCCACCCCGAATGTCTGATCAAATCCAGTATAGGTGAGGAGCCAAACGAACATCGTCGCCGGGATGGCTGCCAAGGTACGGACAAAAAATGAAAGAATCGGGTTCATCATCAAAACACTCCTTCATGGAATCCTTCCTATGTATACGATTGACACACGGTCAACGTTTCACTTTATTCCATACTTCCATATTACCCATAAAAACTCCTGCTTTTAACGGACTGGGAATGTAAAGGTTTCTAAGACCTGAGACTGATTTTTTTATAAAAAACCACCCCATTGCCAAAAATTGAATGGGGTGGTTAGTGAAAGAATGATGGTGACGGACGTTAATGTAAACAACTCACTTTATAAGGGCTATTTCGTTTTCTATTATTCTCCTGTAATGATCTTTTTTAGGTTCAGGGAAATAGGAAAGGATTCTTTCGGTTGAGATATAGGGATTTATGGAATCAGACGCATACGCGGAATAACTGCTCCATTTGTAACGAGCCGGATCCTGAACGATATCCCCTTCTACCGGATTCAAGTGGATATATCTGCTGGCGTTAAGAAAATATTCTGGCGAGTCGACCATTGCTGATTTATAGCGCCCCTGGAAGACATGTCCGACCAAGTTGTGACGGTAATTAAAATAGATTCCATAACGGGAGTTCAGCATTTTCATAATTTCCTGCGGGTGGTGGTTGATGGTTTCTAACAGAAGATGAAGGTGGTTTGTCATCAGACAATAGGCGTGGAGAGTGAATGGGAAGTATGTACGGGTCTCTTCAAGCAGATCCATGTACTTGAGTCGGTCTTTGTCATCCATGAATATGGACATTTGCCGATTTCCCCGATCAGTGATGTGATAGACCGCGCCTGGATACCAATTACGTGGTTTACGAGACATTGATTACAGCTCCTTTGTATTCGATTCAGCCTTACTAGAGGATTACTACACCCAGCCTCCTTTCTTTATATGTCAGATTCATTATATCATCAAAAAAGATAAGACCAATAGCTGCCAATCCCTCTGTCTGCAAAATCCCACCCACCCTAAATCTGTTCACCCAAACA
>NZ_JBALQL010000043.1:64285-64467 GCF_036964885.1 Bacillus sp. JJ1122 | reverse complement strand
CTACTATACATTGACTATACTTAATTTGATAACAAAATTTTCCTATAAGTAATACTATGAGTGGGGAACATTACTATAGGAGGGAAATAACTTAAGATAACAGATTCATTTAATGCGTAGTACAACGATACTGAACATTTAAAAAGCATCTATTTGTACTTGATTGTGAAGAAATGTACTTA
>NZ_JBALQL010000043.1:0-64241 GCF_036964885.1 Bacillus sp. JJ1122 | reverse complement strand
GAAGAAATGTACTTAAACTTCAGGGTGCGTTGATCCAAGAAGGATTAACGCCATTTTTGTTGAAATTTTTCTTATTGACCGAATTTGGCAGGTTAGTTGAAGAAGGATTTTTCCGAAAAATAGGAGAATACCTTAGAATTAAAATAATTTATGAATAGAGGGAAATTGTTAGTGGATAGACAGAGAGCACTTTTTTATGGATTTATTATTGGATTGGTATTATTAATCGCCCCCATACCCGGTGTCTTTTATTGGATGGATGATAACGAATCAGTCTTTCGTTATCTTGGATTGGTTATTTGTGTAACCTGTGCTATTCCATTAATCATTGATGTAATTGAAGTATTTAAAAATATTTTCAAAGAAGAACGATAAATAGAATGAAAGCTGTCATTGTGGCAGCCTTTCTTATTGTGCTAAAGATGCAGGTTAGTGTAACAAGACATGAAAATATAGCTTTGGACATTAGAGGTCAAATCCAAAGCTCTAAAAATTATAATCTTTTAACTTGCTCAATTTTTAATCCGAAAATTTGAGGAGGTTCAATATTGTTTATCTGCAAATAAGTAGAAATTTGTCCACGATGATGGGTTTCATGTTCTGGAATTGCCATAAGTATTCTCCAAACACTAACTTCATGACCATGAAGGGTTAAAACCTTTTTTGTCAATGCAGCATTACCAACTTTTAATAGACCCTCTGTAAGTTTAATCTGACATGCCTCTAAATAATTTGAAATATCATCAAGAGAAGCTCCCTTATCAGTATCATGTCCTGTGTATATCCACGAACCATGTTCAAATATACCTAGAAACATCAATCGAGATGATGCGATATGTCGTAATAAATCACCTGTAGAAAATTTATCTTCAGAAGGCTTCCAATCTAGCAGTTCATTAGGTATTGCTTTCACATATTGCATCGTTCGTTTATGAATCCCATCTAAATATTTTACATATTCCTTTATATCATGAATCATGTTTCCACTCTCCAGTACTTTAGACTTTTATTACTTTATATTCTTAATTGAGTGGAAATAATCCTTTAACGACACTATTAACGACTGATTTTGTTATTCAACCAAAGATGCAGGTTTGTTGAAGAAGGATATTTCCTGTTTTAAGCGAATTAGAATTTCAGACAAACATTACACGAAAACAGGTATTGAAATTAACAGGAACATAGGAGGTATGAAATATGAGGATCAATAAAATAGATCATGTGAGTATAAACGTAAATAATCTTTCAGAGGCTAAAGCGTTTTTTCTTGATTTAGGACTTGAAGTGCAAGCGGAATGGGAATTGGGTGGAGAACAGCTGGACAGAATCGTTGGGCTTAATGATGTTAAAACGGCATGTGTAGGATTGGGGATGCCAGGTGGTCAGGCATGGATAGAGCTAGTCAAATTTTATACGCCATCCGATGAAAAAGGTATTCAGCAACCTTTTGCAAATACGCTGGGTATCCGACATATTTGCTTTGCTGTTGAAGATATTGAAGCTATTGTTGCAAATTTGAAAAAGAGGGGCACCGAAATCTTTAGTGAGATACAGCAATATGAAGAAAGTTATAAGTTATGCTATGTTCGTGGCCCAGAGGGAATTATTTTGGAGTTGGCGGAAAAAATCTGATAAATCTATTTATGATTAGATTTCCAACTTTAATGATTTTTTCTTAAATTAACGAGTGCGGTGATCCAGGAAGGATTAACCGCCTTTTTTTGTAGAATTCTTTATTGCACAAACAATGCAGGTTTGTTCAATAAGAGACCGTATTATATAGTTATTATTGTAAGGAGACGTTGAATGAAAAATGTATGGTCCGAATATGAAACTGAACAAAAAGTTTTAAGATAATAGTAAAGGAAATATACTTCCAAAAAATTCATTCATCGCCTTTTTATATGTATTGTTCCTTTTTATCAGTATTATTGTGAGCATTTTTTCCTTTTTTTTCTTGCAATGTCTGGTGGATGAGTAAAAACTAGAATACAAGGTAAGATTACCGCAAATTGAAAATGTTATTGGACATATGGGGCAGGTTAGCTGGATAATGTACTGATTTCTATTTAACATCACTGGAAGAATCTGAGATACTAAGAATAGGATAATTTTTGTGATAAAAAAAAGAAAAAAGGTAGGGTAGGAATATGAGTTTATTTAAGAATATCTTTGTTACTTTACCCATTCATATTTTGACAGGGGGAGTCTCCCTATTTTCTTACCTCATTTTCCTTAAATTTTTGGATCATCTATATCCAGTTGCCACGATTTCTTTCATTCTATTTTTGTTTAATGTAATAAGTTATTTTTTATATAGCTTTTACATTTTAAGTAAATTTAATTTCAAAGTAGTTGTTAGTTCGATTTTATTTTTTTTAGCAGTAGGTTTAACACTTTGGTTATTATCCTCTTCTAGCCCTAATAATGTCATTGACAATATCTTTGGGATATATCATACATCTGGATATACCTCAATTATTTGGTATAGGGAATTATATATTGACCCATTCTTTGCAACATTTCATTATCATTACTCTGGTTATCTATATTCAGTTATACCATCAGCCATAATATTTTTTGCCTATTGCTTAGGCAAATATTTTAAGAGGGAAACAGGTACCAATATTACATAGGCATTCTTAAAAAGTAGCGGGGGCGTTGATCTAGATATGGTTGATGCTTATTCATGCCGAATCCCTTATTTGAAAGGGGCAGTTTAGTGAAAGTTGGGGTAATTTTTTCTTTTAATGAATAGTAATTTAGAGAATTTAGAGAATCTCTTTAATGTGAGGTCATTATATTTAGAAACTAAAAGGTGGAAACATAATGATGATCAAGTTCTCAATTGATAATGATAGAAGCTTTCATTTAAGATCTGCTGCCATTATCAAACATAATGGAAAGGTCTTATTTCAAAGGCCGGTTAATAGTGAAAATTGGTTTTTACCAGGAGGAAGAGTTGAGCATTTTGAATCAACAGATGCGACATTAAAAAGAGAGTTAATTGAAGAGTTTGACTTAAAAGTAAACCATATTAAACTCTGCTGGGTAGTGGAATATTTTTTAGAGGTGAAGAATAAAAAAATTCAGGAATTAGGAATGCATTACCTTGTGGAAATTCCAGAACAACATAAATTAGTTAACAATAAAGATGAGTTTAAAGGAGAGGAAGAAGGATATGTTCACAAATGGATTGAGATCAATGAACTTGATAAGTATAAAATAGTACCCGAATTTGTTGTTCCTCAGTTACAAAAGTTGGATGGCATAAATGATATAAAACATACAGTTTTAACTGTAGTAAGATAGTTCCATTTATGACTTTATTATAAACATACTGGAGCGTTGATCCATGAAGGATTAGCCGGCTTTTTTAAGAATTTCTTTTTGAGATACGATGCAGTTTAGCGGAAGAACTATTAGTGATTTTATAAAGAAATTCATTGTAAAAGAGGAATATTATGAATAGAAAAATCGGCACTATTTTATTCTTTTCCTTCTGTTTTTTAATATGGTTATACTTCGCAATATATGAATCTTCAATTGGTAACTGGTGGACAGTCAATGAGATAAAACAGACATCTGAAGATACTGTTCAAATAGGTGTCTCAATAGTAAAGGTGTTAGTCGGGACGGTTATATTTACTTTTAGCGGCTTTATATTCTATATATTGATAAGAAAGAGAAATTAATTATTACTGCTACCCGGGTGCGTTGAATCAAGAAGGATTTACGCTCTTTATATTGAAATTCGGTATTTAACATAAGATGCAGTAATGTTGAATAGGGTAGGAATTTAGGCTTGTGCTAGTAAAATTCTTTTTCAGAATGGGAAGGTGTCAAAATGAATATTGCGAAAGAAATCATAATTTCTCCTTTAATGGATGAATTAATTAAGGACATCAATAAAACAAGTGATTATTTTAAAGTGTTTGGTAAGGTTGTACCCAGTTTTCAATCAGGAAAATGGTCTTTTGAAGAGATTCTATTTGATGATACTAAAGAAATTCGTTTCCCAGATGATAAACTTGACTGGAGCCGATATATAAACCGTGAAGATAAAGCTCTATTTTTAGCTTATAAGAATAATAACTGCATTGGTCAAATTAGAATAATTAAGGATTGGAATCGCTTCTGTTATATTGAAAATATTGCTACAAAAAAAGAATTTAGAGGATATGGAATCGGGAAGTTGCTCTTAAATAAAGCGGAAGATTGGGCAAAACAAAGAAAACTTATCGGAATGTCTCTAGAGGCTCAAGATGATAATCTTGGAGCGTGCAGGTTTTATGTGAAACAAGGATTCATACTAGGTGGAGTTGATACATTGAAACAGTCATATAATCCAAATATAGAAACCACTTTGTATTGGTATAAGTTATTCAAGTAAAAGGTGCGTTGATCCTGGAAGGATTGAGGCACCTTTTTGCTGAATTTTATAATGAACAAACGGGGCAGGTTTGCTCAATAAGACAGGAATAAATTCCCATATATCTAATAAACGTTTCAAAGGTGGAAATCAAATGCCAAGTAAGGATTTTAAAGAAGTTGGAGTAGATAGTCAATTAGTGATTGTCCATTTTGATCCAGTGGGAAGTATACCTGAACAAAGAAAATCTTCTGTCTCATTTAAGAAAGAAAGCATACAGATGAAATAGTCAGGGTGTGGGGGAATTGAAATTGGCAACAATTATTATAAGCGGCATATCAAATTTTATTATTTATTGGGCATTGCTAATTATTGCACCATTTTTAGTTCTTGACCTGTTTATAGATGTAGATGAAGATAAAGCAATGGTTATCTTTATGTTTCTGGGGCTAACGGGCGTTCCGCTAGTGGCGGCCTGGCTGTCAGGTGTTACGACAAAAAGAATCGATAAACTTAATCGCCAGAAAAAATTTATAATACTCTCGGTTCAATTTTTATTAGCAATATCTATATTCATCTTTTTATTTAAAGGTTAAGTGAAGACTTATTTGTATTCACTTTTTTTATGGTGAATTCCTTATTAAACAAACGCGGCAGTTTAGTGGAATAAAGCATTAATAAACAAGGGTGTTGAATTTAATGAATCAGTGGAAATTCGATAATAAATCTAAGAAAAAATTAAGAGGTCTAGGAAGAAGGAAAGAAAATTTAATAAAAACCTTACATGAAATGACAGAACAATTGTCTAACCCCAGGGATTATGGACTAGGCTATTGGCATTTACATTTGCCTTTTGATCAAGGATTTATAAATTCTAATAAAGCTCCAAATAAACTAAGAAAAGAGATAATGCAGATTTTAATAAATAAGGTTAGCTATTTAAAGAATTTAAAGACACCATCGCAGGAGCAATATAGAATTTATACTGTAATAAGTTTGCCTAACTTATTTGATTCTCAAATTGCAGTTATACCTGATAAAAGTTGGTTTAATGGATTTTTTGAAAGGGATGGCCAAGAACAGAAGTGGCTGCCTTTGAACTCGTATAGAGACCTAATTAAAGAATGGAAACTTAATCTGCCTCCTGGTTTAGATGTGAAAGGGTTTAAGGAAATAATTTCTGATGAGGGTTATTACTATGAAGGAGAAATTTGGTTTATAGGTGAGTTAAAATAAACATTTTTCTTATTGTGCTAACGATGCAGGTTAGTGGAAGAAGGAATTGGTATACTATCTTAATCAGATCCTATTAAAGGAGGGCTTTATATCATTAATTGGGTTGAACTCACACAATCTGAAGATAGAATGGTTTGGGAATATCTATATAACGCATACAAATTTAAGCCTAGTATTTCTGAATTCCCGTCGTTTATTGTTCCTAGCCCCTTCATAACATATGATATATCAGCTTATCTAAATTTTTCAGGTGATCTAGAGGAATATGAAAAGCTATATAAAGACCTTGAAGATAAAGCATTACATGTATTTCAAAAACAGATGAATGAGAATCAATATTTTTATGCTTTGGATTGGCAGCATTCTTGTTATTGGGTCAATCCATATTTAGAGTTTCCAAGAGATGAATTTAATGATTGGCTCATTCCAATATTTCCTAATGGGGATTATACTTTTTTATACATAAGGAATTCAACTGGGGATTTTTAGGTCACCCTTGGGAAAAATCAATTACAATATTCGGGAAGGATCTAATCCGGGAGTTCGAAATTAACAAACCTAGAATGTTTAATAGTATCCTACGGCTTGGGTAAAGTTATTTGCACTAATGTATAAAGAGTTCCAAATTGTGCTGACAAACAAGGGCAGCATTTTTTTATATTAATAAAAGGACAATTTAGGTTAAAACACTGAACATGGAGGATTGAAGATGAATTTTTTAGAGTTGATGGGATGGACAGGTTATATATATTTAGATGAACTCTTGGAACCTGAAGATAATTCCTTAAGATTGATTATTAACAGAAGTAAAACTGATAAGGATAGTGATTACGTTGAGCATTTACCATTAGTCCAGTTTGATTTTGACACTTATATTTCATATTCAATTATCAACGAGAGCTTTGATAATGTAGATGAAAACGAGATTTATAGGGGTAAAGTTTTTAGAATCTATACTCAATCCAATTATTTGGAGTTTATCAAATCATCAACTTTAGAAAGAGAAGATTTATGTCCCAAAGAGAATTATGTGCATTATCAGTTTCCTTGTTTAAATCACACAATTGATGTTATTTCTTGTGAAGAGCCTAAAATTACAATAACACCTGCAAAGTAAAATTAGTTAAGTTTTTATCAATATAAAACAAACGGTGCAGATTAGTTGGAGATGAATTAAAGACGGGTCAACAGTGACAAAGAATACTTTATTCAATATTCCCATCAAAGCGTCATTAATCGTCTTGATTTTCCAAAAGACATTTTTACAAGCATTAGCATTAGTATAGAGCTCAGGAATGCAGAAGGTTTCATCTTTTCTTTAGTTCATAATATGTTCAGCTTCCCGATTTTCTTTGTTTTTGAAGATATAGTATTTGAACAGGGATTAAACAGTCTTATAGAAAAAGAAATACCACTCCATAAATTTTTTAAAGAAGGCTATATTATTAAAATTGAAACTATGGAACAATTAAAAGTTGTTTGTGATCTGTCGGAGGAGGTTGCTTCAGCAGGATTTAGTGTGTATATATTTCACGGAGAAGGATTATCCGTGACTAATTTAATCCCTACAATGCATTGGAGTAAACCGACAGTTTTTAATGATTTAGATTTTCAAAAAGTCGAGACTTTCATCGAAATAAATGAAGTTGGACTACCATACATAGTAAGAACAGTTTGTTTAACACACCTTTAAAAGTCATAAATCTTATTCCCGCCGATTACAAACTTGATTTTGAAAACAGTGATATTTGATTTTACCCAGCCAGCCAACCTGAATTCTTCAACGAACGGGGCAGGTTAGTTGAAGAACCGAACAAGATTTTTAAGATTAGGAGTTAAATTAATGCATTATTCATATGACGAATTAGTAAGAGATATCAAAATAGGTCACGAAGTCGAGTTTAAATATAAAGGGAAAATATACGGAACCCTTAATGTAGAAGAGGGCTATGGGCTAGGCGAGAATAATAAAGAATTTGAGTACTTTAAAACGCCTGAAGAACTTTTGAACAATGGAAAAATTAACTGGGAACACTTGAAGGACATTTGGAATGAAGTTGAAGTTATAACAATTTTCTAAGCTTTTACTAAGATTGCTAAACTATGTTCCTCAACTAACGGGGCAGGTTGGTTTAACTGGCTGTTGTCGTAAGACAGAAACCATGCAGTGTACTGACGGATAGTGTTATTTGTGAATGATGACCCTAGTACCAATTGGGACTCGAGATGATAATTCTAAAACATCATGATTAAACATTCTGATACAACCGTGAGAAACGCTTTTGCCTATGGATGATGGATTGTTTGTACCATGTATTCCATAATGAGGTCTTGATAATCCCATCCATAAAACCCCAAAAACATGCCTGGGAGGATTTGGCTGCTTATTTATTATGGTGTAAGTGCCAAATGGTGTCGAAGTTAATATTTTGCCAGTAGCTATCGGATAGGATTTTATTAGTCTGTTTCCGTCATACAATCTTAATCGGTGTTTTAATGTTGATACGTCAATCCATCTCGCCACGAAGATCAACTCCATTTTTTAAATAATGTATGATGAATCTCAAGCCTTTGTTATTTAGCAGGGATAGTTTGAACATCATTATATGAGAAGTTAATGAACAGTCAGTATGTTTGGATTACATGCAATAGCAAGAAAGTGCTTGTTAACCAACAGGTGCATAAACAAAAAGGATTAATTCACTTTTTTGTTGAGGCTCTTATTGTGCTAACGGGGCAGTATAGTTATACAAGGTTTGTTAAGAGCATTGATCTTAGAAGGGATTAGTGCTCTTTTTATTGAATACTACTAGTAATCTGAAGATGTATAAACAGTACTTTTAATGAGCCGAATCATAGTAACTGTAGTTTTTTAATTTACCTAGACTATAATTTTTGGGTGTTAAACAAAGAGGAGAGTCAATATGGAAATAGTATATTTTGCAGGTGGATGTTTATGGGGAGTACAAGCTTTTATAAAAACATTACCTGGTGTTAAGTTTACAGAAGCGGGAAGAGCTAATGGAACAAGTCAAACACTTGATGGTGATTATGATGGCTACGCCGAATGTGTAAAAACAGGCTTTGATCCAAAGGTTGTAACGATTGAGGAGTTAATGGGATATTTTTTTGAAATTATTGATCCGTACAGTTTGAATAAACAAGGACAGGATGTTGGTAAGAAATACAGAACAGGAGTCTATAGTGAAAAGCCTGAACACTTAATAGAGGCGAAGGCGTTTATTAGCGAGAGAAATGATTATGACCTTATAGTTGTTGAAATATTGCCTCTCACAAACTATGTGAGAAGTGCAGAGGAACATCAAGATAGGTTAGCTAAATGTCCAAATGATTATTGTCATATTCCAGAAGAAATATTAAGTAAATATAAGTAAGGGAGAAACAGGAGAAAATTCAAAAGCCGAACTTTAGTCGGCTTTTTTAATTTTCTGCCAACGTGACATGGAAGTAATCAATAGGTATTCACCTAAACTCCCCAAATGAATAATCTGTTAGGAAGCCATTTTTAGGGGGAGTCGGAGTGGGATATTATGTATCTGTAGAATCAGGGGTAAAATTGTATGTAGAAGATATAAATCCCTTAGGCAGTAAGACAATAGTGTTTTTACATGGTTGGCCGTTAAGCCATAAGCAGTTTGAGTATCAATTCGATGTTCTTCCCTCTATGGGCTACCGCTGTATAGGGATTGACTGGAGAGGATTCGGAAAATCTGATAAGCCAAAAAGCGGATACAATTTTGATCGATTGGCGGATGATATTCGAGCAATAGTTGATATCCTTCAATTAGACAATTTCACACTTGTAGGTCACTCTACAGGCGGAGCCATCGCGATTCGGTATATGTCGCGTCATAATGGTTATGGAGTAAACAAACTTGTATTAATTGATGCTGCAGCTCCTACAGGTTTTACTGCAAAAACTGCGACTAAGTTTCTTGCGATGGCGTTAAATGACCGTCCAAAGATGATGCGAGAAGTGACAGAAACCTTTTTCTTTCAATATATAACAAGCCCATTTTCTGAATGGTTTTTTCAATTGGGCTTAGAAGCAGCAGGTTGGTCAACGGCAGCCATCATCATTACACTAAGAGATGAGACTCTTTATGCAGATCTGCAAAAAATATTTGTCCCTACTTTAATCGTTCATGGTGTTCACGACAAAGTTATTCCATTTGCACAAGCTCGAGAATTAAATCAAAGAATAAAAAATTCACAACTGGTCCCGTTTCATTACAGCGGTCATGGTCTATTTTGGGAAGAACGTGACAAGTTTAACCAGCTATTAAAACAATTTATTGGATGAAGGCTCTATTCAACTAGAATAAGTAAGACGTAAAATATCAAGCTGCTATTCTGGCTGCTTTTATATTAAATTTTGATCTAACGGCGTGTTTAGAAATACCGCTGCTTTAGAGTAGTGTATATTAGGATAGATAGGTTATGACTTATGATAATGGTGATGGAACCTCGCCTGGGGTTGAAGCTGACTTAGATATAACACCAAAAATAGTGTTATTAAATACTGAACTGGACTCTAAAACAAACTTGGATTTTATTAACCCTCCTCAAGGAGTAAAGGGTAATATTCGGAGTAACAGTCAAAAGAAAAGAGAATTAAAAGTTGAAGGTACTACATCTGAAACGGATGAAAAGGGTTATTTCGTATATGAAATTTACGCTAATTGGGACCAAGCTTTGGCTCATGAGGAAGTAAAACTAGATACTCAATAAGCTTATTGTTCATTTATCGGGTGCGTTGGTCCTGGAAGGATTAATCACCTTTTTTTTTGAATTCTTTTTTATTGAACAAACGGGGGAGGTTAGTTTAAGTACATTTCTTCACAAAATTATGAAAGCCTAACGTGGATTCAGGAATATTGAACTTCGCTAACTGCTAATTGAATTCTCCTTCATTTGCAGACCTTTAAAATAATTTTTGAAAACAATCGAAACAATCAATTTAATCGTTTTTTCGTATAGAAAACTTATTAAGAAACATGCACTAGAAAAAATATAAATCATATAAAGGTGGTATCCCGTTTTAAATGGTTGAGGAGGATAACATGAAACCTATGCTGCCTATTGAAAAATATTTCGGTAAGTTTGAACTAGTTCATACATTTTATGGAGCTATGCCTACAGGTGTTAGTGTTTCGGAAACTGGTCGTATTTTCATTTGTTTTCCGAAATGGGGAGACGATGTTAAATTTACGGTTGCCGAATTGGTTGAGGATGAATTGCAGCCTTATCCTAACTTACAAACCAATTTGGATAACCCTGAGAATATCAGAATGACTTTCATTAGTGTCCAAAGTGTAGTTGCGGATGGAAGGGGAACGCTTTGGGTATTAGATACAGCTGCACCAAATTTTTCAGAACCAATTAAAGGTGGGGCAAAATTAGTCGCTGTTGATTTAAAAACAAATACAATTAGAAGAGTATATACCTTTACAGAGGATGTAGTCCTGCCAACAACTTACCTGAATGATGTCCGATTTGATTTCCGTGTTGGAAAAGCAGGTTATGCCTATATAACGGATTCTTCTTCCAAAGGACCAGGAGCTATTATCGTCGTGGACTTAGAAAATGGAAACGCGTTTAGACGGTTAAATGGAGCAAATTCAACTTCACCCGATTCCTATTTTATACCGAAAGTAGAAGGGAAAGTGTTGATGAATCGAGATAAAGATGGCGGAACATCTCCATTTAGATTGGCATCTGACGGTATTGCGATTTCTCCCGATGGAAAGGTATTATTTTTTTGTCCACTAACAAGCCGTCATCTGTTCTCGATCCCAACAGAAGCCCTGAGAGACAGAAATATACCGGACATGGATTTATCTTATCATGTGGAGTACTGGGGAGAAAAAGGTGCGTCTGATGGAATGATCACTGATGCAAAAGGAACCATTTATGCTGGAGACTATGAAAACAACAGTATTCGAAAGATATTGCCAAATGGCACAATGGAAACCATCGCACATGACCCGAGAATTTTATGGCCTGATACTTTTTCGATTGGTCCGGATCAATATTTATATGTCATTGTGAACCAATTACATCGGCAGCCTAGATTTCATTATGGAATCGACCTGCGACAAAAACCTTATAGTTTACTTCGTATAAAAATTGGTGAATTTCCTGCTCTGGCCTTTTGATAAAAAAATTCGAATTTGTAATGGAAAGAAAATTGTGGTCACAAAAGGAGGGAGATTATATATTTAAATCATTTTAGGTTGGAACAGTTTAGGCTGGTAATCCTAAACTGCTCCTATTTTATTTTATAAAGTGGGTAAGTTCAATGCTGTATCAATATTATTCAAATCTAAATTGATTTGTTCGTTTGTATCCCAAGCATGATACCATCCTTTTTCTACCATATACAAGGAAATTTGTTCATGCATATCAAGAGCTTCCGTTAAATGGCGAGTGAGCATTTCTTTAATTTCGGGCGTTCCTGATTCTGTAACAGCCATGGCATAATTTCTAACTCCACTCTTAGCTGCAATCAATAAATCCATTGCAACCACTTGATCAGATAGTGCATCCATGCCAGTGAAAGTTTCAATGATTGGATTCATGTTCATTCACCTCCTAATTTACTGCTTAGCGTTGGAAAGGATAGAAGCATATTCTTGTAATTGTATCGTAGATAAATCAATGTCTTGCTGCAAAATATCTTTTAATCGCTGATCTGTAACTAACGCTTTCATCGTTTTGGACTTAGTCAGACAATTGGTCTTAAAGGCAGCTATCTCCTGGACCTCAAGAACTTCATGCAAGGCGTGGTTCATTTTTTCATACCTCCTTCCTTAAGGTTTCAACACGACTTTTATACATTCATCCATTTTTGTGTCAAAAATCTCATAGCCATGTTTTGCTTCACTAAGAGGAAGGACATGACTTACTACATCGCCTGGGTCGATCTTACCGGTCGTTACCAATTCAAACATGTAGGGCATATAGTGGATGACAGGGGCTTGACCGGAGCGGATATTGATATTTCGCTGCATGATATCTCCAAGAGGGAAACCATTATATCTGCCGCCGTAAACGCCCGTAACTTGAATTGTCCCGCCTTTACGCACTGCTTGTGAAGCCATTATAAACGCGCTTAATGCTCCCCCTTGAAGCTTCATTCCACTCGTAAGGAACTCTAAATCAGTCATTTTACCGTCCATTCCAACTGCATCAATGACTACATCAGCCCCGCCTTTGGTGATTTCCTTCAAGTAACTTCCTACATTCTCATGGTCTTCAAAGTTAACAATTTCTACTTTGTTGGTACGTTTGGCGTGCTGAAGGCGATAATTGACATAGTCTACAGCAATGACACGTTTTGCACCTTTTAGCCAACAGAATTTTTGAGCAAAAAGACCAACCGGTCCACAGCCTAATACAATAACTGTATCTCCGGCCTTTACGCCTGCATTGTCAACACTCCAAAAACCAGTAGTCATCGCGTCAGCGATAACGGCTAATTTTTCATCTGGTTCTTCACAGGTTTCAGGAATCTTAAAGTGAGTGAAATTTGCAAAGGGAACACGTAAATATTCAGCTTGCCCGCCTGGATAGCCCCCAGTCGTACCTGAGTATCCGAAATAGGCACCCATATCACCATTATCATTCGAATTATCACATTGGCTTTCTAAATGGTTTTTACAATAAATGCATTCACCGCATGCTATATTAAAAGGGATAATGACTCGATCTCCCTTTTTCACCTTAGTCACACCTGGACCAACTTCTTCGACGATTCCCATTGGTTCATGGCCAATAACATAGTTTTCTTGCAGGTTAGGAATCATGCCATGAATTAAATGTAAATCAGACCCACATATAGCTGTACTTGTTACTTTAATAATCATATCATCTGGTTTTTCAATTTTTGGATCTGGAACGTCTTTGACTACAACATTTTTAATACCTTGATACGTTACTGCCTTCATTGGTTACAGCCTCCAGTGTTAGTGATCATCAGGTGTCCGGTCAAACATACCTTTTCTATTGGTCTCAACAGGAAACAGATTCATTTTTCCAATCATCAATGTATTGTTAGCAGAGAGTTGATCTAGTTTATACTGTTCACTTAGTTCGTATGGATGGAACCATTTTTTATTAATCATTAGTTCTGTAATTTCTTGGTGCATTGAAATCCCTTGCATTAACTGTTTTCGTAAGAGGGCTCTAAGATCAGGTGATGCGGTCTCCGTTAATGCGACAGCAATATTGCGGACACCTTCTTTGGCACGAAGGAGTAAATCCATCGCAAACGTGGTATCTGCTAGCTCTGGTACGTGTAGCGAGTTTATAGGGTCTAAATAGTCATTATTCAATGAATTTGCCTCCTTTTCAATTTATTATTGGTGTTGGCCGGTTTTGAGGAACAGGAGTTTCAAAAGGTGCACGTTGATAAATTGCCTGTAATTCTTTAAGGGCTTGCATAGATTGTTCAACATCTTTTTGCATTAATGCTCTCAAATCTTGATCAAATGCCAGACCTTGCATTAGTTTTGATTTCGCTAAGCAGAGGGTTTTGAAATTTATGACTTCATGCAAATCCAATGATTCATGATCGGCTAATATTTGCTTATCCATATCTAATTAACCTCCTTATTCTTTAATACAATCAATTGTATTGTTCCAAAATAGAAGGGAAACATTCTTTAATGTTTTTTTAAAATTGGTTAATAATCTTAAATGGGGAAATTCACTTATTGAGATGGCTGAGGATGATTGCTGCGGGGGTCTTTTTTCTAGTATCAAAAAAATGTTCAACCAGCAATATCTGGTTGAACTTATAATATGAAAGGAAGAAGACTTCCTCCTTTTTACTCTTATTGTTGATTAAGAACCTCAATCTAAGAAAGATCGTATTTATTATTGAAGAGATGTCTTATAACAGTCATTGAAAATCTGACCAATAAAAAGGAAAAAGAAAGTGAATAAAAAGTGGTTTTACAATTCCACCCCTTTTTATATTTAACAAGCTGTGTATTTTTTTCTAGCCATAGCTCAGTAATAGTCATTGGCACACTGAAATACAGAACTTTTAAAAGGCACTGAAGGATGCCAGAATCCTTGGTCTGTTGATTATAAAGGACACATGTAATTGGAAATAAAATGTAATCAAACACCACACTTGTTTTAACTTGTTTTGGAAATCTGGTGGGGTATTTAACAAAACCTTTATTTACAACCAGTTTATCGACCAATGATGCATAATAACTTTTTATAAAGAAGACAAGGAGCCAGTCCTTGGCAAGTGGTTTTTTAATTATGTAAATAAAGGAACTAATACCAAAAAAGTAAAGCAATTTTATAAGGTTTATTTCAAATTTTCGACCCATATCTAGCACCTCCTTAAGATAGGTTATCTCTAATGAAGGTGGTTATACTTAGGAAATTCGAAGATTAGTTAAGTAACAACACTTTAACAAACTGGGGCTTTACTTCAGGAAAGAAGTAAGGCTTTTTTTGTTCAACTACCGGAGAAGGGTAGTTTAAGAAGAGTAATTCATCGAATAAAAAAGAATAATAAGGTTGAAATAGTTGTTTTTTTAAAAACGAGGTGTTCCCCTTGGTTAAGCTATTTATCGCGACAGTTATATTAGTTCTTTTAATTGCCCTAAAAATGCCCAGAAAAAGAACTAGGCACGAGTTACTAGCTACAATACAGTTTGGATTGTTAATGAATTTTGTAACTGATTTATATCTTGATTTAAAGTATAAACTTTACTGGTATTTCGATAAAGAACAAATAGAATGGTTATACCTATCTGTAGCCCTTGGTGAAATTGCTGTACTGCTAATTATTTTCAATTATTTTCCCCAAAAATCTAATGCAATTAAGAAATTTATATATATCTTGGGATGGACATGCATTCTTGTATTACTTGAATTGTATGCAATTTATATTAGAGTTTTACATTATGGTGAATGGAATATAATCTATTCGGCAGTGGTTTACTTTATTTCAATGTACATCCTTTATTTCGTATTAGAATACACGGCTGATAGAAGAGAAACTCAGTAATAAAGAAGCAATTTCTACTTGAACTAACGGGTGCGTTGATCCAGGAAGAATTAGCCACCTTTTTTGTTGAATTTCTTATTGAGCTAAAGGGGCAGCATTCCGTAATAAACTAAAGTTTGTGAACAAATGTACTTAAACTATAGGGTTGCTTAAATTTAAGATGACCATATTACAAAAACAAAATCCTTCTAATAATTTTTAGCAATGTTGCGGGTTAAAATGTACCGTAATTTGCATGCTTATATAAGTATCTATTAGTATGCAAAATGATATGAAAATTCTATAACAAAAAATAAGATTTTTGGCAAAATCTTCTCGCCTCTACATAAAAAAATAGACCAACAAATTTAATTACATTTCGATGGTCTATTTGCCGGACATATATTAAATTTGTGAGTGGTAACAGAACTCGCCACAATAAATTGCTGCTTCTTTTAGTATTATAGGGTATGAATTAATCGATCATTATTTTTCAGCCACTCCGCGATTCGTTCATAACCATTAATAGCATCATTATAGCCGAGCTCGTACAGATGAGTGAGTTTGACTGGATTGCGTTCTGCCCTGCCGATATTCATGCTAATTGATGGCCTTATGACCAGAAGCTCTTCCTTTTCTTCTAGCTCCTCGATAAAGTCGAGAGTCTCGTTGTAAAGTTGATACCGGGTGGTTAAAGCTGAAACCAAACCAGGATAGTGCTTAAAAGCATATCTTGGCACCCATGAGAAGGAGGACTTCTTTTTCCTGTATCCTTTTGGTTTGGTTAAGACAATCACATTTTTTTCAACTTTATCACTTAGTGCTTTCCTGATAGGAATCGGGTCAGCAATCCCACCGTCCATCAGCGTCCTCCCTTGGAATTCAATTGCTGGAGCCATAAAAGGAAGGGTGCTGGAGGCTCTGATCAGCTTGAGAACATCCTCCTGATAGTCATTCTTGTCAAAGTAAACTGGTTCTCCTGTCATGCAATCCGTTGTTCCAATGAGGAACTTGTCTGTTGAGCTATTAAAGGTGGTAAAGTCAAAGGGAACAAGCTCATTAGGAAGCCTGTCAAAAATAAAATCCATTCCGAACAATTCCTTTTTCAGGAACAGGTTACGGTAGGAAATGTATTCGGGATGTCTCACATAATCGATGGTAACCTGTCGATTACGTCCATGCTGCCTCGATACGTAGGACGATCCCTGGCACGCACCAGCCGACACGCCTATAATATACGGAAAGAATAATTCTTTTTCCAAAAAATAATCCAAAACACCGGCAGTATAGACTCCGCGCATGCCACCGCCTTCTAGAACTAGACCACTTTTATACATGCTCAATCCCCCCAAAAAAACAAAATCTCCATTATTTGTATACGAATAGATTGAATAAAGAATAGTCTATCACACATGGATGACCAAAGGGAGAAGAATGCTCAAGAAGAAGCTGGGAAAACAAAAACTCAACAAGATATAATGGGCCGCTATTTTAATCATGCATAAAAATTTCATGGAAATTCAACACCAATAAATTTCTAACAAGAATCAGATTAAGTATGGTATATTTTGGTGTATTAGAAGGGGAGTGAAGGGAATGCTTTTAAAGAAAAAATCAACTTTAGGCGAGAAAAATGGTGTTTCCTATGTAAATGGACAAGTTAGATTCCAAAGTGTTTCCTTAAATGTATACAGTTATTTAGTTGATGGAGTTTTAATTGATACGGGCGCACAATCCTTACATACATTTTTTGAATCATTTATTGATGTAGCGGATTTTGATCAAGTCATGATCACCCATTTTCATGAAGACCATACAGGCTGCGCGGCCTATATTGAGAAAACCAGGAATCTTCCCATTTTTTTAGATGAAAAATCAATTGAGTATTGTGGACAGAAGGCGGATTATCCAATATACCGTCAGCTGTTTTGGGGAAGAAGAAAGCCATTTCATGCTCAAGCAATGCCCAAAACATTCTCATCCAGAAATGCGGGCTGGGATGTGATCGATACCCCTGGACATGCCCATGATCATAAAGCGTTTTTAAACCGGGAAACAGGTCAATTGTTTACAGGGGATTTATTTGTAAGCGAGAAAACAAAAGTCGCATTAGCAGAGGAAAGTATCCCGCAAATTATTCAATCATTAGAAAAGGTAATGATGTATGATTTCCAGGATGTTTTTTGTAATCATGCAGGGTTTGTTGAAAATGGCAGAGAAGCCCTAATACGGAAACTTGATTATTTATTGTCCATACAGCAGCAAGTATTAATCTTACACAAAGAAGGAAATCAAGCAGAGGTAATCTGCGAAAAGCTCTTTCCGAAAAAATACCCAATTTATAAGTTGTCGGGTGGGGAGTGGAATTCACTTCATATTGTCACATCGATATTGAAGGAAAAGGAATACGATTAATCAATCAATAAATTTATATCTAATTCTTTTAAAAGTGACGTATTGTTTTAAAAGAGGGTAACACAGTTTTTATATTATTTATCTTGCTATTTGAAAATATTTGTTTATAATGAATTTTAAGTTTATTATATCTGTATGTTACTAAAGTTGAAAAATAATTACATATAAATTCCTTATCAAGAGAGGCAGAGGGACTGGCCCTATGACGCCCGGCAACCGCTATTTTTAAAATAGAATGGTGCCAAATCCTGCAGAACAATTTTGTTCTGGTAGATGAGGAAGAGTGCTGAATTTTTTACCTCTTCCTTTTTTATGTGGAAGAGGTTTTTTATTTGAGAGAGAAACTAACAAAAAGACGAACGATAACTAATTAATTTAAATTATTGTACGTTTTTAGTTGTTTTTATAATTATAATCAAGTAATCTAGTAACAATATATTTGTAATTGACGAACAATAATCTAGGGGGTACATCATGAAAAAGTTTTTGGCGTTGTTTGCATTATTATCGGTTTTACTCGTAACAGGATGTGGAGCGGAGGAGTCATCTGGGAAAGGTGATTCGGAAGGCAAAGAGAATAAAAAGAGAATCGCTCTTGTTTTACCTGAAAAAATCGGAGTCAACCCTTTCTTCCAGCAAATGGATGAAGGCGCGAAAAAAGCAGCTAAAGAATTTGGGATCGAAGTAAAAACAATTGAATCAACTGACCACTCTGCAATTGAGGAAAACCTTCGTGTTGCGGTTGCAGAAAACTATGACTTGATCATTACTTCATCCTTCGAATCAGAGGATGCGTTGAAGAAGGTGGCGGCTGAGAACCCGGACCGCAAGTTTGCGATTATCGATACAGTGGTTGACCTGCCAAACGTACAAAGCGTCAACTTCCGTGAGTATGAGGCAGCATACCTGCTTGGTGCAGCGGCTGGTCTTTCAACGAAAACGGATAAAGTCGGAATGGTTGCAGCAATGGACATCCCGCTATTGAAAAAATGGACAGTAGCTTTTGAAGAAGGATTAAAGGAAACAAATCCTCATGCAGAATTCCTGGTGAACTATGTCGGAAGCTTTACGGACCCGGCGAAAGCGAAGGAGCTTGCATTCCTTCAGGCTTCAAGAGGAGCAGACTTCATTGCTGGTGCAGCTGCTGTCGGAGACCTTGGTGTGTTTGAAGCAGCGAAAGAAAAAGGCTTCTACACTGCAGGTCAGGACGTTGACCGAACAGACGTCGATCCAGAGCATGTCGTGCTTTCTCAGCTGAAGGGAACTGACGCAGCAGCTTTTGAAACGGTAAAAGCTTTCGCAGAGGGATCCTTTAAGGCTGGAACTGTTGAATATGGACTGAAGGATAAGGGTGTTGGCCTGACTTATGTAACACATGAAAGCAAAACACCTTTGAATGCCTTTATCGGCCAAGAAGTAATCGAAAAGGTCAAAGCTCTTCACGAAGAAATCATTTCAGGTAAAAGAGAAATTAAAAATCCATTAAACAACTAAAAGCAGATGGACGGTTTTCCGGCTTCCAAAACAGGAAGCAGGAGAAGCGTCCCCATGCTTCACTAAAACTAAACATGAAACCGGCTGCGTTTGTAGTCGGTTTCCATTTGTACCGGGGAGGGAAGGCAATGACCTACCGCTTAGAAATGAAACAGATGACCAAGAAATATGGTGATTTCCTTGCCAACGACGGAGTATCCATCAGGCTGAAGAAGGGCGAAGTGCTGGCGATTGTTGGAGAAAATGGGGCTGGTAAAACCACTTTGATGCGCATGCTGTTTGGTCTCGAGCAGCCGACGAGTGGAGAAATTCTACTCGATGGTAGAAATATAAAGATTAACGGGCCTCAGGACGGAATGGCGCATGGTATCGGGATGGTACATCAGCATTTTATGCTCTACCCTGATTTCACGGTTGCAGAGAATATCGTCATCGGACGCGAGCCGGGTAGCCTTGGGTTTTTTAACAGGAATAGAGCGGCTGAGTCAGTCCGGCAGCTGGCGGAAAAACATAGAATTGCCGTAACTCCATCACGTAAAGCGGAAGAATGCTCAGTAGGCGAACAGCAAAGGATCGAAATATTAAAGGTTCTTTATCAGGGGGCCGACATCATCATTCTCGATGAGCCTACCGCCGTTCTGACTCCTTTAGAGGTGGAAGAACTTCTAACTACCATTCGTTTCCTTGCGAGCCAGGGAAAAAGCATCATCCTGATTACCCATAAGCTCCGCGAAGTCATGACTGTTGCGGATAAGATTACCGTTCTTAGGAATGGACGGGTAGCAGGGCAGGTGCAAAAAACGGAAACCACCGTAGATGAGCTGGCACAGCTGATGGTAGGAAGGGAACTCAAGAAACTTGCCGACCGATCAAAGGTAGAAGGGGATGCTCTCCTTGAAGTGAAAGGGTTAACCATCGGGAAAAATGATTCAAAACCAGTGCTTGACAATGTCACCCTCACCTTACATAGAGGAGAAGTACTTGGAATTGCCGGAGTTTCTGGCAATGGACAGTCCGAGTTTATCCAGGCGATTTCCGGATTAAGAAAAGTTGATCAGGGATTGATTCTATTAGATGGAAGGGATGTAACAGGCAAAACGGTTGCCTTTAGACGTGATGCGGGGCTCTCGCACATCCCCGAGGACCGATATTTGTGGGGGGCCGCAAAGGAAGCCACGATTGTAGACACTGGCCTAATGGGTTATTACAAGCAAAAAAAGTTCAAGAAGCGTTCTATTTTAAACAAAAAGGCATTCCGCAGCTATGTCAGTGAATGGATTTCTCGGTTTGAAATCAAGACTTCGTCGATGGATGAAAAAGCAGGGAATCTATCGGGAGGGAATTTGCAGAAGTTAATCGTTGCCCGAGAGCTCGGTTTTGATACAGACTTCCTGATTGCTGCCGAGCCGACGCGCGGTGTGGATATCGGTGCCATGGAATATATCCATGAAGCGATTTTAGCCAAGCGAAATAAAGGGGATGGCATCCTCCTTGTCTCCTCCGAATTATCAGAGATTTTAGCATTATCTGACCGGATAGCAGTCATGTATGAGGGCAAGATTGTGAGTGTGCTTGACCGGAAGGATGCAACAGAAGAAAAGCTGAGCGTGCTTATGGCAGGGGGAAAAGAGAATGAAGCTTCAGAGAAAACTGCAACAGTCGTTTAGAGGATTAGCACAGCCGCTGATTGCCGTATTGATTGGGATCCTCACCGGTGCGATGGCAATCAGTATGATTGGTGAATCAGTACTGGATACCTATAAAGTAATGTGGAATGGCGCGTTCGGGAGTTTTTATTTTGTGACGGCGACCTTCGCACGTGCGACTCCGATTATCTTGATAGGCGTCGGTCTTGCACTCGCCTTCCGTGCTGGCGTCTTCAACATGGGGGCCGAGGGACAGATGGTGTTAGGCGCAATTGCGGCGGCTTTGACCGCACTGTATTTACCTGCTCCCGGTATTGTAAAAATTGTCTTGGCCTTACTTGCTGGAGTTTTGGCAGGCGGGATGTGGGCACTGCTCGCAGCGTGGATGGAAGCGAAGTTCAAGGTGCAGCTGCTGATTTCGACGCTGCTATTGAACTATGTGGCTGTTCTGTTTGCCGGCTATCTTGTAGCAGGACCATTCCAGGATAAAACCGGCTCAGCCGCTCTTGCACAGACACCAATGATTGACCAGTCGGCATGGCTTCCAAAGCTGTTTCCTGGCATGAGCCTTCACTTTGGTTTTATACTGGCGATTGTTTGCGCAGGCATCCTATATTTTATCCTTAAATACACTTCCGCGGGGTATGAGGTGCGTATGCTCGGCCATAACCCTTTCTTCGCTGAATATGGTGGAATCAACAAAACAAAGGTACTCTTTTTCAGCATGTTCTTCAGCGGCGGGATCGCCGGCCTGGCTGGGACTGCAGAGGTCCTCGGCTCACAATACCGCTATGTTGAAGGAGCTTTAACGGTTCCGGGATATGCATGGACAGGATTGATGGCGGCCCTGCTTGCAAACTCGAACCCGCTTGGTACAGCAGCTGCTGCTATCCTTCTTGCGGCTTTGCAAACAGGAGCGATGGGTATGGAGCGTAATACAGAAGTTCCTTTGGAGATTGTCAGTGTCATTCAGGGTGTATTAATCCTATTCATTTCAGCCAAGTTCGCTTTTAACTGGTGGAATATTAGAAAGAAAGCAGGTGCAGCCAATGGATCTGTTTGATTATTCGCTGTTTGTATCCGCCATCCGGATGGTAAGTCCGATTTTACTTGCGGCACTTGGAGGTGCACTATGCGCCAGGGTGGGCATTTTCAACGTAGGGCTAGAAGGGCTCATTCTTGCTGGAGCGTTTTCTGCAATAGCAGGAAATCATTTCAGCGGCAGTGTGCTGGTTGCCGTTCTGTGCGGAATTGCCGGATCTGTCCTCGTTTCACTGCTTTTTGGCATCGTGACGATCAAATTTCAGGCAAACTCGATCGTAGCAGGGATCGCGGTCAATTTCCTGTTGCTCGGTTTAACATCATTTTTACTGAGGGCACTATTTGATGTAAAAGGTGCTTTTTACGATAAGAACATGGAGGGGCTACCCAAATGGGACATTCCATTAATCGAAAACATTCCAGTCATCGGGAAACTAATTTCAGGGCACTCGCCGCTCGTTTACATTGCGTTTTTAGCGGCGATCTTGCTTTACATTTTCTTGTATAAAACGGTTGCGGGCTTCCGTCTTCTTGCAGTCGGCAAGAATCGCTCGGCTTCAATGAGCATGGGGTTAAAGGTAACGGCAATTCAGTATGGAGCAATCCTGATGTGCGGAGTTCTTTGCGGATTAGCGGGAACCCAGCTTTCACTTGGGCAGGTGACGATGTTCACGGAAGGGATGACAGCCGGCCGCGGCTTTATTGCACTCGTCGCGATGATGCTTGGCCAGTCGCATCCCATCGGAATCCTTGGTTCCAGTCTTTTATTCGGATTAACAGATGCATTGAGCATCAGGCTGCAGGGCTTCTCTATGCCTACGCAGCTGACCGCGATGCTTCCATATGTGATCACCATTTTTGCGATGTTCTTTTTAAAGGACAAAGGTGCAGAATCACAGCTTTCAGGACAGCAAAGTACGAGATAGGGGGATGGCGATGAATTTGAACAAAGCAGAACGGATCAAAAAAACAAGGGTACCGGCAGTCGATCCGGCGCTGGCAAAAAGACTGCCTCCAGGGCAGGTATTGACAGAGCGCTTCCCTATCCTGCACGAAGGGGAGGTTCCGGAATACGATTTGAAGACATGGAATCTTAAAGTATTTGGAGCAGTGGAAAAAGAAGTTGTGGTTTCTTATGATCAAATTATGAACATGCCACAAGTTTCAGTTACAGCCGATATCCATTGTGTGACCCGCTGGTCTCGCTTTGATAATACTTTTACAGGCGTAAAGTTCAGTGATTTTCTGAAGGAGCTGGGG
This sequence comes from Bacillus sp. JJ1122, assembly GCF_036964885.1. Taxonomy (NCBI): domain Bacteria; kingdom Bacillati; phylum Bacillota; class Bacilli; order Caryophanales; family Bacillaceae; genus Bacillus; species Bacillus sp. JJ1122. The sequence continues at coordinate 40,741 of NZ_JBALQL010000043.1, read as the reverse complement.
ATTCAGCCCAAAAGCCAGTTTGTCATGCTGCATGCTGACCACGATTACACCGCAAACCTTCAGCTTAGTGACCTGGACCGTGATGATGTCCTTCTCGCTCACTCTTTCGAGGGAAAACCGCTGACTGATAAGCATGGATGGCCATTAAGGCTTGTTGTACCACACTTATATTTCTGGAAGAGCGTTAAATGGATCGTAGGAATCGAATTCATTGATGAAAACAAGCCTGGCTTCTGGGAGCAGAATGGCTTCCATATCAACGGTGACCCGTTTAATGAACAACGCTTTTCAGGAGAGGACCTACCTATACCAGAGGACGAATGGGAGAGAAAAGACTTTGATTAAACAGCTCCCAAATTTAAAAATTGAAGCAGAAATGCTGCCTGATAGAGTCATCGTCTGTGGGGATCCCACTCGTGCTAAGAAAATTGCATCTAATCTGACAGAAGTGACACAATTAGCTGAAAACCGCGAATATAATAGTTTCAAAGGCAAATGGAATGGCCTGGAAGTAGCAGTTGTAAGTCACGGTGTCGGCGCACCAGGTGCTGCAGTGTGCTTCGAAGAGCTGATCATGGGCGGAGCAAAGTACATCATCCGGGTTGGCACAGCAGGTTCTTATCAAAAGGGTATACCTCATGGCAGTCTAGTCATTAGTACGGCATCTGTCAGCTGCGATGGGCTGACGAAGCAAATCGTACCACCTGGATTCCCTGCTGTTGCGGACAGGGCGATTGTTGAAGCCTTGTCGCAAGCCGCTGCGAATTCCGGTAAGACAGCACAGGTAAGTGAAGGAATCACTTTGACTCTTGACGCTTTTTATTCCGGTGTAATTGAATTCCCGCACAAGTTCTATAAAAAAGCAGGGGTCCTTGCAGTTGAAATGGAAAATTCAGCTCTGTTTGTCATCTCTGCTTTAAAAGGGGTTAAGAGTGGATCGATTTTGGCCATAGACGGCTATGCTGATGCAGAGCTAAGAGAAGAATACAACCCACATACAGAACAAGTAGTGAAAGCAGTGGAAGCTGAAGCTGAAATTGCTTTGGAGGCTATCACAAGTTTATAGATCTTCAAAACATCCCCCTTTTCTTTAAAGGGGGATGTTTTAAAAAAGAATCTATGATGCCAGGAATTAGTTTAAGAGGCTAATATAGAAATTTATTGAGCAAATAAAATAATTTAAAGTGCAAATAAAGTAATGTATGGCACGAAAAAAATATCAGAATTTCAAACTTTTTCGTTGTATTTATCCTCAATCTCCTATATGATCTAGTAATAGATAACACGATATATTGTGTTATTTCGTAAAAAAAACACTACATATTGAATATACCGGTAAATATGGTGCCTGAAAAAGGCTTAATAGGGAATCTGGTTAAAGTCCAGAACTGTTCCCGCAACTGTAAGTGCTGACGAAATAAGTGATGACCACTGTCTAAAAAATAGATGGGAAGGACTTAAAGTAGGATGAAGCACAAGTCAGGAGACCTGCCATGTTTATACGTGTTATCTTCTTCGGGAATTGGGAAGGTAAAACGAGGATCAACTAGCAGACTCTCCATATCTATTTGTCTATTAGTGATCAACGTTTACAAAACCCATCCTTCGTGATGGGTTTTTTTTATTCCCATTTTTTCTCCTGGAGCAGTGATTCAATTGAAAAGGAGCAGGAAAATGGAAGCAATATCATCGGACGTTTCAAGAACGATTCAAACGCACCTAGTTTTACCGCCGGATACGAACCATATGGGTACCATTTTTGGTGGGACAGTCCTCGCTTATGTCGATGAAATTGCGGCGATTGCTGCAATGAAGCATAGCAGGAAGGTAGTTGTGACAGCCTCAATTGATTCAGTGAATTTTTTATCCTCAGCGAATGTCGGAGATATTTTAACACTTGAAGCCTTTGTCATCTCGACAGGCCGGACATCGATGGAGGTTTTTGTAAAAGTGGAAAGTGAAAATCTTGAGACCGCCACAAAAACGGTAACGACCACTTCGATTTTAACAATGGTGGCAAAGGATGCCAATGGAGTACCGGTACAGGTCCCTGGAGTGGTACCGCAAACAGAAGAAGAAAGGACATTAAATAAAAGGGCTGTGGAGAGAAGGCAGCGACGTCTAAAAGTGAGGGACTTAAGCGAGGAGGGGAAGTAAATGAGGGTAATAGCTGAAATCGAAAATACAAATCAATTCCTTATGGAAATTCAACAGATGTATCCTGAATTGAATTTTACAGACTTTAAGGAAAAGCTGCACAAAGTGCTGGAAGTAAAAGAGATGACAATTGATCAGCTGGAAAACTTGTTCATCCTGACAGCAGTTGAAAAAATCAGCAGCCTTGAACCTGGATGGACGTATGCAGCTGCACATTTTTACATGAAAAGACTTTATCGTCTCAGTTCTGTATCAAGAGATACCTCACCAGACCGAGGTTACGGATCTTTTTATGAGCTGATCAGCACCCTGATTGGGATGGGAATCTATGAAAATAGGCTGCTTGAATGGTACTCAAAGGATGAAATTGACCATCTGGAAAAGCTGATTAACCCTGAGAATGACCGGTTATTTACTTACATAGGCCTTTTGACAATGGCGGAAAGGTACTTGGCCAGGTCCCATAAAGGTGAGTTTCTTGAATTGCCTCAGGAACGCTTCATGATCATCGCAATGACATTATTGGCAAATGAGCAAAAAGAGAAACGCATTGAGCTGATTGAGGAAGCATATTGGGCTCTTTCCAATCTCTATATGACAGTCGCGACCCCTACGCTTTCGAACGCAGGGAAAAGCTATGGGCAATTGTCGAGCTGCTTCATCGATACGGTCGAGGATGATTTAAGGAGCATTTATGATTCGAATACCGATGTATCGACCCTGAGTAAAAATGGCGGAGGAATCGGGATTTACCTTGGGAAAATCAGAAGCAGGGGCAGTGACATCAAGGGTTTTAAAGGAATCAGTTCAGGTGTGATTCCGTGGATGAAGCAACTGAATAATACGGCAGTCTCTGTTGACCAATTAGGGCAAAGACAGGGAGCGATCGCTGTATATCTAGATGTTTGGCATAAAGATATTTTCCCATTCCTTGACGCGAAATTAAACAATGGCGATGAGCGGCAACGAACGCATGACTTATTCACTGGTGTTTGTATTCCTGATTTATTCATGGAGCTAGTGGAGAAGCGGGGAGACTGGTATTTGTTTGATCCGCATGAAGTAAGGCGAGTAATGGGATATTCGCTGGAGGATTATTACGATGAAGAAAAGGGCGCGGGATCTTTTCGAGAAAAATATTGGGAATGTGTGTATCAGCCGGAATTATCTCGCGAAGTGGTGCCTGCAATCGAAATCTTCAAGTCGATTATGGTGTCGCAGCTTGAAAGTGGCACACCTTACATGTTTTATCGAGATGCAGTTAACCGAATGAATGCCAATCAACATAAAGGGATGATTTATTGCAGCAATCTTTGTACGGAGATTGCCCAAAATATGAGCCCTACTATTCTTGAAGAGGAAAAGGTCGAGGATGGAAAGATCATTATTTATAAAAAGCCAGGTGATTTCGTCGTTTGTAATTTATCATCCATCTCACTGGCGAAAACCGTAATGGATGATGTGCTGGAAAGGCTGATTAAAATTCAGATAAGGATGCTCGACAATGTAATCGAGATCAACGAGATTCCTGTTTTACAAGCTCAAGTGACCAATAAGAATTATCGCGGCATCGGACTAGGCACATTTGGATGGCATCATTTGCTCGCTTTAAAAGGGATCAAATGGGAAAGTGAAGAGGCGGTTTCGTATTGTGATTCCTTATATGAAGAAATTGCTTACTTCACCATCAAGGCAAGCCATGAACTAGCCAGGGAAAAAGGAAGCTACCCATACTTCGAGGGGTCAGACTGGTGTAATGGAAGATATTTTGAAAAGAGGGAATATAGCTCTCAAAAGTGGCGAGAGCTGATGGCAGAGGTAAAAAAAGATGGTATTCGGAATGGGTATTTAATGGCTGTGGCTCCGAACTCTTCAACATCAATTCTTGCAGGTTCAACGGCAAGCATTGATCCAGTCTTCAGAATCGAATATTCCGAGGAGAAAAAGGATTATAAAATACCAGTCACAGCACCGGATCTTTCACCAAAAACGACTTGGTTTTACAAATCTGCCTACAATATTGACCAGCACTGGAGCATCAGGCAGAATGCCAAACGCCAGCGTCATATTGACCAATCCATTTCCTTTAATTTGTATGTGAGGAATGATATTAAAGCAAAGGCCCTTCTGGATCTTCATATGGATGCCTGGAAATCGGGACTGAAAACGACCTATTATTTACGCTCTACTTCAGGTAATGAAATGAATGAATGCGAAAGCTGCCATAGTTGATTAGGAGGAAAGTAAACATGATAAAAAAACGATCTATTATTGATGTCGAAGCTCCGAACGCAGCGACAGGAATTATCAATGGCCGAAGCTCAAATATCCTGAACTGGGATGATGTCCGCTTTCCGTGGGCCTACCCAAAATATAAAAGAATGCTAGGGAACTTCTGGACACCATTTGAGATCAATATGTCCAAGGATATCAAACAGTTTCCAGCTCTAACAGAAGACGAAAAGGATGCTTTCTTAAAAACGATAGGGCTATTAGCTTTGCTGGACAGTATCCAAACGGACTACGCAGGGAAGGTGGCTGATTACTTAACCGATTCAAGCCTGAATGCACTGATGATCATTTTGGCGCAGCAGGAGGTCGTTCATAATCATTCATATAGTTATGTATTATCAAGCATTGTTCCGAAATCAAAGCAGGAAGAAGTGTTTGATTACTGGAGAACAGAGCCGATCTTACGTGAAAGAAATGATTTTATCACTGACGGCTATAAAGGATTTGCTGAAGAACCAACTGTTGTTAATCTATTACGATCCATCGTGTATGATGTGATCTTGGAAGGACTCTTCTTTTATTCAGGATTTGCCTTCTTCTATAACCTTGCACGCAATCAAAAAATGGTAGGAACCAGCACAATGATCAATTATATCAATCGTGACGAACAGCTTCATGTGGGATTGTTTGAAAAGATTTTCAAGGAGATTTTAACAGAGAATCCTGAATACGATACCCAACAGCTAAAAGACTTCGGAACTGCTGCCTTTTATAAAGCTGCCGAATTGGAAATCGAATGGGCAAGTCACATCATCGGCAACAAAATCGATGGCCTTCTCATGCCAGACCTTGAAGCGTATATCAAATTCATGGCCAATAAAAGGGCCGAACAATTAGGCTTCCAGGCACCATTCGAAGGGCATCGCTCCAATCCGCTGAGATGGATCATCGCTTACCAGGAAGTTGACCTCGGTAAAACAGACTTCTTCGAGCAAAAATCAAGACAATATACGAAAACGTCGGATGCAAATGGGTTTGATGAGCTTTAGGGAAATCATAACGTAGATCAAAGGGAGAGTTGCCTAGATATTTGGTGAACTCTCCCTTTTACATATAAGGATTTACTATTTTTAAGGCTTTGTTAAATAATGGTTTTGATTTTCGTAAGAAAAAAAGACCTTTTTTAAGGTCCATTTTTTGTTTATAAAAAGTATATTACTACAGCAATCCCAAGAGAAATTAATCCAACAAAACCAGAAATCATTGCTATTTTTGTTCTGAAATTCCTATGGTCTCCTGTTTCTGAATGGAAATTAGCTCTATGTTGTTGTCCATCCGTCCAAGCCCCAATAAAAATACCGGAAATAATAATGCCCATGACACCAACAATAAAAAATAACTTCAACATTTACGTTCCCCCTCTAAGTTCAATAATTTATTTACTTTTTGAACATATATTTGTTTCGTAAAATTTTACAGATTTTGCTCTGATAATCTTGGGCTATAGTAGGTGACATCTGCTAAGAAAAGACAGATATCAATTATCATTCTACTTAATCGTAGTAATTTCACTAGCGTCCCTTTTTACTTTTAGAGAACGAATGTTTGTTTTATTTGAATGTCCACAGTGTGATTTAACTTAGCCTTTTTAAAAAAGTATACTATCTATTTTTATAGATAAATCTGTATAATTATTATGTTGCTATTTAGATAAATAAACTAATAATCTAGCTGGTTTTCAATTTAAGGGGGTTGCAATGGGATGACAACGTTCAGTGAAAATTTATATAAGCAGGCTGTAGAAGACCGCCGCTTTCTTCATCAATATCCGGAGCTGTCTGGACAAGAATATGAAACGAGTAAATATATCCGCAACAGACTCGAAGCATTAAACATAGAAATCCTAAATTTTCAGCCGCCAAGTGTTGTTGGCTTTATAAAAGGAAGGATAGGAGAAAAAACGATCGCATTGCGTGCAGATATCGATGCACTTCCAATGCAGGAAGAAGGGGACAAGCCATATATCTCTAAGAATCCTTGTGTTGCACATACATGCGGGCATGATGGGCATACTGCAGTGTTGCTCGCAGTAGCGGAATGGATTGTAAATAATAGAGAAGAAGTGAATCATAACATTGTTCTCATTTTTCAATCCTCTGAGGAGATAACACCAAGCGGAGCAGATCAATTGATTAAAGAAGGTGTTCTGGAAGGCGTGGATTCCATTTATGGCCTTCACCTATGGCAAGGCATGAAAAAAGGAAATCTAGGGTTGGCACCTGGTCCGATGATGGCTTCCTGTGATGACTTTGAAATTACAATTGAAGGCTATGGGGGACACGGCGCTTCTCCGCATGAAACCGTCGATCCTATTTATGTCGCTTCACATGTTATGCAGGCATTGCATGGCATTGTTAGCCGAAAGTTGAATCCAATTACACCAGGTGTCGTAACAATCGGGAAAATGGAGGCCGGTTCCACTTATAATATTATTCCTGGCACTGCGTCGCTACACGGAACCGTCCGTGGACTGACAGTTGAAGCAGTAGAGACCATGCGAACTCAGATCCAAAAGCTGACTGAAGGAATTTGTACTGCTTTTGGAGCAGAGGGGAAGGTTGAGTTTATTTTGGGAACACCTCCGCTCGTGAACGATGTAAAAGAAAGCAGCTTTGTAGAAGAGGTCATTAAAAGTGCCTTTGGAAATGAATATTTTGAATCAGTCCCGCCAGTAATGGGGGCAGAGGATTTTTCGCATTATTTGCTGCACAAACCGGGGGCCTTCGTATTTGTAGGGATGGGCGGAGAAAAGAGTCAATACTCACATCATCATCCTAAGTTTGATATCGATGAAGAGGCTTTGCCGATTGCGATTAAGTTATTTATTGAGATTATTAAAGCATAAATATTCTTATTAAAGTGAAAAAAATAACGTGAATTTGAAACTTTTGCACCGTCCTTTGTTGGATGGTGCTTTCTTTCTATTGATGATTCCATTCCTTGTTTAACAAATGAGTTCTGCATAGGATCATATTGGTTTTAAAAGATAGTAAGGGAACATAAAGTTTAACATGAACCAGTTACAGGTAAATGGATATAACCAAAGTAAACGTTTTTATCGTGAAACTCTTCATTATTAAGAAAATAAAAGTAGCTTTTAAAATTACCTAAGCAACGATCACCGGGATTTCTTGTAGTTTATTTGGTCATTCTATTAATAGTGAACTTTTTAGGGACTTTTTAGTTAAGAAAGGTGAGAGGCAGATGGACTCAATTTGGCTAGAGTATGCATGGGCATTGCTCATTTTAATTGGATTAGAGGGGTTGTTATCAGCAGACAATGCTCTTGTACTTGCTGTAATCGCTAAGCATTTACCTGAAGATCAGAAAAAACGAGCAATCACATACGGAATTATTATGGCATTTGTTTTTCGTTTTGCTGCGCTTTTTGCCATTTCTTTCATTGCGAATGTTTGGCAGATACAAGCGATAGGAGCAGCTTATCTTCTTTATCTAGGTTTAAAGCATGTCATTAAAGCCCGTTTTGGTAAAGAAAATGAGAATGTTCATAAGGATGATGAAGAGAAAGCCGCCGGAAAAAGCTTTTGGCCAACAGTTGGGAAGATTGCTCTAGCAGACCTGGCTTTTGCGATTGATTCGATTCTCGCTGCCGTCGCTCTTGCGCTAGGACTTCCAGATTCACCGCTTAAAGACTTTGGAGGCATGGATGGCGGCCAGTTTATCGTTGTTGTTCTGGGAGGAATCGCGGGACTTATCTTGATAAAATTTGCTGCAACCTGGTTTGTGCAGCTGCTTGAGAAACGTCCTGCGTTGGAGACAACAGCATACGCTATTGTGGCCTGGGTTGGTGTGAAACTTGCGGTCATTACTCTTGCACACGAGGATATCGGTGTATTGGATCATGATTTTCCTCATAGTACAGTTTGGACTTTGATTTTCTATGGAGTATTGATTGCGATCGCTCTATTGGGCTGGTTTGCACCCGGAAAGAAATCTTTGCAGAAAGAAATTTCCTGAAAAAATTGATCTTCATTAGTAATAAAATGGGACGATGATGTGCAATGGATGCACATTATCGTCCCATTCTTTTTTAAAATTACTTATGATTTTCAGCTCGCTTAGCAGTATTTGCTGCATATCCAAGGATTGCTCCAGCTAGGGCACTTGCAATCATCATGACAATGGCTGGGTGAATCACCGTGTAAAATGGACGAAGTATGTCGATAACGAATCCCCAAATTCCAAAGCCAATCATGCCAGCAGGGATGAAAACTTGCATATTCTTATAAGCAAAACCAAGCAATCCTCCTCCGAGGAATCCCATGATTAAACCCACGAAAAGCAATCCTAAATCAAGAACGCCTAATACAACAAACATTGGAATCGTGAAGCCGAAGAAAAAGCCTATAGCACCTAATAAGGATGATAGAATGGTGAATTTTAGATCACGTACCGGTATGCTTAGGAAAGCGCTGCCAATCATACCGAAAAAAATGAAAGCAAGGATCATGTAGTCACCTGCCAAGCCGGCTATTAAACCACCAACACCAAAACCAATCGCTCCATAAAGTTTATAGGACACGATCATCATCTCCCTCATGAATATAGCTTCCTTTTATTTCCACGGAATTGAACTATTCTTTTATTATATGAAGGAAATTTAAGGATTGTTGTTAGCTATAAGCCCATTTTAGAAAAAGGATATTATTTTTGTGCTCTTAGCGCACTTGATTAATAGGCAAATAAAATGTGCTTTCATATAGAATTGGTAGCAGGATTTTTTTAAAGGGTGTAAAATTTGGTATTATTGATTGAAAAGAATGAACAGGTAGGTCTATAGAGGAGACGGAAAATCCCAAAGATACATTCCGTCCGTGGAGTGTTACATCCGAAAAATGATAAACGGAAGAGGTACAGCGAGATGAACAAACAGGAAAGTAGCTATAGATGGGTAGTGTTTGGTACCGTTTTATTCGCTTACTTTTTAATGGTAAGCCAAAGAACTGCTCCAGGACTTATTACCGATCAATTAATGAAAGATTTTCAAGTTTCAGCTGCAACGATCGGCCTTATGAGCAGCATTCAATTTTTAGCCTATGCCGGATTACAGATACCGGTTGGTTTGTTATCTGACCGGTATGGTCCCAATCGCTTTCTTATTATCGGCACGCTTCTTACTGGGGTCGGAAGCCTGCTCTACAGTATTGCTCCTAATGAATATCTTTTGATTTTCTCGCGATTTATCGTCGGAACGGGAGATTCAATGATTTTTGTGAACTTGGTGTTAATTTTAAGCCAGTGGTTTAAGGCAAAGGAGTTTGTTGGACTGCTTGGTGTGGTTTCGATGGTAGCGAGCCTTGGATCATTGTCTGCTACCGTTCCTTTTTCCTTGTGGATTTCAAACGCAGGCTGGAGAATACCGTTTCTCACTATCGCTATCATTTTAGTGGTTTCATCCTATCTTCTATATACTGTTCTGATATCAAAACCGAGACAAATATTTATTGATGATACAAAACGAAAGAAAAGTTCAATGAAGGAAAGAGAAAGTGTCTGGAAGATTCTTCGCAGAATGCTTTCGACCCGACAGGCTTGGGCGACGTTCCTCTGCCATTTCGGTGTGGTCGGCACTTATGTTGGTTTTATCGGATCATGGGGAGTACCATATGGAATTCATGTGTTTGACTTATCCCGATCAGTGGCAAGCCAGCTGATCATGTATGGACTTTTTGGAGCCATCATTGGAGGTCCCTTAATTAGTTGGATTTCAAGCCGGCTCGGTGCTATAAAAAAGATCTATTTTATTATTCATCTGATTGTCTTTTTTAGCTGGATCGTGTTGTTTTTATCTGGTGTAAAACCTCCTTATATTATGGTAGTGATTTTACTGTTTATCATTGGTTTCGGAAATGGGGCGAGTTCATTAACCTTCGCTGTGGTACGAAAATCCTTTCGTATAGAAGAAGTCGGTGTGATATCTGGCTTTGCCAATATGGGAGGCTTCCTCAGCGCGGTATTATTGCCCATTATTTTTGGGAAAGTGCTTGATTTATTTCCTCCGAATTCTATAAACCTTGGTTATCATTATGGATTTACCATTCCCGTCCTGTTTTCATTAATGGGATTGATAGGAGTTAGTTTGATAAAAGAAGAGAAACAAAGGGAAACAGAGGGACGGTTGTGATTTTCCTGCTTTAGCGGCAAGGTTGTGTGACTGGGGAGAGTTTTGCGTGGGATTGAAGGACGAGTTCGTGGATAAAAGAGATTAATTACGGTTTTTTAGCGGCTGGCCTTTGAATCAAGGCTGGCTTTTTGTGTTTTAATCGTGACTTTTTGCACTCGTAACTTCAACCGTAGATAAAACGAGGTTAACCGTTAATAAAATTCGGCTAACCGTTAATAAAATTATTGCAACCGTTCATTTATTCTCTTCAACCGTAGATATAATTGAAAATGGTTATTCAGACATAAAAAAATCATTATAAAACAGTTAGATCAGCAGATCATTTCTATGTAAGCAATGAATTCATATGAAAAATAATAAGGAAGTGACCAATTAGATTGAAAAAGAAAGGATATACCTAATCTTCCGGACTGTTAAAGCAGAGTAAAACAGAGGGACGGTTCTCTTGTTCCATTTTGGAACAAGAGAACCGTCCCCATGTTCATAGAAAGATCATCTTTTCTGCCAGGTTCGGAAAGTCGATAAAGGGATTTCGGTTTCCCTGTATATAGTAGATGGCCTGGTTGCGGTGTTTCTCGTACAGGGTTGGCGGGAATTCTTGAACCCATCGTTTGAGCAGATCGATATCGACTTGCAATTTATATTCCTCTTTGATCATTTTTGGATAGCGAAGTAAAAAGTAAAGCATAGCTCTGGCGCTGGTGCCTTTTCCGTGTTCTGGCTCAAAGAGGAGGCCGGAACTTACACCGCAATTATTTTTTAGTTGTTCATCCGGTGACTCTGGAGTGTAAAAATCGAAATCCGTATACGGAAAGTTGGAACGTTTGATATTGCATTTCGGGTGGCAGACAAATAGATGGTGCAAGTCGCCCTTCATTGGTTCTGTTCCTTCGAACCATGATTGGGGGACAATATGCTCGGTATTCATCTTGAATGTTTCTTCAAAGATCTTAAGAGCTTTAATGGACTGAAATCCGTGCTGCTGGAATTTCCTGGACCGCTTCCGGAACTCATCATACTTTTTTCTGAGTGTTTCCTGGTCCTCTTTAATCAAGGTCTCTGGATCTTTTTTTTCGCTTGAATAGATACTTTTTGCGGAGCCATCTGGATACAAATCGACCCATGTATATAAATATAAGTCCTTACTCAGGAAGTAGGGAATCTGATTTTCGTGTGTTTTTGAAACAATCGTGTGGAATTTATAAAAAAGAGCCAGCTCCGAAAGGTCCATCGCTTCTGACCCTCGGTAATACTCCTTTATATCCGCCTCATCCTGCTGCGGATCGTAATAAAGCTGCTTGTTATTTTTGATTTTCCGCCTGTTTTCGCGCAAAATCGTTAGAAGCTTCTTAAGATCAATGGGATTATGAGAACTATTCCACTGCTTATTTAGGCTATGCTGCTTTTTGAATTTAGACATAGCTTACTCCTTATCCGTATCATTTTTATATAGTTTACTCCCACACAGGGGTGAACTTCAAACAAAAACAAGCCTATTTTTCACATGGATATAAACAGATGATGAGCAATACAGCTGAAGGTTGGAAATAATTTAATCAACATTTTAACAGATTTAGGACATATGTCCTTTCCGTCATGCCTGTATTTATCATTTAATGGATATATTACATTCAGGTATTAGGGAGAGAGACAATGAGAGGCATTATTTTTGCATTATTAGGAGGGGCGTTTATTACCCTTCAAGGTGTAGCGAATTCGAAAATCAGCCAGGACATTGGAACATGGCAAACAGCAACGATCACTCAGTTCACAGGATTTCTGGTGGCTTTTATCATACTGATGTTTGCACGTGAGCGAAAATGGCAAGGGATAAAGAAAGTGAAGCCCTTATATTTAATTGGCGGTACATTTGGAGCCATTGTTGTATTTGGAAATGTCACTGCAATCCATTTTATCGGAGTGACACTTACCGTTTCAGCCATGTTGATTTCCCAACTGGGAATGACGGTATTGATTGACCGGAACGGATGGTTCGGCGTCATGAAGCAAAAAATGAAGATGCCTCAGCTAATTGGGATTACAATGATGATAGCAGGTGTTGTGATTCTCGGATTGTAACCAGTTTGATTTGTTGTGATCATTGTAAAAGGAATAGAGGGATAGTTTTTATGAATGAAATAAAAGATCCAGGACGGTTGATGGAGTATTTGCAAACCTACGGGATTGAAGCCATATTTAATGAGGATATCATTCCATTTTTATCACTATATTCTTTTGAACAAGGTGAGCTGATCTTTTCGCAAGGAGAAGCTACACAGTACCTTTTTGTACTAGTTAAGGGGAAAGTGAAGATTTTTACAACTTCGGAAGAGGGGAAGACTCTGATTCTTTCTTTCAAAACTCCGTTGGAGGTAATCGGGGATATTGAATACGTTAGGGGGATTGACACGATTAATACAGTAGAGGCAGTTTCTCCCGTGTTGATGATCGGTGTCCGTCAGAGCGTAATTAGAAAATATTTAAAGGATCATTCTCCGTTTTTGCAATTTTTGCTTGAAATTATTACAAAGAAGTTTTATGTAAAATCAAATTCGATGCGTCTCAACCTGATGTACCCGGTCGAGGCACGTTTAGCAAGCTATCTGGTATCGATCGCCTATGATGAAAATGAATTATTGGTTAATGGGCAGTTAAGCACATCCCATCTCCCAGATATAGCTAATTTAATTGGAACAAGCTATAGACATCTTAATAGGGTGATTCAGCAGTTTTGTGAGCAAGGATTGGTTGAGCGCAGCAAGGGAACCATCCTGATAAAAAATCTTCAAGGGCTCAAGCACCTTGCTAATGACAATTTATATGAGTAAGACGATTTGGAGGAAATGGTATGCTTCTTGGATTAGTAAGTGCAATCATCGCAGGGACGCTTGTTGGCCTGCAGAACATCTTCAACAGCAAGGTCAATGAAAAAGCCGGCTCATGGGCCACTACGGTATTGGTATTAGGCTTGGGATTCCTGGCTTCCTTCATCCTGGGACTATTCTTTGAAGGCTCGCAAATGTTCAATTTGCAAAATATGAAACCTTGGTACTGGTTCAGCGGCTTATTAGGAATCGGCGTCATAACAGGAATTGTCCAGGGCATCAGATACCTGGGCCCCACATTTGCGATCTCGATTGTGTTAACCTCACAGCTAGGGTTCGCGGTATTATGGGATTCATTAGGATTGATGGGACTTGATAAAGTACCGTTCACGATTAAACAATTAGCAGGTGTCCTGTTCATTATTGGTGGAGTAATCGTGTTTAAGTGGAGTGAAGTCAGAAAGGTCGACCAGGCAACCAAACTTAATCAAAATAGTAAAAAAGCAACAGCGTCTTGATACAGGGGGACGGTTCTCATGTTCCAAATTGGAACACGAGAACCGTCCCCTTGTTTTCTCTTTTGTTACTGTTAATCTTCGAAATCCTGATTTTGTTTTTCTCGTAATCGATAAATATAATATACGGGGATAATTCCACAGATAAATAAGATTGTACCGATTATTAGGCCATCTATTGAAGTTGAGTCAGGGGAAATGAAAGTGAGATAACCTACTGTCAATACGATGATCGACAATACAGCAATGCTTACAAAAAATGATTTTCGAGGCTGTTTTACTTCTTTTTCTTTTTCCACGTTTTCCCTCATTGATAAGTACGCATAAACAACTGACGTTAAAATAAATACCAACCAGAGTGGATTCTGACGCATTCCTTCCAATCCGCCTTGAAAGAAGTCGTACCCTAGTATAGATAAAATGCCAATCGTTTGGATGATGTAAGTGACCTTGATGTGTTCGAGGTTACTCAGAATCAGTCTTTCATCTTTTATTTTCTTCATTCGAAATCCCCCTTACCCACCCAAAAGAGTTCATCCAATGACTTGTTGACGACATAGCAGATTTGCAGGCAAAGCTTTAAAGATGGATTATATTTTCCTATTTCAATAAGGCTAATCGTTTGTCTTGTAATACCAACTAAGTCTGCCAATTCCTGCTGTGTGAGATTAGCTGTGATTCGTGCCATTTTGACGTTATTCTTCATTTTATTTCCTCAAATGCCGATGTAACATATATATTCCGTTATGTAAAATATATATTACATAGTGAAACATGAGAACCGTCCCCATGTACCAAAAAAAGAAGCAAGAGGGGGGCTCTTGCTTCTAATAGGAGCGATAGGTGTATGGGTCTTCGGGTTGGTCAATTGTATCCCACTTTTCCACTTTCAGGACGGGGATATTGGCTTTGAATGGCTGATAGTACTTTGTTGTTAATCTTCCTTTTACATGGAGCCACTGGTCATTCTGGATCTTTGTTTCTTCTGGGAACTCGACGAGCATGCCGAATGCTCCCGAATCTGCGATACAGTGGATGACGCCAAACCGAAGGATGAAGATTTGCTTTTTACTGATTGATTCTCCCTTAAAGGCGAAGCCATCAAATTCGATTGTTTTATCCGTGAACTCCCCGGGGAACTGATAGATGGTTTCCATTCCCTTTAGAAAATCTTTTTCTTTCAAGGCTATATTATCTTTGTCTATATAATTCTTGAGCTCTTGGTTCATGAGCTCATCGTATCCCTCTTTCCCATAATAAACACTAGTATCGGGTTTTAAATACTGAGTCTGGGCATATTGATCATTCGTTTCCAATGCTTTAAATGAAAAACCTTTGGATTTGACAATGTTTGAATCCAAAGTTGCAATCGGAAAAAAGAAACCTGAAATCAAAGGAAAGATGAAAATAGCGTAAATAAAAATCCGATTATACCAAGACATATTGTCTTCATGGTCATGATCATGGTCACAACAGCCCTCTGATGAGCAGGCTGTTGAATCAGACCCCTTTAAATAATAATAAGCCTGTACCACCGTCAACACGCCAAGAATCCACATAGCCGTATAGGATAAATAAGAATATTTCATATTTATATATTTTGTGAGATTCCCAGATGCATGCAAATGGAAAAAGAAATACGTAAACAGCATCAAAATGAGAGTCCGAATCATACCATCACCCCAATTAGCATGGATCCTGCCAGTACTAAAATGGCGATATAAAAAATTAATTGTCCGACGAAACGTTTCTTGAACACGGCAAGCATCATCAGTGTATTTTTAATATCCACCATTGGCCCAAACACCAGGAAAGCCACTAATGAGCCGGTAGAAAAAGTGCTCGAAAACGATGAGGCGATAAATGCGTCTGCTTCAGAACAAAGGGAAAGAACGAACGCCAAGCCCATCATTACTAGTGAAGAAGATGCCTCATTCTGGCCGATTTGCAATAAAGTAGATGTCTTAATAAAGGTTTGCATCGCAGCTGCAACAAATGCACCCACAATCAGATATTTTCCAACTGAGAAAAACTCCTCAACAGCATGACGAAGGGTATCCATCAATTTCCCCCATATTGTTTGTTTCTCATGACTGATGTGATGATGTTGGTTAACAGCCAGCTTATCCAATAGCTGATTATCCTTGTACTGATAGGAAAGAATGATCCCAACGATGAACGATATGATAATTGCAAGCCCACCGCGGTACAACATCATCTCCCAGTTATTTCCGAATGCAACATAAGTTGAAAAAAGAACGATAGGATTAATAACTGGTCCTGTCAGCATAAATGCAATACCAGCGTGCAAAGGAACACCCTTTTGGAGAAGCCTTCGGACGATTGGAACAATCCCGCATTCACAGGCAGGGAACAAGGCACCTAGTAAGGTCGCATAGATTACAGCAAGAAACCGGTTCTTAGGTAAAACTTTTGCCAGCATTTCTTCCGTGACAAAAATCTGAATGACACCAGCAATCAGAACACCAATTAGCACAAATGGAATGGCTTCTATTAATATACTAATGAAAATAGTATTCAACTGCAGAAATGATTGAGAAAGCATAATGTCCCTCCGAAATTTTGGATCAAAATCATAGTATAACACATGAACGGAGCACAATTACTGTGAAATATTCATGATAAAGTGAACCAATTTCATACGGGCATACTATGTTTGTTTGCCGGAATTAATAGATAAATGTACTCGATTGCTGAATGTATTGATAATTTTTAAATGATAAAGATTTGCTAAAAAACGACATAGTCATGTTATAATCTATAAAAGAATGAAAGCGTATAGATTATTTTAGACATAGGAGCTGGAAACAGTGCATCCAATCGAGAGATTTTCACAATATTTGACTGAGAATGCTGAAGCAATCAGTAAAGAAATTGTTGCTTATAATTTAGGAAAGCTAGAAATGAAGCTGCCTGAAGAAATCATCGAGCAGTCCGTCAAGACGAATATTGAATTTTTAGCGTTCCTGGGGAACACGTTGAATTTATCAAACGAAGAAGTAGCCGAAAATTTCATCGCTTGGCATAAACAGCAGCAGGCAAATCAAAGAGATTATCAATTCAGCTATGAAGAAATCGCAAATATATTAAAACCATATGCAGAGACTCGCCTTCAATTAATTAATATGCTGACCAAAGTATCAATGAACGAAGGGCTTTCTACGGAGGAAGTTGTTTATGTCAATAGCCGGATTAGCTTTTTACTAGATTTGAGTATTACGGAATCAATGTTGGATCGTGAAAGATTAGCCCATGACATGAATAGAAAGAACCAAAAAATCATTACCGAACTATCTTCACCTGTCGTTCCTCTGCAAAATGGAATGGCCATCCTCCCGTTAATTGGGGAATTCGACTTTGAACGCAGTGACCATATCATGAGCCATGTTATTCCAAGGATCAGCGAACTAAAAATCAGGCATCTGATCATTGATTTTTCTGGAATCGCGAATATTGATGCGGAAGTGGCTTCAAGGATCTTCAATGTAAATAAGGTGCTGGGCTTGATTGGAATCGAAACGATGCTGACAGGCATTCGTCCAGATTTGGCTATTAATGTGATCAATGCGGGTATCGATTTTTCCAAATTAAATACGTATGGAACAGTGCAGCAGGCAATCCTTGCCCATGCATAAATGAAAATAACCGATGGAACAGCGGCAGTTTGAGAACTGCCGTTTTTTGCATTTACACGAATTGTCGAAAGCTTAATCTTATAAATTTATCTGATTTCTTTTAAAATGAAAAAGGAGATTACCTATTCCTTCCTCCAGTGACTGATCATCGGGAAAATACTGCTTAATCTTGTGGTATTGAACTACTATTGGATTGGCACTCTGTTCATTTGGAGAAAACTTTTAAATAACCATAAAAAAAAGGAGTGAAATAAAGATGGAGATCCAGCTAATCAGACATGCTACTTTGAAAATCAAATTTAATAACCTTACTTTTCTGGTAGACCCTATGTTTAGCCAAAAGGGAAGCCTTGATCCAGTTTCCAATGCTGCTAATGAAGATCGTAACCCTTTGGTTAATCTTCCTGTTACAGTTGAAGAAGTCATTCAAGATGTCGATGCACTCATTGTCACACATTTACATAGAGACCATCTGGATGATGCTGCTATACAAGCCCTGCCAAAGGAAATGGCAGTCTTTTGCCAGCCGGAAGATGATTTGAAGCTTCTCGATTTTGGTTTTACCAATGTAATGAAGGTGGAAACGGAAATGGAATGGAGCGGGATCAAGCTTTCAAGAACCGGTGGCCGACATGGTACTGGTGAACTGGCAGAGGCGATGGGCCAAGTATCGGGATTTGTTTTAGCGACTGAAGCTGAAGAGACACTGTATATTGCCGGTGATACTGTGTGGTGCGATGAGGTAGAGGATGCTATAAAGACCACAAAACCTAAAGTGATCGTTTTAAATGGCGGGGAAGCTCAATTCCTGACAGGAGATCCAATCACAATGGGCTTTAATGACATAGAGAAAGTCAGCAGCCTTGCATCAGATTCCGTCATTGTAGTTGTCCATATGGAGACATGGAACCATTGTTTATTGAAACGGAGCACATTAAAGGAGTCAGTTGAGGCAAATGAATTAACGAATGTCATTGTTCCTGATGATGGGGAGAAGCTCAGTTTTTAAAATGGTTAAGTAATTGGTGTATGAGCAATCATCCATTCAAGCTTTTTCAACACTTCAGTAATCAGGAGGAATAAATAAATGATCGCCACTCAATATAAGATTACGTTGCCTAGTGATTATGATATGGAAATAATCAGAGAACGGGTAAGAAATAATGGTCATAAAACAGACGGATTTGAAGACCTGAAATTCAAGCTCTATCTAATAACCGAAAAGGGAATCAATCACAATTTGCAAAATAGTTATTGCCCATTCTATCTTTGGAAAGGCAGCAATGGACTAAACAAGTTTTTATTTAACGGTTACTACGACAATATACTCAACTCCTTTGGATGGCAAAACGTAAATATTGGTGTCCCGCTCATTGATACAACTACCTCTAGAATCAAGGAGAATACATATCTTTTTCAAATCAAAGGAGAAATAAAACCGCAGGAAAGCTTAAATAATTTAAAAGATAAAATAGAAGAGAGTATTCCAGCAATCGCAGATACTGAATATATCGTGATTTACAACCCAGACAAATGGAAGTACGAAGCGTTCTACTTTATAAATGATGTTGAACAAGTAAAAGAATTAAATGGAGCGATTTATCAAATTTTGTATGTATCTCAATAAAAAACGCAGGGACGGTTCTGATATTCCTTTTGGAACACCGGAACCGTCCCCATGTTCATGGGGGTTCCTTGATGACAAATAATAGATTGAATCCTAAGGTTGATGAATTTTTAAGTAAGGCTGATAAATGGAAGGAAGAATATGAAACGTTGAGAAAAATCGTTCTCGACTGTGGCTGTGAGCTGACCGAAGAATTTAAGTGGATGCATCCCTGCTACACGTTTGAGAATAAAAATATCGTTTTGATCCATGGATTTAAAGATTATTGTGCGCTTTTGTTTCATAAAGGAGCCTTGTTAAAGGATGCGAATAATATTTTAATCCAGCAGACGGAGAATGTGCAGGCGGCGCGGCAGATTCGGTTTACGAATGTTCAAGAAATAACTGAAATAGAAACCGTTTTGAAAGCCTATATTTATGAAGCCATTGAAGTAGAAAAAGCCGGTTTGGAAGTGGATTTTAAAAAAACTACGGAATACATAGTTCCTGAGGAACTTCAAATCAAATTCGATGAAACCGCTGCCTTGAAAACTGCTTTTGAAGCATTGACGCCAGGACGGCAACGAGCATACCTTCTTTATTTTTCTCAACCCAAACAATCCAAAACACGAACTTCAAGGGTTGAGAAGTATATAGAGCAAATTCTCAGTGGAAAAGGATTGAATGATCAGTAAAAAAACAAGGACGGTTCTGATGTTCCATTTTGAAACATCAGAACCGTCCCCATGGTTACGATCAATCTCCATCTAGCATTCTGAATACTCCGCCGAGGACACTTCCTTCTCCTCTGTTTTGGCCTCCTGCTTGAGGAGCTGCTGCAAATACGCGGCTTGCCAGGCGGCTGAATGGAAGGGACTGGATCCATACTGTTCCTGGTCCTCTTAGGGTTGCAAAAAATAGACCTTCCCCGCCAAATAACGCTGTTTTGATTCCTTTGACCATTTCGATGTTGTAATCGACATTGCTCGTCATCGCGACAAGACAGCCTGTATCGACCTTGAGAACTTGACCTGGTAAAAGTTCTTTTTTATGTATCGTTCCGCCGGCGTGAACAAAAGCCATTCCATCTCCTTCGAGCTTCTGCATAATGAAGCCTTCGCCGCCGAAAAATCCTGCACCAATCTTCCTTTGAAACTCGATGCCGACTGTGACACCTTTTGCCGCAGCCAGAAACGCATCCTTCTGGCAAATGACTTTTCCGCCAAGCTGATTTAAATCCATAGGAACAATTTTGCCCGGGTATGGCGATGCAAAGCTGACATGTCTCTTGCCATGCCCAGTGTTGGTAAAGGTCGTCATGAACAAGCTTTCTCCTGTCAGCATCCGCTTACCGGCACCGAATAATTTTCCCATCATGCCACCGTTGCCGCCTGAGCCATCACCAAAGATGGTTTCCATTTGGATCTGATCATCCATCATCATCAGACTTCCCGCTTCAGACACTACCGTTTCATTTGGGTCCAGCTCGATTTCCACGAACTGCATGTCATCCCCATAAATCTTGTAATCAATTTCATGGTTTTTCATAGGCTTTAGCCTCCTAAAATATGTTCGAATACAATTTTATTTTACATCTTTGGCTGGTATGTGACTATTTTTGATTCGATTATTACTAGTAAAATATTTTAACTAGTCACTGATAAAATCAATTTCTATTTAATTGATGAGGAAATGTGCAAACAAGGAAAAGCAAGCGACGGGTGAACCTCAGCGAATGTTCGGATGTATTTGGAACACGAGAACCGTCCCCATGTTCACCCATGTTCTTACGAAAATAGGCTTTTGTATCAGTGGCAATACCCACCCATAGTACATAAATTGTTGGGGAGTGTTCTCAATTATTAATGTATTTACCTTGTATACAGAATTGTTTGTAGTAAGCTCGACTTTTTTGTTTCTAGTCTCTAGAGCCATTGGTAAATTGTTTGGGAGGTAATGTAGATGATGAATGATTTTCACAGTGAACTTCAAAGGCTGAATGTTGGTGATTTCCAGGCGACTCAGCCAATTACTTGGGATCAAAATCAATATAATGCTGGTGACGAGCGGATTTTCCTCGGCTTAGGTGGTTTTGGAGGATGTGGAGGATGCTTTGGCTTAGGTTTCGGTTTCCCATTCTTTAGCTGCTTTGGCTGTGGTGGCTGTTTCCGTTGTGGAGGATGCTTCCGTTGCGGCGGCTGTGGCCGATGCGGAGGATGCATGCGTTGTGGCGGATGTGGCGGTTGCGGACGCTGCCATCGTTAAGCGGATGGTTGAACGATAAATTCTAAAGTGAAGAGCCCCTGCAGGCAATCAACGCAGGGGCTATTTTTTCTTGGTAGCCAATGACATATCGGACAAATTGAGATACATACGATGTTAATGACAGTCATAAAACAGATGAGATTAGCAGGGGCAAAGGAGGAGCGGCATGGAAAAATTGGACCCTTCTATGCGATTAAAAGTGAAGAGGGACACGTTTTATCTCCCTGAACCAAATAGCGGCGTTTATTTTCGGAACAATCAATGTTCTTTCCGAATCGAAGGAAATGGAATCGATCAATGGGTCGAGAAGCTGCTGCCGATGTTCAATGGGGAGTATTCACTTGAGTATTTGACAAACGGTTTGCCTGGGCCTTATAAAGACCGGGTACTTGAGATTGCTGAGGTATTGTATCGGAATGGCTTTGTGCGAGATGTGAGCATGGACCTTCCGCACCAACTGCCTGAACAAGTGGTGAAAAAATTTGCGTCCCAAATTGAGTTTGTCGACAGTTTATCAGATTCAGGTGCTTCGAGGTTTGAAGCCTTTCGCAAGAAGAATGTTCTGGCAGTGGGATCCGGTCCGTTTTTGACCTCATTGGTTTCTTCACTGATTGAAACAGGATCAGCGAAGCTGCATGTACTCATTACCGATGAGGTACCGACGAACAGAGGCCGGCTGATGGAACTCGTTGCCCATGCCCGTAAAACGGACCCTGAGGTGGAGTTGCAGGAGGTTATCATGAATGAAGATGGGTGGCGGGAAACTATAAAGCCATTCGATTCGGTTTTATATGTCACGCAAAAGGGGAATTTAGGGGAGCTGGACCTCCTCCATGCGATTTGCAGGACAGATAAGAAATTGTTTCTTCCTGCAGTTTGCAACGAAATGGTTGGGATAGCTGGCCCAATCATTCATCCTGATTCCGAGGCTGGATGGGATTCTGCATGGAGGCGCTTGCACTCTTCGGTATTGGAAGAACGGCAGATTCCTGTTGGATCAGCAATATCTGGAGCGATGCTTGCGAATATGATAGTCTTTGAATTTTTTAAAGAGGCAACAGGAGTTACAAAGCCAAACCAGAGAAATAGAATCTTTATGCTAGATTTAGAGACTCTTGAAGGAAGCTGGCATTCGTTTTTACCACATCCACTAGAGACAGGAAATATCACAGCTGAAAAAGTAGAAAGTCTTGAAATGCGGGTTGAACTCCGCTCAGAAAGAGTGGAGCCAGAAAAACTGCTGTATTTCTTCAGCCTGCTGACATCAAAAGAAACTGGGCTTTTTCATATTTGGGAGGAAGGGGATTCAAAGCAGCTGCCATTAGCGCAGTGCCGTGTTCAGCCAGTCGATGCGCTGTCAGAGGGGCCGGCAGAATTGTTGGATGAGGTGCTCTGCAGCGGTTTTACCCATGAAGAAGCACGGAGAGAGGCTGCCCTAACCGGAATAGAGGACTATGCTTCAAGACTGGGAAGAATGATTGTTCCTCATCATAGTGATGAATTTGTCGCAATCGGAGCGGGAGAAACGTTTGCCGAGAGTGTTGGCCGTGGGCTGCAAAAGTGTTTGGCTGAGCAGCTAAGAAAACAACAGCAGAATCAAACTAATACAATTTTACTTGCGCAGCTGGATACGATTGAGGATGAAAGGTGCGGGTTTTATTTAAAGGCACTTTCCACGATGCAAGAAGAGCCAATGATCGGATTAGCAGAAGAATTGAATGGTTTCCCTGTCGTTTATGTTGGCACTAGAGATGGATGGTATGGAAATGCTGATTTGAACATTACAATGGCGCTGAGGAAATCTCTGCAGCATGCGCTCTTCAAAGCTCAGAACGATTTTGATGCTTTCTCTTCAATTGCCTTAGAGGAGGCATCCGTGTTTTTTGATGAAAGGGAAGTGCAGAGGATCGCCATTCCTGCTTGTGGAGAAACAATACAGCCTGAGAATTTGAAGGAAGCGATCGAAGTCTTAAAAAGAAATCAAAAGCAGCTGGTGGTATACGAATTAGACCTTGAACCCGTTTTTAAACAGGAATTAGAAGGGGTGTTCGGTGTTCTGCTGCGAGAGGAGGAATTAAAATGAGTTCCTTCGTGGTAATTGTAGGAGAGGGATGGCTGGCAGACCGGGTATGTGAAGACTTATCAGCAAGCTATCCCGTTTTCCGACAGATTGATTTTGAAAAAAGAATCCCATTAAATACTGATTTAGTTCTGGTATTGCATGATACCTGGAAACCAGCCGATCATCAAATGGCAGAAGAAGTGATGAAACAGACATCCATATCGTGGCTGAGAGGTTTCGTTGCGTTTGGAGAAGGAATAGTTGGTCCTCTCGTTCGACCTAACACACCGGGATGCTCTCAATGTGCGGATTTGAGGCGTCTTCTCGGTGGGCAGGAACGGAATGAAATGCTCGAGGTGCAGCAAAAGCTAGCTGAGAACGGAGGAATTACAAGAGATCCGTGGGCTTCAAACACCGGTTTATTAAAGATGACGCACATAATCGTTGCCGAAGCAAGCAAGATTTTAGAAGGTAAAGAGGCACGTACTGAAGGAAGAGTGTTTTTAACCGAATTAAAAACGTTGAACAGCTCCTGGCATTCCTTTGTCCCCGACTCGTTATGCCCGGTCTGCAGCCAGGTACCGGATGATTCACCAGAATTGGCTTGTGTTTCACTTCAGCCTAGCCCGAAAATCCATGCTGACAGTTTTCGCTGTACACCGCTGGATGAACTGAAGCAAGTCCTTGTAAAAGATTATCTCGATAATCGGATGGGTCTTTTCAACAGCAAGATGTATGACCTGGTGACGCCATTTGCCGATGCGAGTGTCAATCTGCCAATGTTCTCAGGCGACGAAGGGACTGCCGGACGGACTCAAGTCTATGCAGAGAGCGAATTGACGGCCATTCTGGAAGGACTGGAACGTCACTGCGGTCTACAGCCGCGCGGTAAACGGACGGTGGTTCATGAAAGTTACCGGTATCTCGAGGAACACGCACTAAACCCATTGAAGGTTGGAGTACACACTGATGAACAGTATGAATTGCCTGGATTCCCTTTCCAGAAGTTTGATCCTGACCGACCGATTGATTGGGTTTGGGGTTACTCGTTAATCGAAGAACGGCCGATTCTCGTACCTGAGCTCCTTTCCTATTACAGTTTGGGCTGCGGATCAGCCGGTTTTGTTTATGAAACCTCCAATGGCTGCGCACTGGGCGGCAGCAGGGAGGAGGCAATTTTTTATGGAATCATGGAAGTAGTCGAACGAGATTCATTCCTGTTGACCTGGTATGCGCAGTTGAAATTGCCGCGTCTTGACCCACATTCTGCTGATGATCAGGAATTGGAATTAATGATCGAAAGGATGAGGGCAGTCGCAGGGTATGATTTGTATTTGTATAACTCCACTATGGAGCATGGAATTCCAAGTGTCTGGGCGATGGCGAAAAACAGGAAGGAGAAAGGACTGAATGTAATCCTTGCTGCAGGAGCACATCTAGACCCTGTAAGAGCGGCTAAAAGCGCGATACAAGAGCTTGCTGGCATGATGCTGAGCCTTGATGAGAAATTTGAGGAGAATAAGGAGAAATATGAAAAAATGCTCAACGATGCTTCACTTGTGAGACAGATGGATGACCACGGCATGCTGTACGCGCTTCCACAGGCAGAAGAGCGCTTCAAGTTTTTGCTAGATGACCAACGACCAATGCGAAGTTTTAAAGAGGAATTCAAGTGGAAGTCAGAGAACTCAGACCTGACAGAAGACTTAAAGGATATCCTCCATGTATTTCGCAGCCTGAATCTCGATGTGATTGTCGTTGATCAAACAGCACCGGAATTGTTACGGAATGGACTGCACTGCGTCAAAGTGTTAATTCCTGGGATGCTCCCAATGACGTTTGGTCATCATCTTACCCGCCTGACAGGATTGGATCGGGTTCTTAAAGTCCCAATGGAACTAGGGTATGCCGATCAGCCATTGACATTTGAGCAGCTTAATCACCATCCGCATCCGTTTCCTTAAAGATACTAGGAGGTTAGGAGGATGAGTCTGGAAGAATTTTTGCATAATCTGCAATTTGATATTAATCGAGCCAATCAGCCAAATTGGGAAGTGGATTGGGAAGATGCGCCTCTTGCTTATAAGCTCTACCGTGGTTTGCCTGTTATTCCATTATCTGCGGAAGTACCACTGACACTTGCCGAGATTCCAGCGCCTGCAGAACCGGACCTGGACAGAATCGGTCATTTCCTCTGGTACGTATATGGCATGACCCAGGTGAGCCAGTCTGTATATCCAGAGGATGCACTTGAGAACGAATCATACCCAATGCAGTCTTATCGGAGGTTTGCAGCTTCGGGCGGTGCGCTATATCCAAACGAATTGTATATGTATTTAAAGGTAGAGGGTTTGCCGGATGGTGTGTACCATTATAATGCAGCCCACCACCAGCTGGTATTACTCCGGGAAGGAAATGTTGATTCATATCTAGAAAGTGCTCTCGGTAATCGATGTGAGATCGCGAACTGTTTTGGCACAGCATTCGTATCAACAAGATTTTGGAAGAACTTTTTTAAATACAATAACTTTTCCTATCGATTGCAGGGGCTGGATGCTGGCGTACTTATGGGCCAGTTATTAGAAACAGCCAAACGGTTTGGATTTGAGTCAGGAGTATACTTCCAGTTTCTTGATTCAGCAATAAACCATCTTATTGGACTTTCTGAAGAAGAGGAGAGTGTGTATTCAGTTATCCCACTGTCGGTTGCTACGACCAATTGGGCTTATAACGGAAGGGGATTTCAACGAGAAATCACCGCTGAAGAATTATGCAAGGAACTGCCCATTATTTTTCTAGAACACTATGAACGGTCTGGCAGGATTAGAGAGTACCCTATGTTAATAGAAATGAACGAAGCATCGAAAATCCACTCAAGCTGCGATTTTCAGAAACTCCATGAACAACCTGGCTTAAGGAGCGTGGAAAAAGAAATACATCTGCCTGACATAGATTTATTGACGTACGATTTCGCGGAGACATGCAAAAATCGTTATTCACCAGAAATGGATTTTATGATGGGGAAGGTTAGCCAGCAGCAGCTGGCTGCTCTCTTGAAAGAAGCAACTCAATCATTTTTGTACCGTAATGATCTAGATGATGTAATTTATAGAAATGGACCTCATGTTTCACTATATGGCTGCTTATATAATGCAGAGGAAGTACCGAACGGAGCTTATTTATATGACCATACTTCACATTCTATGAGAGAAATTAGCCAGGGAGATCATCGGCTTTTTTTACAATCAGGTCTGTCAATGGATAATGTCAATTTACTTCAAGTACCGCTTTGCCTGCATGTAGCAGGAAACAAGGATTATTTCAAAGATACATTCGGTTACAGGGGCTACCGAATTATGCAAATGGAAGCAGGTATGCTCGTACAGCGATTACTAATCACTGCGTCAGCACTCGGAATGGGAGGGCATCCGCTTCTTGGTTTTGATACGAATAAAAGCGATGATTTATACAAAATGGATTCAAGTGGGCAAACTACCTTAATACAAATACCGATTGGTTTTTACCGGCCTCGGCAGTGGTTGAAAGGGAGTTTGGAAGCATAGGGACGCTTCTTGTGCTTCTTTTTTTGGAACGTGGGGACAGTTCTTGTGTTTCTTTTTGGAACGTGAGAACCGTCCCCGTGTTTCTATTTCTTCAATCGATAATAATACAACCAGGATCAAACTGTAAACGATCCAAATGCCAGAATGGTCAGCATGTACATAAAACTATTAAGTAAATTTAAATTTAATAGTCGGTTGTTGAGTATGTCGGAGATGAATATTCCCACCAGGAAAAAGTATAAAATTATGATTGGAAGAAACAGTGCACTATATGTCAATGCTACGCGCTTGGCATGTTTCAACGCTTGAGGTCTGTCACTATAAATTTGTGGTTTTTCTTCGCCTTCTGAGAATTCTTTAGCCCAGATCGTCCATTTCTGAATGGAGGAAAGCGATCTAAACATACAATGCCATCCTGAATCTTTATGAATATGATAATAGTTTTCGTCAGCAAGATTTTGATAATCTGCACAATAACTAACTTTACGAGGGCTGGAAACGATAAAATAGAAGGTTGTGCCTAGTTTGCTTATGCGGTAAAGGTTATAACCTAGTTCTTCCATTGCTTCAAGCCATTCTTCAAGTTTATCGGGACTATACATCCATCCGAATTTTCGTTTCACAATGATCTTGCCCGATTGTTTCCATTGTCTTTCCTGTTTTCTAGTCAGACTTTTTTCGGGCCGATTACTAAATACATCACTCTTGTTTTTTTCGTGTTGTAATCCTTTATTAGATTTTATGATTTTGATAATGGCATACACTCCGATAAAGGAAAGAGCGATTGCAATTACTAACACAGAGTAAGTTAACAGCCACCAGGGGCTTTCGACAACTTCAACTTGATCCCCTTGGAAACTTATTAATGTAATATTCATAATGGCTGTTATGGTGAAATAAAGTAATATAGCACTTAAAAGATACATGATTTTCTTGTTATGCTGAATTACTCCGTCACGAACTGGAGAAGTCTTTAATAAATCAAACGGCCTGTCATTGGAGAATATATGCCAGTTCCCAGACTGTGAAACTTTGACCCACTCTTCATTTGATAAGGATCTGGAAAGGGATAGATTCTTCACTTTATCAAATACAATTCGATACGTTGTTGTTTTTGATGCGCTTTTTTGAAAGTGAAAGGTATGAGTCCAGCGATTAAATTTCACCAGTTGATACCCTTTTTCAGACATACCCAAAAGCCACTTCTCAGTGTCTGCTACATCAAAGCTCCAAAACGGTCTCAAGACTTTGATCATTTAAAATCCTCCTCATGCAATAGGGCATTCTTGTAAAGCTCTTTAAGTCTGCTGATTTCAGCCGCGATTAATTTCCTGCCAATTTCAGTCGTCTCGTACACAGTTTTCCGTTCTTCATCAGCAAATACTGTGATTACACCATCTTTTTGCATTTTTGTTAATGTTCCATATACTGTTCCAGATCCCAGTTGTAATCGTGAATATGATATTTCCTCAACGTATTTAACGATTCCATATCCATGGCGAGGTTTCGCTAAAGACAATAGGATATAAAATGCTGTTTCTGTCATCGGGATGTATTTCTTCAAGACTTTTTCAATATCCATGTAAGCAGCTCATTTCCACTTTTTGTTAATATGTCATATCATGACTATATCACGGTGTGACATAGGAAACAAGCAAAACTTTTCATTGGTACTTGGGGACGGTTCTCTTGCTTCCTGACTGATAAGTGGAGCGAGATTGTAATTAAGGAGCTAAGGAAGCACTTTTTAAAAAAAGAAGCATAAGGTACGTCCCTTTGCTTGCATTGGAATGCCGCTACTAGTAATAAAATTGATCTTACTGGTAATAAACTGAATCTTACTGGTAATAAATCCACTCTTAGTGGTGATAAAGGAGGTTTCTCTAGTATTCATAAGCTTTTTAGTTCGAAAAAACCGATATTTTAGCTTAAATAGAACCAAAAACTTAAGAATAAATAGGAGAACAGGTGAGGAGGTAACATTTTTAAGAAGATCTAATGGAAATTCAGTTATTTTAGATGTGGTTACAATATTCTTCATTAGATTGAAGCGCATGCATAAAATCATATTGACTTCTTGAACTGTAAAGATTAATATTACAGTATTGAATAAGTAATGAAAGCTTACGATACAGTCTTATCTAAAATGTAATTTTTATTATTACAGTTTATAACCCTTATTAAGGAGTTGTTTATATATGGTCACTTTATATATCACACCGAGCTGTACTTCTTGCCGGAAAGCGAGGGCGTGGCTTGAGGAACATCAAATTGAATATGTTGAAAGAAATATTATTTCGGAGCCCCTTACAGAGGAGGAGATTAAATCGATTCTTCGGCTTACTGAGGATGGCACTGAGGAGATTATTTCAACGAACTCAAAAACGTATCAGCAATTAAATGTGGATATTGATTCACTCCCGCTTAAAAAATTATATGAATTAATCATTGAAAATCCGACTATGCTGCGCCGTCCAATTATCCAGGACCACAAAAGATTGCAGGTTGGTTACAACGATGAAGAAATTCGCCGTTTTCTGCCACGCAGTCTTCGGACTTTTCCTGTCATCGAGTGGGAAAGCAAGGCTAATTAATCTTTAAAAAAAGGAAGGAGGATGGTCAAGATGAGGGAGGTATTCCTTACAGTACATTATAAAGGTAAGAATTATCAAACCAATGTGATCGTAAAAAGGGAAATGGAATGGGACCAAATTAAACGTCTAGCCGAGGAGCAAGTGGAGAAACAGTGGAGGACGTAGCGTGATTCAATAGAAACAGCAGCTTTGACAAAATAATCTGTAACATATAATATTACAGTAAATAAGGGGATTTGCAATTGATCCTCATGTTGGGAGCCAAGGCTATGAACAGTGACTTTACTCTTGCCATTCACAGTTTAACTTTTCTTGCACTGCAGCCGGATCGAATGTCCACAAGCGATGCGATTTCAGAGAGTGCAGGCGTTCATCCGGTACGTATTCGTAAAGTGCTGAGTTTGTTGAAGAAGCACGGATTTATTAAATCGAAAGAAGGTACGGGCGGAGGATTTCTTTTTGCGATCGATCTCAGCGATGTGAACCTTTGGGATATATATAAATTAACTTCTGAAGGCGCATTGCAGCCAAAATGTCCTGAATCAAATGAGCGGTGTGTCGTTGGAGCCAATATGCAAAGAGTCCTATTTGCCATTTTCCTTGGTGCTGAAGAACATTTGGGGGAATTTTTAAAGAACTATTCCTTAAAAGAAGTGGTCGACCTGATCAATAAAGAAGAGTAATTAGAAGAGTACAGATCTCTTCATGATGGAAATGTAATAAAAAAAATTACAGTTAAGCAGGAATTTTTTAATGAGGTGAAAAATATGTCCAATAATAATTCCATTTTAAAAATCGGCGACTGGATAAAGGCCCAATCACGCGATGGGGAATTAATCATCGGTTATGTTGAATCATTTGATCTTCTTGAAGAAATGACGAAGGTAACCGTAACCACAAGTGATCATCAAGAATTAGTTGGCAAAACCATTCCAATAATGAATAATATGGTTAAAATATTGCCTAATTCAAATGTGAGAAATAAAGAACAAATTCTTAATCTAATAGATTTGGCGCTAGCTACTGGAGATGAAGATTGGTTTTTGGAGCTGTCTGCCAAGCTGAATGCCATGAGGGAGCTTGTTAGGAGCGTAAAGTCACATTGATAAAAGAATGGAGGAACTTGTTTGATTTGAAAAGACTGGTTCTGTTTAATGGGTTCTTTTTAAGAGTTAAAAACGGCAAAATCCAACGCTAAAAGGGTGCGAAATCTCAAAGATTTTCGCACCCTATTTTTTTGTATATCAATGTTTTGCCATTCAGCATACTAAAATTACGAATAGAATCGCAAAGAAATAATGAATATTATGATAAACTTCCATGGCAAAAAAGGCATAGCCTAGTTCTATAGAATATTACTTCGGCAATCATAATGTTGATTTAATTAAATCAATTAGTTGAATTGGGTTTATAAGGGTGTCTCTTTTCAGTAAAGTTCGTAAGCCAAATGTTAGCGGTAAATACAACCAAATAGACGAAAAAGGATAAATACAATTTCCAACCCATATATGTAAAAACATGAAATTTCACAGAAATCCATTCTAGAGCGATTGCTATCCCTGCCCAAAAAATAATATAAAATAGAAGCTTTAAACCCTTGGGTTTATTATGTTGATAGAAGTTTACGACAAAGTAAGTCAGAGTAGGATAAGTTACAAAGTGCAATAATTCATCAAATAATTCATGTGTTTTATGATCGATCGTAAAGTAAAAGTCATTTGGTTTTACACCAATGGTAATATCTGCCGACAAAGCAAGAAAGACATTAAATGTCCAAATAATAGTAATAGTAACAGCAGATAAGTGTCTAGGTAATATAAACATGATGGCCCAAGATAATAGTGTGGAAATAATAATGAAAATTTCATTTGCATCAAAATGTATAGGTAGAGGTAAAATCATCTTGTCGTATTCACCTCATTGCTTCTATTAATAAGTTTTTCTAAATAAAAGGAGTAAATAGCTAATAATATAATAATTAGACTGTATCTCAAATATCCATAAAACACATTCCAATTTACCCATTCCAAATAACCAATTTGAACGAAATATAACTCTATAGAAATAAGTGCTGTTAAGAATATGAAAAGATGAATAAGTTTACTGAAAATTGAACGTTTAGAGAACAAAATATAAATTAACCATAAAAGTAAGGCTGGCTTGAGAGACATCTCAGGAAGTTTTTGTGTCCAAAAAATTAATTGACTTGAGGGATCTTGCTTCGTTAATTTTAAATTTAAGTTAATGATTATTCCTGTATTGGTAATAAGAATATTGGATAAAAAATAACAGCCAAAGACGTTAGTGACGTTCATTTTCTTCGTCAAAATAAATAAGGAAATCATAGAAAAAATTGCTAATATTAGAAAAAGACACAATGTTTTCATGTTATTCCCCTTCTTATTTTATATGTACAGTATTTACCTAAAGTTATTTTTTATTAGTGGAATAACAGAAATTCAATTGAGGGACAAGAAATACACCAATAAGGGAAAGGGAAAGGGAAACGGGGGAGAAGTTCAATCTTATCTGCCTTTGTTTAAGATAAATAATCGAATTACCATGCTTTTTCGTGTGTTAATTAAACTGTCATTTCAATTTACACCTCAAAATAGAACCCGTATATCTTTGCTAGGACTGTTTTTTCTTGGGAATTCAAAGGAGATTGCTCCAAAGGCAAAGAATAATAAAAAGGTAGAATTTGAATCGGATCAGAGGAGTGATGTCGATGGCAGAAACAAAGTTTTCTAACCAAAGTTCCACTGGATATAAGCGAAAAAGACATTCTCATAGAGGCATCAGCTTCCTGCACATGCTCCGCTTTACCTTCTTAATATTCATATCATTGGTATTGGTCTACATCTACTATCTTTATTCTAAGGACCTCCTTCAAAAAACGATTCTTGATCTTTGGAAAAAACATCAGAACATCATCGTAAGCTTATCGATATTCATTACCTATACAGCTATCATTTTTCAACTAGGCGTATGGAAAGGGAAAAGATAATAGAAGAAATTGGATTTATTGGACATTGCCTAAAACCGATCACTTTTTTAAAAATTAGGGTTCAAATTCCACGGATTTTTCCATAATGGTAAAAAGGAGTGGGAGTGATGAATCATTATCTATCGATTGCAGTAGAGCTTACATGTGGATTTGTATTTTTATTTATCGCCACAAAGCTGCAAGGAAAAACGCAGTTTTCTCAAATAACCCCTTTCGATTTTATCTCAGCTGTCATCCTGGGTGAGCTGCTGGGGAACGCCATCTATGACCATGAAGTAAGACTCGGAGAAATTGCATTTTCCGTTGCTATATGGGCGGCACTTGTTTATGTAACCGAAATGGTAACGCAAAAGTTCATCGGTACACGAAAATTATTAGAAGGTGAGCCCAATATTGTCGTTCATAAAGGCCAAATTAAATACGACGCTTTGAAAAAAGCAAAGCTGGATATCAATCAGCTTCAAAGCTTAGTCAGGCAGCAAGGGTATTTCTCCCTGAGAGAAGTAGAATATGCGATCATTGAAACCAATGGGATGATCAGTGTCCTCCCTAAGGCGGATTACGACACACCGAAAAATAGTGATATGAAAATCAAAGCAGATGCCCCGAGTTTACCGATTAATTTGATCGTCGACGGAGAAGTAGTGAGCGAAAATTTAAAAGAAGCCGGGTTTGATGAACAGTGGCTGAAGAAGGAGTTAGAAAAGCAGAAGATCCATCATTATGAAGATGTGCTGTTTGCAGAATGGATGCAAAATGAACCGGTTTTTGTGATTAAATATGAGCGGAAGGCACAATAATTTTAATACAAAAAAGGCTGAACCCTCTAAATACCGCTTCAGCCTTTTTGGCATTTCCCCAATGTAAACGGTGGGACGGTTCTTGTGCTACATTCCGGAGGCGAATAGTAAAGGAGCATGACTTAGAGTAAATGGTTAAATAATGTGGTTTTATGTTATTAAAGTTTCGATTCTCGGTCTCAACTACTAGTAAGAGTTTGTTATAAAAGGGTAGTGAATTGGTATATTACTTTGTTTTAAGATATTATAGAATTAATTCAGTTTATCAAGGGAGAGAAAAATGGGGAATTCAAACTATCAGATTAGAGTGAACAAAAATGAGTTCGTATGGAATGACCAGGAGGGTGAACTTACATTTGATGGGGCCCCTGCACTGCTTTTCTGGGATTCAGCAATCGAGCTGTTTTTAAATACGATTGAAGAAATTTCTGGAAATGATGTGTCGAAGACCGTATATGAAGTGACAGGTTTTCGCATGGGACTACTTGTAAGCTCTTATTATGAAGGAAGAACCGATGTGGTTCAGCTGTTGAATGAGTATAGTGATATATACAGAAGCGCTGGCTGGGGAATCTCTGAGATTCATGAGTATTCTTATGAGGAAAAAAGGGCTGTCGTGCGAATACGCAATAGCTGGGAACATCGCATTTTCAAGCTTGCCGATAAAAATAAAGCTGGAGTGTTGCTTCCAAGTCATTGGGCAGGCATATTCAGCGGTCTTTTCAAGCAAAACATGTGGTATAAGATGGTGCATAGCCAACTTGAAGGCCATGATTATGATGAAATAGAGATCTTCCCATCTGATGTGACCATTTCGCAAAACATCCATGAATTAGCGAGAAAAAAAGAGCAGGAAAGCATTATGGAATTGGAGAAAAAGGTGGAAACACGTACGGAAGAGCTTTCCTCTTTGATCCAAGAACTCTCCTCCCCAATCATCCCGGTTCTTAAGGATATTCTTGTCATCCCTTTGATTGGCAAGTACAATGAAGAGCGGCTCAGCAATTTAATTGAAAAGGCTTTAGTTGAACTTAGCAGACTGAAAGCTAAATACCTATTAATCGACTTAACGGGTATTAAGCATGTCGATTCATATACCATTCACGGCATCCAAAAATTGATCCAGTCGATTCGCCTGATCGGTGGCCAATGCTTTATTGTCGGCGTGTCAGCTGAACTGAGCATCCAAATATTAAGTTCAACCGTAAAAATAGAAGGAATTCAATCCTTCTCCAGTCTTCAGCAAGGTGTAGAATACGCCATCCAGCAGAATGGGTATGAATTAGTTAAAAAGAAATAATCATGAGGCTGAACAGGAATCTTCCTGTTCAGTTTTTTTGTGAACATGGGGACGGTTCTTTTGTTTCATACGGGAGGCGAAATGGGAAGGGGCATAAGGAGTTAAAGATGATTTGCAATCTTCTCCTTGCAACTGGACCCTGGAGTTGTGTTCAAGGATAAATGCAAGGAAAGAACTTGTTAAGAATGTAAATCAATTTGATCCCATATGCTTTATAAAGCTGTTTTTAATTGGGAAATTAAAGGTTTTTGTTGCATATGTAATGAATAAGTAAGGGGGAGGAGATGAAATCGTTCAGTGGACTAAAATTGATGGTTGTAACAATGTTTTCGAACGGGTTTGCAACTGGCAATAAAGATAAGCGGTTGTGAATGAAGACTGTTAGCTGACAGGGGGAAGTAATTTATGAAAGCTGATTTAGAAACTGCAAAGACCTATTTAACCGAGACGGAGAATGTGCTATCTTCCTTGTACTGTCAAATAGATTTGAGCTATATCAGCAGGTCGGGCATTTTGGCAGCGACAGACGAGAAGCTTTTGTTTTGTGCAGATGCAATGTTTGGAAAAGGCATGAAATGGGAGTTTCAATATGAAAAAATTTTAAACTTTAATGATAGTGACGGAATTGTCTATGGAACTATTCCATTTATCAAAAAGTTAATGATGCATTATGATGATGATTATATTGTTTTTGAAAATTTTTCGAATTCTCATAAAGTAAATGACCTTTCAACATTAATTAAATCAAAAGTGAAAAATGCAGGTGCTGTTTAAGCTTGTAGGTCCGGTATGAACGGTGTGTTGATGAGAGCTGACAAAATGTGAAGTGAGAAGAGAAGCACTAGATACGTCCCTGGGAGGTTGTTAATATGGAGCAAAATTATCAAAACCATAGAAAAATGGACCCGATATTTCATTTTGGGATCATTTTACTTGGACTTATTACACTTATTTTATCGCTTGTGTTTTTCTTTCAGCATCTTGGCAGTCAGTGGCTGTTGAGTGTGATTGTGTTAGGGTTTGCGCTGATGCTTGTATTAATAACGGTAAGGCTTAGAGGGTATGCACTTCAGCTACAGGATCGAATCATCCGTAATGAGGAAAATTTTCGTTATTATCGATTAACTGGGAATCAATTAGACTCCGAGCTTTCTTTGCAGCAAGTGATAGCACTAAGATTTGCAGGAGATGAAGAATACCTGGAGCTGGTTGAGCGCGTGAAGTCAGAGAATCTTCCACCAGGTGAGATTAAAAAGGCAATTCAGCATTGGAGAGCCGATCACCATCGCGTATAATAGAAAGGAAACAGCTTCCTAATGGCTGTTTCTTTTTTTGGATGAGTTTTTTCAAAATTCAAGATCATTCCCTTATAAGGAGGCTTGTCATGCTTAATGACATAATAGTAGATGTAAAAGGATTAAAAAAGCGATATGGCTCCTTCACTGCGGTTAATGGAGTATCGTTTCAGGTGGGAAAAGGAGAAATTTTCGGTCTGCTTGGTCCGAATGGAGCTGGGAAAACGACTACCATTGAAATGTTAGTTAGTCTGAGAAAGCCGGATGAAGGAACGGCAACTCTTGCTGGCTTTGATGTGAAAAAAGAAGTGAACAAAGTCAAAGAGGTCATTGGGGTACAGCTGCAGTCCACCTCCTTATTCGAGCTATTAAAAGTAGAAGAGATCCTGAAGTTGTACGGAAGTTTTTATCCAAGCCATGTGAACATTGATGAACTAATCGGTGATATGCTCCTGACTGAAAAACGGAACGATCGCATCAAGGGACTGTCTGGAGGGCAAAAGCAGCGTCTCGCCATTGCGCTAGCACTGATCCATGATCCAGACATTGTGTTCCTCGATGAACCAACGACTGGCCTTGATCCCCAGGCAAGAAGAACCCTCTGGGACATCGTCTTACGTTTAAAGGAGCGAGGAAAAACAATCATTCTCTCCACGCATTATATGGATGAAGCCCATGTTCTCTGTGACCGCATCGGAATCATGGATCAAGGAGAACTGATTGCTCTTGACACGCCGGACAATCTAGTGAAAAAACTCCAATCTACTAGCACAGTAGAATTCCATTTGAGCAATCCACCTGAGCAGGAGTGGTTTTTGAAAATGGAAGGTGTGAAAGAGGTGTCCATAAAGGATACTTTCGTCCAGTTATATACGGATGATCTGCAGACTGCTTTAACGTCCTTAATCCAGGCTTCTGCGGAACATCAGTTCAAGATTGAGGATTTACAAACACGCTTCGCAACATTAGAGGATGTGTTCATTCATATGACAGGAAGGAGCATCCGGGAATCATGAGAGCATATTGGCAATTAACGATCGCGCAATTACGGATTTTTGCTCGAAATAAACAGGTCTTATTCTTTACGTTACTCTTCCCGATTATCTTAATGCTGGCGCTCGGATCCTTTGCCGGAAAAGGCAACAATCTATCGTTAAAAGTAGGGATGGTCGATTCTGACCAAACGGAAGCCTCGAAGGATTTAGTAGAATTGTTTAATAAGCATGAAGGTCTAAAAATAAAAAAATATCAAAAAGTCAAAAGCGGAAAACAAGCGGTGAAAAATGGAGACATCCAGCTTCTCGTTGACATCCCAAAAGGTTATGAAGCAAACGTGAAGAATGAGAAACAAGCCTTTTCTCTTCCCGTTTATTATAATGAGAAAAACCTTGCAACCTCAGAGCTTGGCCTAACGGTTGTGAACGGAATCATTGATCAATACAGTAAAGACCTTGTGGACTACAAGCCGTTAGTAACCGTTGAAAAGGTGGGCATTGAAGCCATGAATATACGTTATGTTGACTTCCTCGTACCAGGAATCGTCGCCATGATGATCATGAGCAACAATATGAATGGAGTCGCAGGCCAGATTTCTGCCTGGCGTGAAAGAGGAATTTTGCGAAGAATGCAGGGAACGAGACTAAAAGCCTCTACCTTCATTGCTGCTCAAATCACGGCGCGCTTACTCCTTAATGGAACCCAAGCTATGCTGGTCGTGCTCATTGCCCATTTCGTCTTTAGCATAGAGGTCGCAGGTTCATGGCTTGCCCTGATTTTTTTCATTGTACTTGGCACCCTTGCGTTTATGTCACTTGGGTTCATTATTGCCGGAATTGCGAAAAACCCCGAAAGTGCAGGGCCGATTGCTGGATTCATTACGTTTCCGATGCTGTTCCTCGGAGGCGTGTTCTTCCCGATCAGTAATATGCCAGATATCATTCAGCCGATTGTAAAGATCCTGCCGATTGCGCATTTGAGTTCTGCTTTGAGGGAAACGATGAACCTTGGAACACCTTTCCTACAATTAGGGACCGAAACTCTTTTATTAGGTTGTTGGCTAGTGGGCGGGTTTTTGCTGGCTAGTTATGTTTTTAAGTGGGAGTAGGCTTTGCGATTACCTTAAGGACTTTGTTTTAATAAATGAATGAAAAAAGTGCAACGAGTTGTTATGAGAAGAGGTCCGAGAACAACTTAATGATGAAAAAGCAGGTACTTTAGATTTTTTATCAGTCTTACTCGCGGAAAGCGAGAATCCTTAAGTTCCAGTCACTACTCTAAAGCAACAATGGTTACGAAATCAGTAAATGAAAAAAAGGAGTGCCAAAAAGATGGCGCTCCTTATTTCTATTTTTTCTCCATTTAGTAAGGAGAGTATGGAACATTATAATTTGGATATTGTGAGTATGGATATGGATATGGATACGGGTAAGGCGGATAAGCCGGGTATGGCGGATAATATCCGAATCCAGGACCTGGAGCCAATAATGCACCAGTTGCAAGTCCTCCTAAGAAACCTAAGCCTAAGCCAAGTCCAGATCCACCAAATCCACCGAAACCAAATCCAGGTCTGCCTATGCCAAATCCAGGTCTTCCAACGCCGAAGCCAGGACGTACACGATGATAATGATGTGTCAAAGCAATTTCCTCCTCTATTATTTAAAATCATTAAAGGATATGCTTAAATAGCCTATTTTGCTTGGGCATCTAGCCCCCAAGTATGAATTTATTCCATTGCTAATCAAGGGGACGTATCTTATGCTTCCATTTATTTTTAAAGGCTTTCATAGGATCCTTTAATATTATGATACAAAATCCTACTGTTAAAGGAAGCGAAGGGTACGTCCCTCTGCTTCTAGCAATAAAACGTTACATATTTTTTTTTTGCTAAAAATGAAACCATTATGCACTGTCTGATCGACATACTAGTGAGAAAAATAAATGGAGGTTGCCCAGTTGAGTGAGGAACAGAAATTATTAAATCAAATAAGGGCAGGGGATGGGGATGCGTTCAGCACCCTGGTCGAACAGCTGCTATCTTCTGCTTATAAGACGGCTTATCTCATCCTTGGTTCGAGGGAGCTGGCTGAGGATGCTGTCCAGATTGCCCTGGAGGACTGCTATCTCAGTATTATGCGAGATGTGGAAATCCGCCATTTTAAAGCATGGTTTTACCGGCTTGTCTATACCCGTTCAATCGACGTATATCGGAAGCAAAAGCGAAACCAGTTTACGGATCTAGAAAATAATCCAGAGGCGGTTTCCAAGATGATGTCCGAGTCCGCTCAGGAAAAGGCCGTTGAAAAAGAAACAAGGCAAGAAATGCTTCAGCTGATTACCTATTTAAAGGATGAACAAAGAGTCCCGTTGCTGCTGTATTACTTTGAAAACTTATCAGTAAAGGAAATCAGCATGATCCTCAATGAAAACAGCAATACGGTAAAAACAAGGTTGTCCCGCGGCAGGAAAAAGCTTGGAGAACTCATGAAAAAGCAGACCCACTTTCAAATGGAGGAGAAATCTTATGGGATATGAAAAGGATGAACTGAAGGTCCCGGTTTCACTGGAGAAGTTTACAAAGAATTTGCCTGAGCGATTTGCGGCTGGAGAATTTGATGAAAACAGAATGGAGAAGGTTGGCAGTGAGCTTGTAGATTTTAATAAGGCCTTGAAAAAGCAGTGGACCGGTTGGAAAAAGGCAGGGGTGGCAACGGCTGCTGTTGCTGCCAGCTTCATGCTATTTGTTGGTTCAGGGTTTGTATCCCCAACGATGGCTAAGATGGTTGCGAAGATTCCTCCGTTAAGCTCGATCTTTAACAGCCAAGAGCAAAACCTGACGGAGCGCTTAACACAAGCTTTGAAAAAAGAAGGATATCCTGTTAAGCAAGTGAACCAGCATGTCGGGGGCAAAAAAGAAGGAATCCTCGTTACATTGGATGCATCCGAAAAGCAGGTCAAGGATATGGAAGCTGGAGTGAAAAAAATCGGTCTTTCCATTGTCCAGAACGAGGAGTTCAAAGGGACGAGAATCGAGGATTATTATATTAAGGTAAGAAAACATAATGAACCTTCTGTAGAATGGAAGCAGGAGCAAGCCGAAATCGAAAAGGAAAGTGAAGAAGTGTTCGCCATCGTGCAAGCTGCCTTAAAGCCGTTCGATTTTCAGAATAGTATTGGCTGGGATAGTAAATCTGTAGAGCTTGAGATCCCTAGCACTGAAAAGCAAGAAAAAGTGGATGAAATCAAAAAGGCTGTAGAGGATGCTCTCGCAGCAGGCGGTAAGGATTATGTTGAGGTGAAGATCAGGAAGTATAATCTGGCCAAACGAGAGCAATACGCACGCTGGAGTAACGCAGTATCAGGCATCGCTCATGAATTTAAAACGTATAAAAAATACAAAGTGTCAGGTGTCGGGTATCAGAGCAAAGAAGGATTGATGAGAATCTTCATCACTATGAAGATGAAGAGCACGGAAGAAGGGGCAGCCGAACACGCCAGCGACCTGTATTCAATGGCAGAGGAATTTATCAAGTCAGATGAAATTTGGCCAATTGTTAAAGAGGATCCTTATAAGATTGTCGTTCGGACAAAGGATAAAAAAGAATTTGTTGTTGAAGATGGAGAAAAGCGTTTTAAATAATAATAGCACGGGGACGTATCTTT
>NZ_JBALQL010000042.1:82165-108603 GCF_036964885.1 Bacillus sp. JJ1122 | reverse complement strand
ACCAAATAGATTACTCGTTTTTCTTTTTTCTTCTTACACATTATCTAGTTTTGAGGGAATGAAAATTTTCTCTTGCAAAATGCATAAAAGACAGTATAATAGATATTGTCTTTGAAAAAATGTCTGGTGGCGATGGCGAGAAGGTCACACCCGTTCCCATACCGAACACGGAAGTTAAGCTTCTCAGCGCCGATGGTAGTTGGGGGTTTCCCCCTGTGAGAGTAGGACGCCGCCGGGCAGGATGCATTCTTGAATCCTAGTTATGCTTTCTTAGATAAGGATCGTGAATCCAAGTCGCAGAAATAATTATTATTCCGCAGTAGCTCAGTGGTAGAGCACTCGGCTGTTAACCGAGCGGTCGTAGGTTCGAATCCTACCTGCGGAGCCATTTGGAGAGCTGTCCGAGAGGTCGAAGGAGCACGATTGGAAATCGTGTAGACGGTTACCGCTGTCTCAAGGGTTCGAATCCCTTGCTCTCCGCCATATTAACTTTATATCTGGCCCCTTGGTCAAGCGGTTAAGACACCGCCCTTTCACGGCGGTAACACGGGTTCGAATCCCGTAGGGGTCACCAAGAATTATTTAAGCTTACAAAAGCAACACTTTCAATATGGAGGATTAGCTCAGCTGGGAGAGCATCTGCCTTACAAGCAGAGGGTCGGCGGTTCGATCCCGTCATCCTCCACCAAAACAATTTAATGGTTAATTATTATTGTCGCGGGGTGGAGCAACGAGCGTTACTTCACTGTATGAACTGCGAGTTGTACCGATCGAGCAGCAGCTTGAATTAGCTTCCTGAGATCGGGACAGCATTTGCTCTCAAGGAGCATAATCAATAAGATATTTTTATTACCGTCGCGGGGTGGAGCAGCCCGGTAGCTCGTCGGGCTCATAACCCGAAGGTCGCAGGTTCAAATCCTGCCCCCGCAATTTGGTCCCGTGGTGTAGCGGTTAACATGCCTGCCTGTCACGCAGGAGATCGCCGGTTCGATCCCGGTCGGGACCGCCATTTTTATTAAGCTCAGTAGCTCAGTCGGTAGAGCAGATTGCTCTCATCCTGAATAAGCTTCTGCGGCAATCTGCGAGAAAGACCGAAGGTCTTTTGAGCAAAGGTCCTAAGCCTTTCAATCTTTAGGAAACCATATTATAGTGGCTCAGTAGCTCAGTCGGTAGAGCAAAGGACTGAAAATCCTTGTGTCGGCGGTTCGATTCCGTCCTGAGCCACCATTTATTAAAACTTTTGTTTTTACATGAAACATGATTAAATGGGTTTTTCACAAATCAAAATCATGTTATAATGGAGGGGTAGCGAAGTGGCTAAACGCGGCGGACTGTAAATCCGCTCCCTCAGGGTTCGGCGGTTCGAATCCGTCCCCCTCCACCATTTTTCTTTAGGGGTATAGTTTAAAGGTAGAACGAAGGTCTCCAAAACCTTTGGTGTGGGTTCGATTCCTACTACCCCTGCCAATTTTATAATGGCGATTGTGGCGAAGTGGTTAACGCACCTGATTGTGGTTCAGGCATTCGTGGGTTCGATTCCCATCAGTCGCCCCATTATAATTCACAAATTTAATAATAAGAGCATACAATATATTGGGCTATAGCCAAGCGGTAAGGCATCGCACTTTGACTGCGACATGCGTTGGTTCGAATCCAGCTAGCCCAGCCATTTTTGCGGAAGTAGTTCAGTGGTAGAATACAACCTTGCCAAGGTTGGGGTCGCGGGTTCGAATCCCGTCTTCCGCTCCAGTATATATGGCGGCATAGCCAAGTGGTAAGGCAAAGGTCTGCAAAACCTTTATTCACCGGTTCAAATCCGGTTGCCGCCTCCATTAGATCATTAATGGTATTTGTAAAGCAAGACATTTTAATATGCCGGTGTGGCGGAATTGGCAGACGCGCACGACTCAAAATCGTGTTCCTTCTGGAGTGTCGGTTCGACCCCGACCACCGGTATCTTTTTTAACTAAAACCCGCTTTTTTCTGCGGTATAACAAGGATTGTGAGTTTAGTCTTAGGACTGAACACGCAATCCTTTTTTATTTTAGTCGTGTCTTATAATCGTGTGCGTAAAAATATTGTGCTACCCACTTTATTTAACCTTAAAGGAGTGTAGAGAATGGTAAAGAGAAGAAGAACGGTTATAGAGGAATTACACGAAGAGGAACAGACTTTAGTAAGTGGTGGTGAGGACTTTCAGATTTGCCTAGATTTGTTTTTAAAAGACATGACAATGAGAAACCTTGCTTATCATACAAAACGGTGGTACAAGGAAAATTTAGCAATTGTTAAACGTGTTTTAGAGAATCTAAAATATCCTTCTGCACCGCTTCATTCTACCGAGAAAATGCTTAAAGAAGTTATAGTGTATTGCATGGAGGAGTTAGGCAATAACCCAACCACAATTAACCACCGTATTAGGAGCATGAAACAATTTTATGCCTTTTTACATAATGAATCAATAATACCTAATAACCCCGCTCATACCCTTCAAAAACAGAAGGGGAAGAAGGAGCAAATAAAACCTTTTACAGATGATGAAGTAAAAGACCTATTAGACCAACCAAATAGAAAAGAGTTTGTAGGCTTTAGGGATTATACCCTAATGTTAGTTCTAATTGATACAGGTGTAAGACTTTGCGAATTAGTAAACATGAAATTAACTGATATATCACTAGAAAGCGGGAAAATCATTGTATTAGGTAAAGGGAACAAGGAAAGGGAGGTTATGTTCCAAGCTACCACAAGGGAGCAACTTAGAAGATACCTAAAAATTAGAGGAACGGTTCACCATGACTATTTATGGGTTGCTCATGATGATAAACCCCTTGCCCGAA
This sequence comes from Bacillus sp. JJ1122, assembly GCF_036964885.1. NCBI lineage: Bacteria > Bacillati > Bacillota > Bacilli > Caryophanales > Bacillaceae > Bacillus > Bacillus sp. JJ1122. The sequence goes on along the minus strand of NZ_JBALQL010000042.1, from coordinate 105,766 downwards.
AAACTATTCAAGATAGACTTAAAAAGTATGGTGAAATGGCGGGAGTGAATAAAAGAGTTAGTCCACATACCTTCCGACATACTTGTGCAAAAATGTACATCATGCAAGGAGGAGATATATTTTCATTACAACAACTATTAGGACATTCCTCATTAGAAATGTGTAGACACTATGTAACTCTTTTCGGAACTGATTTACAGAATATGCACCGCAAATTTTCCCCGGTTGAAAGTATTGTAAAACGATAGTACATGAGAAAGATGTAATCTTTTTCTTTTAGATATAGGCTCTGTTAAACAATTACGTTGATATTCAGTAAAAAAAGGACACGTTTAGTGTCCTTTTTTCTAGTTTCTTATGGAACTAACGAATATCGATAGTGAAAGTAAGCTTATACTTTTCTTTGATCACCGTAATAAAAAGTCTTTAATAAATTTATTTGGTCATTATCAAGTCTTTTTACAGTATTGATTAAATTTTCACCTTCGTGCCAGTTGTTAGCTTCAATCAACTCTTTTAGTAAATTGGCTGATGATAATATCTCATTTGCTTTTTCGGATGTTATTACTTCACTTGGCATTTTAGTTTGGTTTTCGTATTGATCAGTGTAAAAAGATGCATTCTTTAAATCATCCAACTTTTGAATGTCATCATCGCTAATTACCTTATCAAAATGCCCTAATATTTCCATTCGGTCTTCGACACTTAAGGGGCTTTTAAATTGCTTTAGCTTTTCTACAAATGAATAAGCAACTTGTATTTTGGATTGGTGATTAGTTTGTCTTTTAATAAGCTTCTTTGTGTCTAGAGCTCTTACTTTGAATTTTATACTGGCAGAAGCTAACATAATACAGCGGGCAAATTCTTCTATGGAAATATGAGCTAATAAATAAGTTCTAGCGTATTTGTCATTATCAAGTAATAATTGAGCCTCTTCTAATAACCCGCAAGCATTAAAATAAGTTTTGGTATAAGCAGTTTGAAGTGCTTGGTAACTGTTCAAACTCATTGTTTAATCCCCTTTAATTATATTTTAAACGTGTGATTTTACTCACCTAAAAAGCACCTCTGAATGAGTGCGTTAAACTAATACACCTCTACAAAATGCATGAGGACATTTTTTTCCTTTTTCACCAAACGCTTGATGAGATGAATTTTTGCTGCATGATAATAAAGGAAAACCTGAATCATTAACCTCTTTTGCAAATTCTTTAGTAAATTCGCCTCCGCATCCATTACAAACAAATGTTACTTCTTGCTTCCCCATAAATTTCATATAATGAGATTGAATCTTATCAGAACTTTTGCAAAATGGGCACTGCATGATGACACCTCTCCAATTCTATTTTACTTAAAATATATTTATAAATAGTAATATGTATCTATTACCAATTATAATTTATACTGGTAAAAAATGTCTAATATTTTATTTTTTAGAAAAGAAAAACTCGCTCTTAAAATTCTAAGAACGAGTTTCTATAGTTTCACTTTTAATTGCTCTATATATTGTTGCCTTTGAAACTCCAGTCATTTCCTCAATTTCTTTTACGGTGTATTGTTCACTATTATATAGCTTCAAGGCTTTTTCGACTTTCTTATTATCGGCTTTAGGTCTCCCGCCTTTTCGTCCTCTTGCTCTAGCACTCTCTAATCCCGCTTTCGTTCTTTCGACTATTAAATCCCTCTCCATTTCCGCAAGAACTGCTAACATTCGGAACATGGCTTTTCCTACTGCGGTTGTAGTGTCGATATTGTCACGAATAGAGACTAATTCTATTCCACGTTGTTCTAATTGCTCTGATAACTCAATAATACGCTTTGTGGAGCGTCCTAGACGGTCTAACTTATAAACGACTAATATATCTCCCTCTCGTGCGTATTCTATTAGTTCCTTTAGTTGTGGTCTATCATCTTTCATCCCGCTTATTTTTTCTTGATAAATTTTTTCACACTCTGCTTTTTCAAGTGCGTCAATTTGTAAGTCTAGAGATTGGTCATTAGTGCTAACTCGTGCATACCCAATTTTCATTATGTATCATTTCCTTTCCGCTTTTATGTATCTTGATTAGATTGTATCAAAAACGTTATATAAAGTACATATTGAATCATTGTTTTTGATACGGATTTTGATACTATATATTTGCTGAAAAGCGGTTATTATAAAAACTCTATCAGTGTGTATCAAAAACACTCGTTTTTGATACAATTCATTATACTAAATATTCGAATTTTTAATGTGTGTGTTGTAATATCATAAATAGAAAGCTATCAAGATAAATTTGGAGGAAGATTTATGGATGATTTTTTTGGATTAGGAAAGATAAGTGATAATGGATTAGAAGTCCTAAAAACAGTGTATCCTGATCTATTACAACCAGGATTTAAAAAAGTTGGATTAGCACTTGAAACTGTTCTGGATTTTAGTAACACAGCCTTAATGCCAGTTAAATTACTAAATGAAAAGGTGAAAATAAACTTTGGAAAACGGATTAATGACTATCAAGAAAAATTAAATGAGTTTAAAGAAGAACAAATTGGAACAGTACCTCCTGAAATTGGTGTACCTATTTTAGATAAACTATTAATAACTACAAACGATGATTTGGCAAATTTATTTGTAAATTTATTAGTTAATGCTTCTTTAGTTGATTATTCTCAATATGCTCATCCGAGTTTTATTAATATATTAGAAAGTTTAAGTGCCGATGAAGCAAAGATAATAGATTACATAATATCAAATGAAAAACCTATTGTTTTGATACGCTTTGGAAGAAAACGACTAAGGGATAATGGAATAATTGAGATGACCGATAATATAAATAATTTGAATCATTTAGTTGATCTACAATTTAAAAATAATGTTGGATTTTATATGGACAACCTTGTAAAGCTAGGATTATTTGTACCTAAAGACAACTACTATACACATATGGAATCTAATTATAAAGCACTTATAGAGGAAAATGAAAAATTAATTTCTGAAACTAAAGTTGCAATTAATGAAATTAACAAAGAAGAGGACAAAAAAGGAAATCATGCGGAATTCCATCAAGTTTGGGGACATTTTGATAAAACCGATTTATGCGAAATGTTTCTAAAAAGCATTTCAAAGAATGAATAATTTCTTGTCTTGTCTTTCATAAATATCCTAACTTGTTTAATAAATTTATAATAATATCCGAACTGCCTCTAGGTGGTTCGGATATTCATTATTTTATTTTTTATAAATACTATTATTTACTTATCGGTAGAAATTACCGAATAGAGGGAGTTATTGCGGTAGAATTTACCGAGCATGATCGGTAAAAATTACCGAACATCATTTCACGGGTACTTTTAACTTTTTCTTTAGCTTTAATTTCGTCTTTTGTTTATGGCAGGGATTTAGTTTTTCTTTTCTATACACATTCACTAAAGAGATAGCTGTATCATATCTTTCCTCTGACGTTTCTACCGCTCCAATTTCCGCTAAAAATCCCTCATAAATAGGCTTATCCTCCCAAAGGGGTTTAAATAGCTTGTAGGCTAATTGTGAGTCTTTTTCAAGGGTTGTTATGTGGTGTTCAAACTCCCGAATGACAATTCCTAAAACAATAATAGGATTTGTACTAAAATCTAGCAAAGTATACACATTGACCTTTCCAGTCCGTTTACTTGAAATAAACCCTTTAGCTTCTAAAGCTTTAAGGGATTCCCTGACCGTCTTATCACTTAGACCGACATTTTCACATATTGTAGGTTGGTGTAGTTTTCTCTCATTCTTACTTTGAAACCAATAAAATAGTTCCATTAATACTAATCTTTCACCGCTTGTTAGATACCTATTTCTAAATAGCATGGAGGGATTAATAACATAGTATTTACCGTTTTTAATACCGTTCTTTTCCGCTTCTTTCATCATTTTATCTAAAATGACATGTACGTTTAAATCATTCATAAATAACATTCCTTTTCAATAGTCGTAAACCCTTTAGAAAGGCTTTATTTTCTACTATAATACTGCTTTAGCTGCTGTTAAAAGGGAAAACCGCTCGGAGTGTTTTAGAGTAGTGTAGTGGAGCGGAACACTTGAAGATATGAACCTAGTGGAACTCAAAATAACCTTATACCGTACCTAATATAAAATCATACCTTTATACAAGTGTACCTAGGTTTAAAGGGTTTCACCTATATTTAAAGGCTTATAGCGTGCGATTCTTAAGGTAATTTAGCGGCTTAAAAATGAAACTGTCTCGTTTTTAGAGGTTTTACCAAGTAAATAATTTCTCCTCTAATTGCTTTGGTTCTCCCTTAGTTCGGTTACTCTTTGTTTAATTACGCTTTCCCGGACTAATTTTTCACCTCTTTTAATTGCTTTAGTCTTTTCAGTTTCTGCTATGAACTTTGAAGAATACGAGCGAAACTCTTTGCTCATAGAACTATTCCAAAATTCCACCGCTTCTTTTAAATCCTTTTTCATTTCGGATGGAACAGTTATATGCAACCGTACCATCTTAGAATACTTTCGTTTTAGGACTTTCTTTTTTAGATTAGTTTCTTTACTCATTTAATGACACCGCCTTTTTTCTGTTTGCGGATTTTCTTAATCCCCTGGGTCTAATTTCGGGAACAGGATTTTCTTTCAAATACCTTTCCATAAATTTAAGAATAGCGTCATTCATACTAGTTTCATTTAAAAAAGTAGATTTTTTAAAAGCTTGTTTTAACTTTTTAGGTACTGCAATAGAAACCCTTGCTACTTCTATTGCTTGTGGAGAAATAGTCTTTTGTTTCTTCTTCACGACTTATTCCCCCTTATTCATCCAAGGGACTTCATACCCGCTAAAATTCCCTTGTTGAACTGCTGCTCTATTTACTTTAGTATTTTCGTTCACTACTGCGTCACTTTCCGCAATCTTGACCTTTTGTTCCATGCACATAGACGCTAACTGCTGAATTTCGGGATTAACCGACTTGAACGTACTTAATGAATTATACAGTTCCCCTAACTCATTAAAAAGGTTTGCTTTCTGCAATCTTGAAAGTGAAGAAAAATTCTTTTCCGAAATTTCTTTTAGTCGGTTATTAGATACACCAACTAAAGTATTCATTGATAAAAAACGATAGTTCAAATTCATGTACAACACTCCTTTTCTTGTGATTATGTGTATTATTGCATGAGTGAATATACTGTACAAGTAGGGTGTTTACGGTGATTTCTCGAGGTTTAGTTAAATTAAAGACATTAGAGGAAATAAAAAAATTTAATTAGAAATTTTATGCACCCTATACCTTAAAAAGCTCGTGTGGAATATTTTGGTAGGAAAGGCTTTTATATATAATAAAGCCGATTAAGGGTGGGGCATGTTAATATAATAAAAGTAAGGTATTACCAACTAAAATATATCATAAAGGCTTGTTTCGTTATTTCTCTTATGATAAGATAACTCTTGTATTCAATAGCACAATATCTTTTGAAAATAATAGTCTTGTGCTACATGTACTATTATTGTGCTTGGCAAGATATGCTAAAAACATCTATTATCCTTGTTATATCAAGGTTTTAGCTGAAAAGTGAAAATCGGGCGGGAAATATACACGACTCAAAATCGTGTTCCTTCTGGAGTGTCGGTTCGACCCCGACCACCGGTACCACTTTTATTATTAAACAGGGATTCCTGTTTTCTTTATTTCATTTGATATGTATGCGGGTGTAGTTTAGTGGTAAAACCTCAGCCTTCCAAGCTGATGATGAGGGTTCGATTCCCTTCACCCGCTCCATACATACGTAACTAACGCAGCATTTCGTTTCCAGAAAACGAAGTGTTGCGTTTTTTTCTGTTCGCTGAAATGGATTGTAACAAAAAATTAATAATGGGTGCTATCTCGTATTTCCCTATGAGGGGATAAAAAGGTTAAGAAAAGATTCAATGACTTTTGACTCCTTTCGAAGGAGTTCGAGTAAAGAAACTTGATAAAAAAAAGGATGCCTCAGCATCCCACAATTTTATACGTACCAGATCCCCCGTGAATTTGGATGAACATATTCATTAGTGATTCTGTCATTTTTTCTTTGCTTTCCTGTGTAGCAGATGGTCTTAAGTAAACGATTTGCAGAGCGTTCGTGGTTTCCAGCGTTACCGCGGTCCTTTCTGAGTCAACGAATGGGCTGCCAAATGGTCCTTGATCATCTGCGGAAACGATTAAGTTACTCATATTGTTTATTCTGCCATTTAAACCTGCGTACTCTTCTGTTTCTGCACCTATTCTTATATGGACATTGCCACTAAGCTTATCACAGTCATAAACACCTATAGGGAGCTGGTATTCAAGTGAGAAGAAGTTGTTCAAGTCTATCGCGCTATGTACGGATTGAAGATAGTTTTGTTTGGCTATCCTGCGATAAAGGGCTTCAGCAGAATGTCTATAACGGTTTGGATCTTTACCTGTGCTTTTGAAAATACTTCGCCATTCCTTAATGCCATCAAGCTCCGTCATATTTTTTTCTAAGAGATCAAAGTAAATGGATTCCTGGAAAAGCTGAAGCCTGCCTTTTAGCATTTGCGGAGAATCCCCTACCTGAATATCTTGATATTCTATAACCCCGACCGAAAACCCGGGTATGAGATCACAAATCGTACTGGATACTTTAATTTCCATTGATTCCACCTCCAAAACTGCTTTAAAATAGTTTATCATAAAAGTGATGTGCATTTAAAATCAGGACCTTCATAATGAATTCTTTAAAAAGATGTGTTTATATAGATAGGCCGTTTGAAAAATAAAATCTACAATGAAAGGAGGTACCTTTCAATGGACATTTACGAAATTAAGCAAGACATCATTGAATATAGCAAAACAATTGGTATAGATAAAATCGGTTTTGCAGCACCATCGACTTTCGAGGAAATGAAAATACGATTATACAGACAGCAGGAACTTCACTATCAATCTGGCTTTGAAGAAAAAGATATTGAAAAGAGAACGGAGCCCTCTCTGATCTTTGAAAAGCCGAAATCCATCATTTCGATTGCGTTGGCTTACCCGTCGAAGATGAGAACAACGGTTGTCAGCAAGAAGGGGCAGAGAAGAGGCATTTTCTGCAGGGCATCATGGGGAACGGATTACCACTCTATTTTAAGAGATCGGCTGAATAAACTTGAAGAGTATATTGCTAAGAAGGTTCCAGGTGCCAGATTCAAATCAATGGTCGATACAGGCGAACTGGTGGACAGGGCTGTCGCTGAGCGTGCAGGAATTGGCTGGAGCGGAAAGAACTGTTCCATCATCACCCCTGAATTCGGTTCATATGTCTATCTTGGTGAAATGATCACTAATATTCCATTTGAACCCGATTCACCTATGGAAGATAGATGCGGCAGCTGTAATAAATGTGTTGAGGTTTGTCCGACTGGTGCTCTTGTCCAAGGGGGACAGCTTGATGCTCAGAAGTGCATTGCTTTTGTCACACAGACGAAGGGTTTCCTTGCAGATGGGTTCCGTGATAAACTGGGCAACCGTTTATATGGCTGTGACACATGTCAGACTGTGTGTCCGGAAAATAAGGGTAAGGATTTTCACTTCCACACAGAAATGGAGCCTGATCCGGAAATTGCCAAACCGCTGTTAAAGCCATTATTGACAATCAGCAATCGTGACTTTAAAGAGAAGTTCGGATATGTATCAGGGTCGTGGAGAGGCAAGAAGCCAATCCAGCGAAATGCGATTATTGCATTGGCGCATTATAAGGATGAAACTGCTATTCCGGATCTAATCATGGTATTGAAGGAGGACCCGCGTCCTGTCCTAAGGGGGACGGCTGCATGGGCTCTGGGCAAAATTGGCGGACATGAAGCATTTACTGCACTCTCAGCAGCATTAGAAGCTGAAAAGGATACTGATGTTCTTGCCGAGATAGGTAAAGGTCTGGATTTCTTTAAGGATGGTTCAGAAAAAAGTCTATCAATCTAAAGAGGAATGGATTTGAAATGAATCCATTCCTCTTTTCTTTTTCCTTGATGTGCAGGTAAATGTCTTTAAAGCAGGATTGTAACAAAGCTACAATCTTTATAAAAAAGTTTTTATATGCTTGAAATCCTGAGTCTCTTCATAAATATGAAGATGAAGGGAGAGATGAACATGCGTGAACAACTGCAGGAGCTGCTTGAACAGCGTGTCCTTCAATGTGTCTCAATGCCACGGAATCTTTTGCATGAGTGCCCGGCAATCGAGATAAAGAAGCAAAGCTGCTCAAGAAGATCTGCTGAAATAGTAAAAGCAAAAGCAAATGGCAGTATTGAAAGAAAGTTAGAGGGCACGGAAACTGTAAAGGTATTATATGATGTCCATTTCCAATTCTTAATCAAGCAGAAGGGCCACTTTTATATGGAAGAGGAAGTAGAAAAAAGGCAGGCCGAGTTTTATAAAGGTGTGCTGGTTAAAGATGAGAAGTTGAAAGAATCTGAGCCTGTTGGAGATGCGGGCGCAGCCATGCCAGTTTTTGCAGAGGAGGCATCACATAATAGGGCAGGATATCAATATGACCGGTTAAAAGCTGTGCAATATGCCGAGAGATGGTGGAATGACTTTAATCCTGCGTATAAAAAGTTCGAGGTCGACTGTACAAATTATATTTCACAATGCCTTCATACGGGTGGAGCTCCGATGAGGGGTTATCCAAATCGGAGCAACGGCTGGTGGATGCAAAATAATAATTGGAGTTTCAGCTGGACTGTAGCCAATGCGATGCGCTGGTATCTCCCTGCCTCAAAGTTCGGATTGAGGGCGCGAGAGGTGAACAGTGCTGAGCAGCTAAAGCTTGGAGATGTAATCTGTTATGATTTCCAGGGTGATGGCCGCTTCGACCATACGACGATTGTCACGGGGCATGATGCTAACGGGATGCCGCTTGTAAATGCCCATACGTATAATAGCAGGATGAGGTACTGGGCGTACGAGGATTCAACAGCTTATACTCCAAATATCAAATATAGATTCTTTACAATTGCAGATGATCAGTGATGGCCTTGGTATATGGACTTATGATGTCTAATAAATTCTTTGCCTCTTAAAACTTAAAAGCTTTCTCCTCTACAAACTGCGCTTTTCTTTGTCCTCCCGGAGTGTAGTGGTATAATAGCTGTTAGAGTTTTCGATAGAGGTGAAAGTCATGGCATTGCATGTAGTATTATATCAGCCCCTGATTCCAGCGAACACAGGAAATATCGCTCGCACATGTGCGGGAACGGATACAGAACTGCATTTAATTAAACCGTTGGGTTTTTCGACGGATGATAAGATGCTGAAGCGTGCGGGATTGGATTATTGGGAGCACGTTAAAATACATTATTACGAATCACTTGATGATTTTTATGTGAAGAATCAAGGCGGAGAATTTTTTTATGTAACGAAATTTGGAAAAAAGGCACACTCGGATTTTGATTATAGTGTGGCAGAAAAGGATTTCTTCTTTATTTTTGGCCGTGAAACAACTGGCCTTCCGCAAGAAGTAATAGAAGAAAATATGGAAAGATGCCTGAGGCTGCCTATGAATGAAAACATCCGCTCCTTAAATCTTTCAAACACAGCGGCTATTTTGATTTATGAGGCGTTACGACAGCAGGATTATCGAGATTTGCGGAAATATTAAGGAGACCATAATAATGGGTCTCCTTTTTGGCATTACAAATTTTTAGGCTCTGTTAAAGCCCAATGTTGTTTTTAAAACCTGTTGATTGTAGTGGAAGGCGCGAAGACTCCTGCGGGCTTAGCTGGTCAGGTGAGACCCCGCAGGAGCGAAGCGACGAGGAGGCTCAGCGCCAGCCCCGCGGAAAGCGAAGCGCCTGGAACGAAAATCAACAGCCTTGTTTAACAGAGCCCTTTTTAAAAAAACCTACAAGGAGTTGAAAGCAATGAACAATGTTATTGAAACGATTCTGCAGCACCGTTCGGTCAGACGATTTGAGGACAAGCCTTTGGATCGGGAGCAAATCGAAGTGATCGTGAAAAGTGCGCAAGCATCCTCCACTTCAAGCTTTATTCAGGCATATTCAATTATTGGTGTATCAGATAAGCAAAAAAAGCAGCGGTTAGCAGAACTGGCAGGCAATCAGTCGTACGTCGCAGAAAATGGCCATTTTTTTGTTTTTTGTGCTGATCTTTACCGGCATAAGATAATTGGGGATCTTGAAAATGCTGATCTTTCGGATTCTCTTGAGAGCACTGAAAAGTTCATGGTAGCACTGATCGATACCGCTCTTGCTGCACAAAATGCTGCGGTTGCAGCCGAATCAATGGGCCTTGGCATTTGCTATATTGGCGGGATTCGCAATGATCTGGAGGCAGTTAAAAAAGTATTGAAGACTCCGGAGTATGTCGTGCCTTTATTTGGTCTCGCTGTAGGCTATCCTGATCAAGAAACAGATCTAAAACCAAGGCTGCCTCTGGAACATGTCTATATGGAAAATGAGTATGAGCAGGATCAGAATGTGTTGGAGCAGCAGCTGAAGGAGTACAACAAAACGACATCCGACTATTATCGTGAGAGAACAGGCGGCAAACGTGCAGATACCTGGACTGGTCAAATGGCCAAGATGCTTGGCAGAAAGTCGAGGATGTATATGAAGGAGTTTGTTGAGAACCAGCACTTGAACAAGAAATAAGACAATTTAGTAATGGAATTGGCAGCGGGTTGTTTTATAAACGAGCGATAGCCTAAGATATACGTTTGATTTCGAGGTTGGTGAAATTGCTTAACCTAATGAAATAAAGCAAAGAGGACTTTGAAGCAAGAAAATTCAAAAACTAAATCGATCATGAACTTAGCCAAATAAAAAAGCTGCCATTCGGCAGCTTTTTATTTTTTATTGATGCCCGGCTTATCATCGTACCCTGCAGTGAAGATGGCAGATAAGAATGCAACAGTAACGCCAATTATTATAAGTAGTTTCATGTATGTAAGCCTCCCTTTTGTTTAATTTGTCCATATAGATTTTATTATAGCCTATAAGTTTGAAACTGTGAAGGAATGCCTGATTTTTTACCAGTAGAATTAAAAAGGACAATCATAGAGCTTGAACCTTTACGCATGTTCAAATTGTTTGCTGCATAGAATTTATTAATCGTCTCTTGATAACGCTACATGGGGAGGTCCATATGGATATTTTAAAAAAGATTGAGTTGTACCGCCAGGATGAAGAGAAACTGAAGTGGGAAGGGACGTTCAGGGAATACCTTGAAATCGTAAAGGAACAGCCATGGGTTGCTCAATCGGCACATTCGCGTGTGTATAATATGATCAAAGACGCTGGAATTGAAAAAGAAAAAGGAAAGAAACGATATTCCTTCTTTAATTCACAGCTGTTTGGCCTTGAGGAACCTTTGGAGCGGCTCGTTGAGGAATATTTCCATCCTGCAGCAAAAAGACTGGATGTCAGGAAAAGGATCCTTCTGCTGATGGGACCTGTAAGTGGTGGTAAATCCACTCTCGTCACCATGCTGAAAAGAGGGCTGGAGGCATATTCGCATACAGACAGAGGAGCGATCTATGCGATAAAAGGCTGCCCTATGCATGAAGACCCGCTGCATATGATTCCCCACCATCTGCGCAAGGATTTCTATGATGAATACGGCATTCGTATTGAAGGTAATCTGTCTCCGCTTAATATGATGAGATTGGAGCAGGAATATGGGGGCCGGATAGAGGATGTAATTGTAGAAAGAATTTTCTTCTCAGAAGATAAGAGGACAGGGATCGGTACCTTCAGTCCATCCGATCCAAAATCACAGGATATTGCAGACTTGACAGGAAGCATCGACTTTTCAACAATTGCTGAGTATGGATCGGAATCAGACCCAAGAGCTTACCGTTTTGATGGCGAGTTGAACAAAGCAAACCGAGGGATGATGGAATTCCAGGAAATGCTCAAGTGTGATGAAAAATTCCTCTGGCATCTGCTGAGTTTGACCCAGGAAGGGAATTTTAAAGCGGGAAGGTTCGCGCTCATCAGTGCCGACGAGCTTATCGTCGCACACACGAATGAAACGGAATACCGTTCGTTCATTTCAAATAAAAAGAATGAAGCATTGCATTCTCGTATCATCGTAATGCCGATTCCTTATAATTTGAAGGTCTCTGAGGAAGAAAAAATCTATGACAAAATGATTCGCGAAAGTGATGTGAACGACGTCCATATTGCTCCTCATACATTAAGAGTAGCTGCGATGTTTACAATCCTTACCCGCCTGAAGGATCCGAAGAAAGGCGATATCGACTTGATCAAAAAAATGCGTCTGTATGATGGTGAGAATGTTGAAGGCTATAATAGCGCAGATGTCGAAGAGCTGAAGAAGGAACATCAGGATGAAGGCATGAGCGGGATTGACCCTCGCTATGTAATTAATCGGATTTCTTCAACGATCATAAGGAAAGAAATCAAAACCATTAATGCATTGGATGTACTGAGATCTCTTAAGGAAGGCTTGGATCAGCATCCATCTATCACTTCAGAGGTGAGGGAGCGATATCTGAACTATATCTCACTTGCCCGCAAAGAGTACGACGATATTGCCAAAAAAGAGGTTCAAAAGGCATTCGTGTACTCTTATGAGGAATCGGCTAAAACGCTTATGGATAACTACCTGGATAACGTTGAAGCTTACTGCAATAAAGCAAAAATGCGTGATCAGCTAACAGGAGAGGAAATTAACCCGGATGAAAAGCTGATGCGCTCGATTGAAGAGCAAATTGGCATATCTGAAAATGCGAAGAAGGCATTCCGTGAAGAGATTTTAATCCGAATTTCAGCATATGCACGGAAAGGAAAGCGGTTTGATTACAATTCACATGACCGTCTCAGAGAAGCAATCCAGAAAAAACTGTTTGCAGATCTCAAGGATGTTGTTAAAATCACGACATCAACCAAGACGCCGGATGAGCTGCAGTTGAAGAAAATCAACAATGTAGTCGCTAGGCTGATTGACGAGCATGGATACAATTCTACATCGGCCAACGAGTTGCTGCGCTATGTAGGAAGCCTATTAAATAGATAATAATCCGTTGGAGCCTGCAAATGTCTTTGCAGGTTCTTTTAAGTTTATGGCTGTGTTAAAGTACAATGTTGATTTTTAGCACCTGTTAATTGGAGCGGAAGGCGCGCAGACTCCTGACGCCCCCCGGAAAGCGAAGCGCCTGGAGCGGAAATCAACAGACTCGTTTAACACAGCCAAGTTTATAAATGCATGAAGGAGGGAATAGTACAGTCAAGAGGTGATTAGAATGAGTAAAAATGAATTGCCGAAAAACTATGTACCTAAAAACAGTTCAATGGCCCGTAATGAAGAAGAAATGGAAAACCTCGGGAAGCAGATGGAAAACCGGCGCACGGGTCAAGATCTGAAGGAAGACTATGACAAAGCGCCAGACCCAGTTCAATTTAATAAGGATAAAGAGTAACCTTTGCTGCTAAGCGAAGGTTATTTTTTTATGTATCTATTTAAGGTCAATGTTATTTAAAACTATTATTCTAGTATAGTATCGTCATTTAGTTTGGGGAATCGCATCCACCGGAGAGTTAGTGGGAGAGAGCATACCATGGACAAAATTCTATGAAGATGAAATTTCCCAATAAACTTATGGAAGAACATCAAGCTTTAAAAGGCATGAACAGAAAATGGGCTTGTCCGAATCTATAGAAATAGAGAATTGTCAAAATTATTTGTAAATTATTTTCGCTTCCTGCATAAGATAGAGTAATTACAATTCCCTTTGATTTTATAACCATCGGGATATTGTATGACAGTCTTACTATTTCTGTTACAGTCAATTGGATAATTTAAAGGAGGGGTTGAAAATGACCGATGAGAGTAGTCACCAGTTTGTGATTTCCCAGGAAGATTGGTCCCTCCACCGCAAAGGACATGATGACCAGCAGCGCCATCAGGAAAAGGTGCAGGAAGCAATCCGCAATAATCTACCCGATTTGATCACAGAAGAAAGCATTGTCATGTCCAACGGCAGGGATGTCGTAAAGATACCGATAAGGTCACTGGATGAGTATAAAATTCGTTATAACTATGATAAGAACAAACATGTCGGCCAGGGGAACGGCGACACGAAGATTGGGGATGTCGTCGCGCGCGATGGCTCTGGACAGCAGCAGGGCCCAGGAAAAGGGCAGGGTGCTGGAGACCAGGCTGGCGAGGATTATTATGAAGCAGAAGTATCAATGATGGAAATTGAAGAAGCGTTGTTTAAACAATTGGAGCTCCCGAACCTTAAGCGTAAGGAGCAGCAGGAACACCTTGTGGAAAACATCGAATTCAATGATATCAGAAAAACAGGATTGATGGGCAACATTGATAAGAAACGAACGATGATGACCGCTTATAAACGTAATGCGATGACTGGAAAGCCAGCATTTCATCCTATTTACAAGGAAGATTTGAAGTTCAAGACATGGAATGAAATCGTGAAACCGGATTCCAAAGCTGTGGTCCTTGCGATGATGGATACGAGCGGATCGATGGGACTATGGGAGAAATATATGGCCAGAAGCTTTTTCTTCTGGATGACACGTTTCCTCCGTTCCAAATACGAAACCGTGGAAATTGAATTCATTGCCCACCATACCGAGGCAAAAGTAGTATCAGAGGAAGACTTTTTCTCCAAAGGGGAAAGCGGCGGAACAATCTGTTCATCCGCCTACCGTAAAGCGTTAGAACTTATTGATGATAAATATAATCCAAGCAAGTTCAATATTTACCCATTCCATTTTTCTGATGGTGATAACCTGACCTCCGACAATGCCCGCTGTGTAAAGTTAGTTGAAGAACTGATGAAGGTCTCCAATATGTTTGGTTACGGAGAAGTCAATCAGTACAACCGCCACTCGACCCTTATGTCCGCATATAAAAACATTAAAGATGAAAACTTCCGTTACTTTATCCTCAAGCAAAAAGCCGACGTATTCCATGCGATGAAGAGCTTTTTCAAACAAGAAGAAAATAAGCTGTATGCATAAAAGAGCCAGCCGTGCAGGCTGGCTTCACTTATGCATTCTTGTTTGTTTTAATCCCAAATAAGGTATAAAGCGGGCAGAACTTAATAATGGAAGTTAGGACTAAAACAAATCCAATAATTCCAACATATTTCAGACTGCCATCTAAAAAGAAAAATAAAGAAATAAGGAATAAACCCAGTACGATTCGAATAACTTGGTCAATTTTCCCCACGTTGGCTTTCAATAATAACACCCCTATTTTAACTTAATGAGATAAGTTAAATATAGCTGTTGCGGGTGAATTCTCCTGTGACTTTTCACACTCTCGAAAATAATTATTATCTACGGCATCCGAGTGGCTGTCAGTCAGTTAAAATCGGATCCTCATCGATCCAGCTTCACAATTTCCGCATCCTTGTTCGATCTGCCTAAAATTAAATCTTTTAATATTACTGACCCGAGCATACTGTATACTGTTCCATTTCCGCCATAACCTAATAAATAGTAGATCCTGTCTTTAGTCGGATGTTTTCCGATAAAAGGGAGATTGTCTACAGATTCCCCAAAAACTGCCCCCCAGGCAAAGGCCACCTTTATATCTAAATCAGGAAATAATTTTCTAACTTCCATTCTTATGCGTTGAGCCCTGTTATTGATCCAATCCTCATTCTGTGGTGTTTCTGGTTTGTCCTCATCTAAACCTCCTGCAAGGATACGGTTGTCTTGAGTTGTTCTTAAATAAAGATATGGCCGTTTCGTTTCCCAAATCAAATCTCGATCTTTCCATGCAGAAAGGTCTTCAATAGGTTCAGTTGCCATAGCATAGGATCTGTTGAGGTCGGCTCTTGTTTCAGAAAGAAACGGCGGCTTCTCATAACCAGTCGCGAATAGGATATTATTTGATTGAAACCGGCCAATAGATGTGCTGATTTCTATGCCTTCTTGGTTTTCGATGATCTCGTCTGCATTCACATTCTCAAAAATACCTACACGATCGTGTTCATTTAGGTAACGAATGATGCCGCGGCTAAATAGGAATGGATTCACTTCTGCATCCCCATGTGTAATGATTGCTGCTGGTTTTGAAAATGGAGTATGATTTTCTAAATCCTTTCTCGTCAAGTATTCCGCATCAAAACCATGCTTTCTTAAAGTGTCAAATTCTTTCTTCAACTTTTTAACATCAGTTTCATCACTAGCATAATACAAGCTTTTTCTTCTTATAAAATCGCTGTTGATTGGAATTTTTTCTGAGACTTCTTCAAGCTGATCAACAGCATTTCTGCAAATCGTATAAAAACGCACTGCTTTTTCTTCGCCAATCTGATTAACCAGTTCATGAAGCATGATATCATTTGAGTATTGTAATAAGCCGGTATTGGCCAATGTGCTGCCACGTCCGACTTTCCCCTTATCAATAATAGCCACCTTCAGTCCTTCATTTGCCAACGTATAAGCGCATAAAGAACCGGACATGCCCCCGCCCAGGATAACTGCGTCGTAATGTTCAGCAATGTCGCTTCTTTTTATGTCTATCTCTTTTTCTTCCGTTGTCTGCCAGAATAACTTTCCGTTATGTAAGTCCACTTATAAGCCTCCATTTAAACTGTGTGGTTAATTTTACCCATACATAAAGACTTAAAAACATGGTTCTGAATAAACGACCGTGCTTCTTTATACATAGAAAAAAACAAAAAAAGCACCGCTATCAGCAGCACTTCTTAAGTCTATAAAACAATAAAGCTATTACTTTATAACGCCAATTGCCTGGCTCCCCATCTGGACCCATGCTTGTTCAAAAGCGATTCGCGGAACGGCCTTATAGCCTGTATCTGCAAGTGGATCATTTATGTAAACGGATTGTCCATCATATCCAACAATCAAGACGCTATGTTCACTATAAGTTATCTTTACTTTTCCAGTGTTTGTATCCCAGACAGTAAATTCAGTTTCTGGGAGAGGAGCAAATGTTGAATTAGTGATAACCCAAACCGGTGATCCGCTGTCAATCAAGCTGTATACAGACTCAATTGTCTGTCCTGTCACATCATTTATTTTTCCGGGAAGGTATTTCTCAGCAAGCTGGGCTACTGGACCATGATAAACGCCATATCCTGATTTGCTGAAAGTATAAATATCGCCAACGAATCCATCATATGGATTACTGCGTACATAGTTTGCATCGCGGAAAGGAAGCTTATGTATTTGCTTTGCCAGAGTCATTTTATCGACTGCAACCCCTTGTGATTGAATAAGCATCGTTAAACTGGTGACCTCACAGCCTCGCTCTAATTCAGGCAGCTGGCTGATGTGGGGAACGCCATCTATGATCATCTTGTTTTCATACACCAGGTCATTTTTGTTCTTAAGATCAGCTCCAGTTGTTGTGGAGCTATTCGAGGCTTCCTCTATTCGGTTTTCTGCAAGTGTTTTCTTTATGACTTTTGCATCTGTACGTGTGATTTTTGGAACTGCGTCAACTTTAGTATCAGCTGAGGTAGTTTCAATGGAACGGATTTTCTCAGAGCTTAAAAAAGTGATGAAAAATATTGCGCCAATGGTCATAGTTCTGATGAAGATCTTTTTATTCAAAATAATTGCTCCTAACTAATCGCTTTTATATCCTGACAGCAATCCGTGCTCTTGTACACAATTTTAAACAAGATTCGACATGTATTCAATAGAATAGTAGTTTCTTGCTGCAAATCTATTAACACAAGCACGTGATTTACAGGAATAACTTTATGAGCTTAAAGTAAAGCAGCCATTAAAATTTGGCTGGCTCAATGAGCCTTAACTGTGGATTTCCGCTCCAATCAACAGGCTTAAAAACAACAGGGAGTTTTAACAGAACCATGGCGGGAAAAATATTTATTAGAAATTTTTTTCGGAAAGTAGGAAATACTACATCTGTTATAAGCCTATGGTTTTAAAAAAATGTTTTTTTATGTTAGGGTGTTAAAGTGCTAAAAAGGTAAAAATGTAACAGAAGGGAGTTTTTGGATGAAGAAAGATTCATCTGTATTTTACATATCAGTTGGCATTTTGTTGCTGCTGGTGTTGTTTGGTGTATTTGTTCCAGATAGCCTGGAAAAAATCACCACAAATATTCAAGCCTTTATTACTGATTCATTCGGCTGGTATTATTTAATTCTTGTATCACTTATTGTGATAGTGTGTCTTTATTTCCTGATCAGTCCTTTAGGGAGAATCAGGCTGGGCAGCCAGGATGATCGCCCGGAATTTTCAACAATGTCATGGTACGCTATGCTATTCAGTGCAGGAATGGGAATTGGCCTTGTTTTCTGGGGAACGGCTGAGCCAATCAGCCATTATAAGGTTTCTACCCCAACAGGAGTAGAACCAGGTACAGACCAGGCGATTCGTGACGCAATGAGATATACTTTTTTCCATTGGGGCATCCATGCATGGGCAATTTATGGAATAGTAGCGTTAGTACTTGCCTATTTTAACTTCCGGCATGGTAAGCCTGGATTGATTAGTGCGACTCTTAGTCCTATTTTTGGTGACCGTGTTAATGGAACTGCAGGTAAAGTAGTCGATATCATTTCGGTTGTCGCAACTGTCATCGGTGTAGCTACAACTTTGGGATTTGGAGCTGTACAAATAAATGGAGGACTATCCTACCTTTATGGAATACCTGCAAGTTTCTTGACCCAGTTAATCATTGTCCTCGTAGTGACAGTTTTATTTATGATGTCAGCATGGTCTGGACTGGGAAAGGGAATTAAGATTTTAAGTAATGCTAATATGGTGCTAGCGGGAATTTTGCTTTTATTCATGTTAATTCTGGGACCAACACAATTTATCCTAAATTTGTTCACAAATACGATTGGCAGCTACCTTCAAAATTTACCTGCGATGAGCTTCCGGATTTCTCCATTAAATGAAGAGGTGCGTACGTGGATTAATGGCTGGACAATTTTTTATTGGGCATGGTGGATTGCATGGGCGCCATTTGTAGGGATTTTTATAGCTCGAGTTTCTAAAGGGAGAACAATAAGGGAATTTGTTTTCGGCGTTCTGCTCGTTCCAGCCCTGATCGGTTTCCTATGGTTTACAACGTTTGGCGGTTCAGCAATCATGCTTGAGCATGAGGGAGCTGCAAAAATATCTGAATTGGCTACAGAGGAATCACTTTTTGGTGTATTGGCAAATTATCCTTTGAGTTCTGTAATGTCCATCTTGGCAATGGTACTGATTGGGACCTTTTTCATTACCTCAGCGGACTCTGGAACTTTTGTTTTAGGAATGATGACCACCAACGGATCACTGACTCCAGGAAATAAGATAAAATTTACTTGGGGAATAATCCTTGCAGCCATTTCTTTAGTCCTGCTTTATTCTGGAGGACTGCAGGCGCTGCAAAATACGATGATAGTCGCTGCATTGCCATTCTCTGTTATTATGGGTTTGATGGCGATCAGCTTAATAAAAGCTCTAAATAAAGAAGCAAAGGAACTTGGCATCGGAAAGATTCCTAAGCGTAAGCCACAATAGTAAATGAACGATATATTGAAAAGTATGGGCATCTTCCATCTAGATGGAGGATGCCTTTCTTTTGTTTGAAAAGTTTTTTCTATTAACAAAAAATCTACTAGGAAGATATTGTGAGTTGTTTGGCAAGAATGTAATATGATCATTTTACAAGTGTAAATTAATGGCTATGGATGAACGTTTTGTTCTTTTAAAAAATGCAAATGTTTTCATTCGGATTTTTTGTTAAAATAGGATTATCAATTATGTCGGTGGCAAAGGTGATCAGGAATGGAAAAAGAAAAGCTTTTAAAGATAATCGAGGCGGCAAAGCTTTATTATTTATTAGATTACAACCAAAATGATATTGCCAAAGAGCTTGGTGTCTCAAGGCCAACAGTATCGAGATTTCTTCAGCTGGCAAAGCAGGAAGGGATCGTCGATATTAAAATCATGGATCCAACAGAGGATGTAGAAAATTTGTCCTCCCAGCTTGAACAAAAGTTCGGGCTAAAAAAGGCGATCGTTACTCATATTCCGCATTACGAAGATAGTGTGATTAAAACATACTTAGGGGAAAAAGCAGCTAGCTTCCTAAATGAAGTGGTTGATCATGATGATATTATCGGAGTAACGTGGGGAACGACGCTTTATCATGTAGCGCTGGAATTAAAACAAAAAGCATTGAAGAACGTTAAAGTTGTCCAGTTAAAGGGTGGAGTCAGCCACTCTGAAACAAACACTTACGCAAATGAAATCCTGTATTTATTTGGTAAAGCCTTCAACAGTGCGCCTCACCATCTGCCTTTGCCGGCAATCGTCGACCATGTAGTTGTAAAACAGGCAATGGAGGCTGACAGGCATATTAAACGGATCCTGGAAATGGGCAAGCAGGCCAACATCGCTGTATATACAATTGGCCCGATTAAATCTGAATCGATCTTGTTCCAATTAGGCTATTTTACAGAGGAAGATCTCCAGGTTATCGAATCTAGGGCAGTGGGGGATATATGCTCAAGATTTTTTGATAAAGACGGGAATGTCTGCAATGAGAATTTGAATGCCAGGACATTAGGCATTGAACTTGAAGAATTAAAAAAGAAAAAATACTCCATCCTGGTTGCAGGCGGGGCTCAAAAAATCGAAGGAATTTATGGTGCTTTAAAAGGGAAATATACAAACGTACTTGTAACGGATCAATTCACCGCTAAATTCTTATTAGATAAGTAATGAACAAACCAGTACCTGATAGGCTCTCTGCATAGCGGGTACTTTAATAGTGGTTGATGAAGCTTATTCCAGAATTCACAGAACATCTGCAGTAATAAGTTTGATTTAAACAAATACAAAAGATTTAGTGAAATTTTTTTCAGTTGAATTGTAAAAGGTTAATCACTGTTTCTGCGAATGACCCAGCAATAGATGGGCTGAAATAGTACAAAAAAGGAATGAAGAAACTAAAAGGAGAGTGCCAATAGGTACTCTTCTTTTTGGTTATTAATTTATAGAAGATTTTTTATATTCAAGAAACATTCACAATTCTCTGGGATTTTTTTAATTTCTTTTCGACAAGATTAGGTGGAAATCGAAGAAGTTATCTAAAAAATCCTTAAAGGATAGACTGAACTTATTAAAAGAGACGCTATTTATGTCAAATACTGCGAAAAAAGGGCGAACGGTTCTGATTTTAGAAGCTGATTTGTTTTGCTAAAATGAGAAAATGTTATTCAATATACAGCGAAAACAGCTAGGAGCTGATCTGATGGAACAAAAAACTTGTGAGAAAAAGGCTGAAAAGCCAGTACGTTCTTACATAGATGAAAGCGAAGAGAACGAGCAGGAAGAGCTATATTACAAGCTCTCGGAAGATGACCGAAATTAATAAGTAGTAACAGCTTCGGTGCTGAAAACCGGACCTGAAGATTATATGAAGAATAAAGAAAATCCTAAATTAAATCAATCAAACGAGTATGAGGAGGCAGCTATGATAAAGAAACAATGTATTGCCATGCTATTAGCAGGTGGAAGGGGCTCACGCCTAGGGGAGCTGACACAATATATTGCCAAGCCAGCGGTTCCGTATGGAGGGAAATACCGGATTGTTGATTTTACATTAAGCAATTGCCGCAATTCAGGAATAGACACGATAGGTGTACTGACTCAATATCATCCTCATGTACTGCAGAACTATATTGGTAACGGGAAGCACTGGGATTTAGACCAGAAAAATAGTGGGGTTACCCTTTTACCGCCATATCAATGTGAGCTTGGCGAGCGCTGGTATGAGGGCACAGCCCATGCAATATATCAAAATATCCGGTTTATAGAAAGCTATGACCCTGAGTTTGTCCTGGTCATCTCAGGCGACCATATTTATAAAATGGATTACCAAAAAATGCTCAGCCAGCATATAGCGACAGCTGCGGATGCTACAATTTCTGTCATTAACGTACCGTGGAGTGAAGCGGACAGGTTCGGGATCATAAATGTAGACCGCAGCTCTAATAGGATTGAAGAGTTTGAGGAAAAGCCAAAAACACCGAAATCCAACCTTGCTTCAATGGGAATCTATATCTTCAACTGGCAGGTATTAAAAAGGTATTTGCTAAAGGAAGAACAAAACATGTCTTCGTCAAAGGACTTTGGCAAAGACATCATCCCAGCGATGCTCGAAGAAGAGCGGAAGCTTTATGCCTATCACTTCAATGGATACTGGAAAGATGTCGGCACCATTGAAAGCTATTGGGAGGCTAATATGGATTTGCTGTCAACCGATACGAATCCAATCCTTCAGCATCCAGAATGGCCAATTTATACTGCGGATTCCTTGCAGCCGCCGATGTACTTAGATGAAGGAGCAAAGCTGCAGCAATCATTGATCAGTGAAGGCTGTCAAATTGAAGGCCGCGTTGAGAATTCAGTCCTATTTTATGGAGTGAAGGTTGTCAAGGGGGCAGTCATTAGAAATTCAGTAATCCTGCCGAATGCTGTAATCGAAGAAAATGCAACTGTGAACAGAGCAGTCATCGGAAGCAGCACTGTCATTGAGCGGGGAGTGAAAATAGGTACTTCTCAGTCCTTTGGTGACATCGCTTTGGTAGGGGATAATAAAAGGATTGAAAAAGATATTGAAACCGAAGTCAAACTGAACATTGTTTAACCATTCAGACATTCCGTCATGGCGGAGTGTCTTTATTTTTCGATGGTAAGATATAATAAGAGATAGAAAATAGTTAAAAGGCCGTGATTTCAATGTGTTTGATCTTATTTGCTTATAAGGCTCACCCAAAGTATAAGCTGATTGTTGCCGCTAACCGAGATGAAGCGTATGGCCGTCCAACTGCTGCTGCGCATTTTTGGGAGGACAGACCTGATATTCTTGCGGGCAGGGATTTGGAGAAAATGGGGACGTGGATGGGTGTCACAAGTGCAGGGAGGTTTGCTGCCTTAACCAATTACCGCAATCCTAATGAAAACTCGGCAGGGAAAAGGACCCGGGGTGAACTTGTGGCCGATTTTTTAAAAGTTGTGGAAAACGGAGAAGTTTATCTTCAAAAAGTAGCGGCAAGTCGAAATGACTATCCTGGGTACAATCTTTTGGCCGGTGATGTTCATGAGCTATTCTACTATTCTAATGTAGGAGACTCTTTGAAGAAAATCGAACCAGGTGTCCATGGAGTAAGCAATCATTTATTAAATACGGCTTGGCCAAAAGTTGAACAAGGGAAGGAAGGTCTAGCGAGAATCATTGCGGACGACCACCCTGATATGGTTAATGAATTATTCTCTCACCTTGAAAGTTCCGACCCAGCACCGGATCACTTACTGCCTTCTACAGGAGTTCCGATTGAATGGGAACGTTTGCTGTCACCTATATTTATCAAGAGTGAAGGCTATGGGACAAGAAGTTCTACTGTGATTCTGATGAATGACGAGGAGATTTTCTTCCAGGAACGGGTATTCCTAGGAGAAATGAGGACGGACCAGGTATTTAAAATAAAGCTGTAGGCCTGCCTTTTACTCAATAAAGCTACTGAACGCGCAAGGCATCAAAAAGGACAACCAGTTCAAAGGTTGTCCTATATTTAAAGATAAGAAAGTATAAATTTCACTTCGAGAAATGTCC
>NZ_JBALQL010000042.1:81802-82013 GCF_036964885.1 Bacillus sp. JJ1122 | reverse complement strand
GAAACTTCAACTCCGCCGGCAGAAGCAAAGAGCGCTTCTTTGTCGGAGCCTCCAGTTTCTGCGTTTCTTGACAGTCGGCTACACATTTCTGTTTCGGTTCGCTCAGGTGGAGTCAAAGAACGACTTAACCGGTCGGCCCTCCGACGGACAGGACGACCTAGTGCCGACGTTGCCGCAGGACGCAGCGTTTTTAGTCGGCCAGCGCTTGTCG
>NZ_JBALQL010000042.1:47001-81787 GCF_036964885.1 Bacillus sp. JJ1122 | reverse complement strand
ACCAAGGCGCTTGCGCTTTTCTTATTTAATATGAAATTGTAGCAGCTCTAAATTCAGAGGTTAAATTATCGATTATTTTTTGGACAGGTAAAATCTCTTTGATTTCACTTACCCTTGCCCCGGCAAATACCAAACCATTCTCCACATCGCCTGCAACTGAAGTGAGAAGGGAGTCAAGTGTACAAAAACGGTAAGAACAATTTTTAAGGCAGTCCCGGCATTTAGTGATTCTTAGTTTGTCAGATGTTGTGATTAAATCAGTAAAGGTATTCGCAATCGCTCTACCTTGCAAACCAACTGTTGTTTTTACAAGCAATGTATCTTTCTCTGTTGCTGCTACGTATTTTTCTTTAAAGGATTGAGGGGCATCGCATTCTGTACTTGCGACAAATCGCGTGCCCATCTGTACACCCGCTGCACCCATTGATATAGCCTTCGCGATATCATCGCCAGTCATGATTCCTCCAGCAGCAATCACTGGTATGGATACAGATTCAACGATTTCTGGAAGGATATCGAAAAGAGGCTTGTCCGTTCCAAGATGTCCGCCAGCTTCAAACCCTTCAACAACAACCGCAGCAGCTCCCAGGCGTTCAGAGATTTTTGCTAATTTAGCAGAAGAGACAATGGAGATGACGGGTATACCTGCCTGTTTTCCCCAGGAATACATGTCCCGTGAAATTCCGGCACCAGAAATGATAAAATCAACTTTTTCTTCGAGAGCAGCTTTCATTTTTTCGGCAAAATCATTCATGGCAAACAGCACATTTACCCCTATATAGCCACGGTCCTTGATCAAGCTTCGTGCTTGCCTGATATGGGAGCGCATTTCTTCGACTGTGATACCTGTACCGGATATAATGCCGATACCGCCAGCGTTTGCAACAGCAGATGCTAATTTGCTGAGTGAAATCCCTACTCCCATTCCCCCTTGCATAATAGGCACCTTTGGAACCATATGACCGATTTTAAGCTGTGGAAAAACCATGTTATTACCCCTTTCGTCTATTATTCCCTAGAAGTTTAACATGGTTTATTTTAAAAAGATGTGATTTTTAGCACCAGGTAATAAAATCTGATATAAATATTTAGTCATTAATAAAAAAACGCGGAAGCCATCGCCCGCGTTCTTTTATCATTTGAAATTAAAAATCAAAGTTATCTGGATCCGGACCAACACGCTCGTCTTTATTCAAGTTGTTCAAACGATCCATATCTTCCGAAGAAAGTTCGAAATTGAATACATCTGCGTTTTCCACGATTCGATGCTCTTTAATGGATTTTGGAATCGTCACAACTCCATTTTGCAGATCCCAACGCAGGATGACCTGGGAAGGAGACTTTCCATGACTTTCAGCAATCTCAACGATTGTTGGTTCGGATAAAAGTTCACCCTGTTTTAAAGGAGACCAGGCTTCCATCTGGATGCCTTCCGCTTTGCAGAACTCAAGCAATTCTGTTTGAGCGAGATGAGGGTGATATTCCACCTGATTTACCATAGGCTTGATCTCAGCATCATCCATTAAATCTTTTAAATGGTGAACATGGAAGTTGCTGACTCCGATGGCACGAACACGGCCATCTTTGTAGAGCTTTTCAAGTGCCTTCCATGTATCCTTATATTTGCCCTCTACAGGCCAATGGATTAAATACAGATCAAGATATTCAAGACCAAGCTTCTCCATGCTTGTTTCGAAAGCCTTAAGAGTAGATTCATAACCCTGATCAGCATTCCAGACTTTAGTTGTGACGAATAGTTCCTCACGAGGTACTCCGGCTTCCTTGATCGCCTGTCCGACACCCTCTTCATTCTGGTAAACAGCCGCTGTATCAATGCTTTTATAACCATTCTTGATTGCAGCCATTACTGAATCAACAACCTCTGATCCTTCCTTCACCTTGAACACACCAAGCCCGAACCATGGCATTTTGACACCATTATGTAATGTAGTTGTATCCTGGAGACTATTTGGCATAATGATTCCTCCTTTAATTTTAAAATGCTTTATTATTTTCTCATATATTTTTTCTAAGACAAAGAATTCGACTCGGAGTTTTGATTGCCGGGAGCATCATCAAAGGGAATATAAAAGCCTGGGAATTCGGAACAGTAGAAAGAGTGATTCCTGGTGCTGCAAGCAAATTTTTATAAAAAGGAAAAGAACTTGAGACCTTTTTCGATACTGTAAAATCAGTACGAAGAAAAAATCACAGGAATTTCAACTGTGATTTTTTTCTTTATCAAGAAATGATTTTGCGGCACATCAAGAATTAAGCAGTATTTTATTCCTATAAGGAATAAAAACAAATAAGAGAGGGAATATAAGCGTGTAATAAAGGGTCCAAACTTATAGATGCCTCCTGGCAGGATCAATTTCTTACCTTTTTCCTTCCTCTATAATCAAAAACATGTGTCCAGGTTATTAACATTTGCAACAAATATAAGAAATTAAGGTGATTCTTAAAAATTACTAATAGATTTTAGCAGGCTTCATCATATATGATGGTTGTAGATAGGATTGATGAATGATGTAAGCCTATTCAAGCCATATTTTGACGAAGAACAGGAGAAATTATGACGACACAAAATGACATTGCATGGGTAACAGACAGTACAGCTTCACTTTCTGAGGATTTTATTAAAAATAATCATATATATGTTGTGCCGTTAAGCATTATCTTTGGTGAAGAAGCTTATTTAGAAGGTGTGGATATCACAGCTGAAGATTTTTATCCAAAACTTGCAGCTTCAAAAGTGCTCCCTAAAACCTCACAGCCTGCGATTGGTGAATTTGTCGAGCTTTACAAAAAGCTAAAAGAGCAGTACAAGCATGCTATTGCGATTCATGCTTCTAGCGCACTAACTGGGACATATCAATCTTCAGTTGCAGCTTCAAGCATGGTTGATTATAAAGTGGAAGTAATAGACTCTAAAATTGGTTCATTCCCTTTAGGCAACATGGTCGAAAGAGGAATTGCCATGCAAAAAGAAGGAAAGTCGTATGAGGAGATTGTTTCCTATTTACGGACACTCCCTGATAAAGCGAATCTTTATATGGCACCTGGAAGCCTGGAACAGCTTCATAAGGGCGGACGCCTATCCACTACACAAGTCATTATTGGAAGCCTGATCAAGTTAAAGCTGATCGTCAGGTTCGAGGATGGCAAGGTTGTTCTTTTTGATAAAATTCGTACAGAAAAGAAGGTCAAAGAGAGACTGTTCCAAATTTTTGAAGAACATGCACATAGTGTTAAGGAAGCAAGTGTTATTCATGGCAATGTAAGAGAGTCGGCAGAAGAATGGCGTAA
Organism: Bacillus sp. JJ1122; assembly: GCF_036964885.1. NCBI lineage: Bacteria > Bacillati > Bacillota > Bacilli > Caryophanales > Bacillaceae > Bacillus > Bacillus sp. JJ1122. The sequence continues at coordinate 78,478 of NZ_JBALQL010000042.1, read as the reverse complement.
GGAATTGCAGCAACGCTTCCCGCAGGTTTCTTTTACTACAATGAACTTCAGTCCTGTGGCTGGAACACATACTGGTCAAGGAACAATTGGACTTGCATGGATCAATGAATAAATATAAGAGAAGGAAATCAGCTTATAATGGGCTGATTTCTTTTTTTACCTTCAGCACATGTGTAAACTTAACTTATTCAAATACGTTGAAGGATCAGGGGGGAAGAGAAGTGTTGAAAATTGGTATTATCGGATTAGGTGACATAGCGCAGAAGGCGTACCTGCCAGTATTTGCGGAAAAAGGGGACATAGAGTTCCATCTGTTTACGAGGGATTTATCAAAGCTTGATTTACTTGCAAAAATGTATCGGTTTCCTCATATCCATCCCGGCCTTGATGAGCTAATTGCAAGCGGGATTAAAGGTGCTTTTGTGCACAGCGCGACAGAAACGCATTATGAGATCGTTAAAAAGCTGCTTTTGGCTGGTATACATGTGTATGTCGATAAACCGATTGCATATGAATTTGAACAGGCAAAGGAATTGACGGAGCTAGCAGAAGAAAATGGATTGATATTAATGACCGGTTTCAATCGGAGATACGCGCCCGTCTACAAACAGCTTGCCGAACTTAAGGATCCTAATATGGTAATCATGCAAAAAAACAGGAGGGCTCTACCAGGAGAAATACGTAATTTCGTGTTTGATGATTTTATCCATGTTGTTGATACATTGAGATTCTTATTTCCATATAAGATCACTCAGGTGAAAGTGACTGGCAAGAAGAACGGCGCCTTTTTACATCATGTCGTCATTCAGTTAATTGCAGCTGAAGGAATGGCAATTGGGATAATGAATCGTGACAGCGGTGTCGTCGAGGAAAAAGTGGAATTGTTCCATTCGAATGAAAAAAGAACTGCCCTGAATGTGTCAGAACTGATGATTCAAGAGAACCGCAATGAAACAAGAAAAGGCGGAAATGACTGGGAGCCAACCCTTCATAAGCGAGGGTTTGAACAAATCATTTTTGATTTCCTGCAGGCTGTTAATAACAACACCTCCACTCTGATTCCAGCAAGGGACAGCCTTCAAACTCATGAAATCTGTGAGGAAATTATAACGGAAATCGAGAAGCTGTAATACGAAATGCCCCGTCCTCTTTGAATGAGAAACGGGGCTTTTGATTTATACGTATATAAAGTAACCAACAAACAAGACTCCCAGTACATACATGATTGGATGAACGTCTCGTTGTTTGCCCAAGCCAAGCATCATCAGCGGATAAAGGATGAATCCAAGAGCGATGCCGGTTGCGACACTGAAGGTCAATGGCATCATGATAATTGTGACGAACGATGGAATGATGATAGCAAGATTGTTCCAGTTGATTTTGCTGATCTCTGTAGCCATTAACGCGCCAACAATTATCAGAGCAGGTGCCGTCACTTCTGGAGTGATCACGGATAAAATTGGTGAAAATAAAAGTGCCACGGCGAAACAGGCTGAGATGATGACGGATGTGAAGCCTGTCCGTCCGCCAACTGCAATACCAGCTGATGATTCTACAAAGGATGCTGTTGTCGATGTTCCCAAAACAGAACCCGCAACTGCTGAAGCTGCATCTGCAAGCAAAGCACGGCCAGCATTTGGAATTTTATTATCCTTCATCAATCCAGCTTGGCTGGCCACAGCAATCAGCGCGCCAGCTGTGTCAAAGAATGCTACAAACAGGAAAGTAAAAATAACAGCCAATACATCTGGTGAGAAAATGTCTCCAAGATGATGGAAGACCACACCAAAGGTTGGAGAAATATCAGGAACCTTGCCAACGATGGCGCCAGGTTTATCGATCAATCCTGTCAGAATCCCAACAATCGTCGAAATCACCATCCCGTAAAAAATTCCGCCGCTTACCCCACGCACCATCAAAATGACGCTGACAATGAAACCGAATAAGGCAAGCAGAACTGGTCCCGAAGTCAGGTTGCCGATTGAAACAAACGTTGCGTCACTGCCGACAATGATGCCAGCATTTTTCAGACCGATAAAAGCAACGAAAAATCCGATACCAGCAGCAATTGCATGCTTTAAATCCTGAGGGATGACATTGATGATTTTTTCGCGGATTTTCAATAGACTAAGGATCACGAATAATACGCCTGCGATGAAGACCCCGGTTAAAGCAATCTCCCATTTCACACCCATACCAATGCTGACGGTGAAGGTGAAGAATGAATTCAAGCCCATGCTAGGGGCAATACCGATTGGGAAGTTCGCCAGCAGCCCAATCAGCAATGAGCCGATTATTGCTGATAATGCAGTCGCTGTAAAAACAGCACCTTTATCCATACCTGCCTGGCTCAGGATCATTGGGTTAACTACTAGGATATATGCCATCGATAAGAATGTCGTAATCCCGGCAAGTGTTTCTTTTTTATACGTTGTGTTCCGTTCTGCGAACTGGAAAAAGTTTTTCATATGCTGCCCTCCTGGTTGATTTTTTCGCTGATAATAAAAAACTCCGGCAGTTAATGCTGCCGAAGTACCACAAAGGACAAATAATGCCAAAAAGAAATAGCAAATATTTAAGTCCCTTGTAGTCACGCAATTTACGGTAGCATGGTAGAAACGTTCAAGCCATATTCTTGAACATATACAAGGAATAACTATTAGATATAAATAATACTAGAGATAGTATCAACATTTCTCAGGAAGGTCAATGACATTCCTTAAAGTTCTTCTATTTGCTTTTTTCAGTTTATTATATTTATAAGAATCAACCCAGAACGCCCTAATCCTTTAGTGCATTAACTCATTGGGGGTCAGACCCCCAGTGCTTTAACGCGTTACTTTTTGTTCGTGGCTAGGTATTGGTATTCCCTTGGCTATCGGTTTTTTGACAGATTTTTGTCGGTATTATGTGAAGAATAATTGAACTAATTTGTAAAACGCCCCTGTTTGTTTTTTAAATTACTATAATGATAGTGTAATACAAACGGAGGTGCCGATAATGAACGTGACAACGATTATTGAACTGGAAAATCGTGAAGTAGAGAAGATGACTGGCGCAAAATTAGTATTTACCCAGGAACAGATTGATACAAATATTGTCGAGACATGTGTTGATTGCTTTAAATATGAGGGTACGGATGAATGCATCGATACAGACGATGCTATGCAGAAGGTTTTCAATACATTGAAGCAAGAAGGACTTATCCCTGAAACTGTTGAAGATTTCTCATATGAAATGCCATCATGCGAAAGATTGAAACAAGATGTCTACAGTGAGCAGGATATGCCTCAAAAAGTGGTTTTGAGCTTCATTTTATAATATAGCTTCAATACATCCTGCCTGTTAGGAAGAATTAATTAAATGTGTAAGCCCTGAAAATCTCCATAAGGGACATTAATTGACATTAACCAGTATGAACTTAAAAATGATAGTGTAACCGTAGTGGAAAAATAAACCAAACGCTGCCAATCAAATGGCAGCGTTTTTTAAGACTCTAATAAATGAAGAATATGAGGCACTGCAGCTTTAAGGGTAGGGGCTTTTTCATCGGCACTCGTTTCATCAGTACCTATGAAGACGGTCTTGCAGCCTGCTTTCTTGCCGGCCTCGATATCCCGTTCATGGTCACCAATCATTACGCTGCCTGGCAGATCTATGTCATGTCTGCCGGCAAGGTCGAGAAGCATTCCAGCATTCGGTTTTCGGCATTCACAGCCTGCCTTTGGTTTATGAGGGCAATATGCGACTTCCCTGATATGGCCGCCATGCTCCTTAATCATTTCGTTCATGCGATCATGGATCTCATGGAGTCGCTGTTCCTTCAGGAAGCCAAGACCGACACCACCCTGGTTTGTCACTACGAAAATTTCATAGCCAGCTTTGCTGAGCTCAGCAACCGCTTCAGCGGCCCCCTCAAGGAGATAGAGTTCCTCTGGATGATTCACAAACTTAACTCGATCTGATAATACCTCGTTCAGGACACCGTCCCTGTCCAAGAAAATGGCTTTTTTCATCTTTTTCCTCCTCTATATCTTAAGGTTTCCTCACGCTTTCCGCTTTTTGATGCCTTGATACGTATGGGTTGCCTGAAATCCAAAAGCGCCAAGGATAATCTCTTGCATCCCCGGAATTATCAATCCCGATTCTTTTTCCCAAGGAAATGCTTTCTGGCAGCTGGCCTTTTATGATAAAAAGCGGTGTCCTGATTAAGGGATGCCCGTAATCAGACATATTTATTCCAAGTGCTTTCGTTAGCTTGCCCGGGCCGTTTGTGAGGTCAACTGAATCAGGCATACCTCTCCGTTTGATCATCAAATCTACCCCTTCCAAAGGTTCGATCGCCCTTATTAAGACTGCTTCAGGATTCCCGGCTCCACCGCTTACGATGTTAAAAAGGCAGTGGGTATGCATGACATATGTATAAGCGAGCCCGGATTCATGAAACATGATTTCCGTCCGTTTTGTCCTCCTGTTATTGTAGCTATGGGCGGCCTGGTCCATTGGCCCGATATAGGCCTCCGTTTCGACGATCATTCCCGCAGCCATTCCATCTTTCGTTTCCTTCACAAGCTTGCACCCCAGCAAAGCCTCTGCCAGGTTAAGGGTTGGCTGCTGGAAGAATTCTGATTCTACAGGGATAAATGACTGACTGTTAACTTCCATATAGCCTCCTTGAATCTCTTATTAAAAAATCCAGAACTTGTCGTCTAGTACGAATCCTTTCATATTTTTTTATATACCCTGAATTTTATAAAGACATTCTTTTTTTCAAAATGCTGTGTTTAGAAAATCCAGGCTCTATTATAGTTCAATGTTTGACCTGTCGCACCGCGGAAAGCGAATGCCTAGAGCGGAAATCAACAGACAAGTTTATCGGAGCCAAATTCGAAAATAAAAGCCTACATCATTTAATAAAATTAGAAACAAACCATTCGAAAAGAGCTATACTATATAAATAGCTATAAAAAATAAGATAGTTTATAGTTAGTATATAGTCCGTAAATTTCATATTTAAAACCACTTTATACATATAAGGAGAGTAACAAAATACATGTGGAAAAAATGGGTTTGGACAGCAGCCATTGCTGTGATCATTCTTTTCCTTGTTCCATACAGCCTTCCGCTAATCTTTGCTTTTTTAACGGCAGTTATGCTTGAAGGAATGGTTCAATGGATCATCAAAAGATTTTCTTTTAAAAGACTTCAGGCCGTTATAGCGGTCTTTATAGGCTATGTCTTGCTCCTGGGTGTGATTGGGTATAACCTGATATCCATTATTGCCCATCAGGCAGTATCACTTTCTCAGCGCACTCCAACCTTTGTGAAGGATTTTTACCGTACAGCCATATTGCCGTTAATGGGCAAATGGGAATTTTACTCTAAGAATTTCCCTCATGAAGTAATTTTGCAAATCGAGGATACGATTGAAAAGAATGTGAATTCTCTCGACTCGTTTTTACAACAATTAATTAATGGCACAATCAATTTATTGACGGCAATTCCAGGGTTCCTGATCGAATTTCTTGTCTATCTGATTGCACTTTTCCTGTTCAGTCTTGAATTGCCGAAGCTGAAGTTGAAGCTTGAGTCACATTTGAAGGAGCAGACGCGGCAGAAAGTCTTCCTCGTTGGTGGCCAACTAGCCAAGGCTGGGGTAGGCTTTTTGAAGGCTCAGGTTATCCTCAGCCTTGTTACCTTTATCATGGCGATGACAGGTTTAAGTATCCTTGGTGTGAAATATACTGTCCTTCTGTCCTTGTTAATTGTGATTGTGGATATATTGCCGATTCTCGGGACGGGTTCAGTCCTTGTTCCATGGGCTGTAATCGCCATTTTGCAGGACAATAATTTTCTTGGGATTGGGCTGATAATCCTGTTTTTTGTGATTACAATTGTCCGCAGGGTCATTGAGCCAAAAATCTATTCCTCAAGTCTGGGAATATCGCCGCTCGCTTCTCTGGTCAGCATGTATATCGGGCTGAAGCTGCTTGGAATTGCAGGCGTTTTTATAGGCCCCATCCTAGTGATTATTTTCGATACATTAAGAAAAGCGAATATCATTCAAATGAATTTTAAGATTTAAATCACACTCCTTTTTGGATAGCAATTCATGAAAAAGCATAAATTATGATTGTGATCAAGAAGGAGGAAAGCAGGAATGAACGTAGGCCGCGCAAAAGAAATCGTCGAATCAGCCGATGTAATCAATGTGACATATGAAGGGACGCCCGTCATCATTCAGCATGTCGACGAAAAAGCGAAAATGGCTCGGGTTTACTCAAAATCTGAACCGGACATGGAAAGAAATGTCCCGATCTTAAATTTAATTGAGGAATAAGTCTAATTAAGCTAAATGATAGATATTACATTAATATTGGCTATAAAAAAGCTCGGAGATGACCTTCCGAGCTTTTTGCTGTTTAACCAATGTAAGAACTAAGTATGCAGGTTTTACTTAGAAAGCGGCAATGTAATCATAAATTGGGTTCCTTCATCCAGCTTGCTTTGAACCTCGACGGTTCCGCCCATTTCGTGGATGATTTTGTATACAACCATCACGCCTAATCCAGTTCCTTTTTCGGCTTTGGTAGAATAGTATGGCTCCCCAAGCTTGGCCAGCTGCTTGCTTGACATGCCACATCCTGTATCTTTAATCATAATCTTGACGAGTTCATTTTCTTTTTTTCGTGTGCTGATCAGCAAGTCTCCGCCTTCAGGCATAGCCTCAATACCGTTTTTGAGAATATTAAGAATGCATTGATGGAATTTTGGCGCTTCACCAGAAACATAAAGGCCTGTCATTAAATCTTTTTTTATTTTCACTGAAAAATGATTGGCGTATGGAACGATCAATTCCAATGCTTTTTCTATTTCATCTGTGACAGAAATCGTAGAAGTGATCTTTGACTGGGGTTTTGCGAATGACAGATAATCTTTGATGATCGTTTCCGCGCGGTCAAGTTCGTCGATTGCAGTGTTCAGATAAAACAACCTTTTGTCCTCAGATATCGATGAATCTTTCAGCATCTGCAAAAATCCACGTGTGACCGTCATCGGATTCCTGACCTCATGGCTCACACTGGCTGCGAGATGGGAGACGACCTCGATTTTATCTGATTTAATCATGGCTTTATACAGATAATTATTTTGTTTTGTAATTTCTATGAAGTATGTAACGATAAAGATTCCTGCTGTGAGGGTGATTCCATAAATGAAGATGAACCAAAGTTCTGAGGGATTATTAAAGATGACAGCTTTCATCAAAAAAATCAAAATCGTATAAGAAACAGCAATGCCAACAACAGTAAAGAGCTTTTTAGCGAGCGGATACTCCTTGAATAAAACGGAAATATAGGAAACGAAAACGGTAATCGTAAGCGTATTGAAGAAGCTTACCCAAAGGCCGCTTCCTCCGATTGGAATTCTCACAGCAAAAGCAATTAGAAATAAAACAACACTTACTAAGGGCCCACCGTATAACCCCCCAAGCACGAGTGGAATCAGTCGGAGATCAAAAATGAAATTCTTCGTTGCAATGAGAGAAAAGGACATACAGAATACAATTTGGATTCCCGCAATTAGGATAACCAAGGGCTTTCCATACTTTTTGAAAAAAGCAGACAAGTGCTCAGCAATGAAGTATTGGGTAGCGAAGGTGGAAATCAGAATAAAGATAAGATTTAATACGAGAACTGTTAATAAATCCATGATAAAAATCTCCAGTCTAAAAATTGCTAGTCCACTTTCTGGCTTGGAAGATAAAGAATTTCAATAATTGACAAATTATTCGGATATATTACCTTAACTTTAACACATAACTATATAAAGTATGAGTATATTTTTTAGCTTAAGTAAGTATTTATCTCGAAATTTTAGGAATAAAAAGGAATATAAAATTGATGAAAATTGTCGACAAGCATATCTGTTGTTGATATATAATCAAAATAAAACCTACAATATATACGGCCTATTGTCAGGTCGTTTTTTTAGTAGTTCATACTCCAACAGAACTTTTTACTTGGTTAAAGATTAATGTTGGTGAGCAGAGAGGTGTATGAAAAGTGGCGTTAGAAAAATATCAAAAACTATTGTTCGAAAAAATAAAGAAACAAATTTCACAATGGTTCGATACAGATACTAATGAATTCGTTGAATATGAAGAAGTCTATCGTTTTCTACATTCCATTAAAGGCACATCAGGCACCGTCCAGCTTGGAGGGTTACTGATTGTAGCGTCGAGGCTGCTTGCCCAGCTTGAATCAAGAGAGGAGCATCCGTGGGTTAAAAATGAACTAAGGGACTTTCTCTTTGAACTGATCCGTCTCAGCTACGATTACGAACATTTTAATGATACATCTGTTGAAAAAGATGAGCCGTGCTGCGGAAGTGTTCCTCTAATCCAAATTATTGATGATGATGTTTCCATGCTGATTCTTTTAAAAGAGTCATTGGAGGAAAAAGACTGGATGGTAATAACAAATACTGAGCCTGAAAAGGCAGTTTCTCAATATTATGACCTGCAGCCGGATTGTCTGGTACTCGACGTCAATCTGCCTTCCAAAAATGGCTTTCAATTATTAGTAGATATTCAGCGGCATAACCATAAGCAATTCATCCCAAAGGTGATCACGAGTTTACAAAATGATCGTAAAACAAGAATGAATGCTTATGAAATGGGGGCTGATGATTTTATAGAAAAGCCGATTGATATTGAGGAATTCATTGTCAGGATCAGCCGTCAATTGCAAAGAAAGCAAATATTTGATCAATCAGTACTGATTGATGAATTAACGCAGGTTTATAACCGCCGGTTTTTATTTGACCTTTTAGAACGGAACATAAAAGAGTATGAGCGGACTGGTATTCCATTTTCTGTATCGCTTCTTGATCTGGATTATTTTAAGCAGATTAATGATCGCTACGGGCATCTTACAGGCGATAAGGTCCTGGAAGTTTTTGCAGCATTCCTTAAGGAAAACATCCGGAGTACTGACATTGTATTTAGGTATGGCGGAGAAGAGTTTGTCATTTTGTTTCCACGGACAACTGCTGAAGAGTCAAAGGAAGTTGTAAAACGGATTCTGGAGGAATTTTCAAAGGTTACCTTTAATGAACATGGTGATTCTTTCAATTTAAGTTTTTCCGCAGGGATCTACATGGTGGATAATCGTGAGGAAGGAAGTCTGGAAATCCTGAAAATGGCGGATCAGGCTTTATATGAAGCGAAGGAAAATGGCCGGGCGTGTGTGAAAAGCGCAAATGAATCAGCTCAGCCTGAACATAAAATTCTCAATGTCTCTGTGATAGATGATGACACGATTATCAGGACTCTGCTTGTAAGGGTATTGGAAAATTTGGATACCAGCAAGGTTTTGCTGAATATAGAATCTTATGAAAACGGCGAGAAATTCTTTGGAGCTGGTCGTCTGGAAGAAAAGGGGAAGCATTTTCTTGTGCTTGATGGGGTGATGCCGGTCATGGATGGAATAGAAGTCCTGACAAGAGTCAGGGAATCTGAACATGCAGACAGGGCGCATGTCCTGATGCTAACTGGCAGAAAGACTGAATACGATATTGCCCGGGCCCTAAAGCTTGGAGCTGATGACTATGTTACAAAGCCATTCAGCATCACAGAGCTTCAGGCAAGAATTCAAAGGCTGATTCAAAGGATGTTTTAAATGATAACAGATGAAATTGAATTTCTTGTTGGAGCCTTTGTCCTGTTATCAGGCATTCTACTTCTTTTGCTTGTGTATTTAATTTACAGAAAGGCTTTGGAAAACAGGCAACGGAGGAGGATCGAGCATTTTAAAACAAGAATGAATGATAAAATGCTCCATTCAGTACTCACTGGTGAGTTCCTGCGTTCTTTGCAAGCTGATACTAAAGTTAAGAAGCTGGCTCTTGAAGAATTACTAAGCCATTATGCTGAAATCCTCGAGGGTACGGAAGAAAAAAACAATCTTAATAAACTGGCTGAAAGCAGGCTGACTGCTTACTATCGCAAAAGCCTGAGCAGCCTTAGGTGGAGCTCGCGGATGAATGCCCTCTTTCACATAGAAGCCTTTCAAATGGAAGGGCTTAAGGAAGACATCATCAGCATGCTGAACCGGAGTCGTATAACGAAAGAAGAGAAAATCAGAGTCCTGACCATTTTAGCTCAGCTTCAATCTGCAGAGATATTTGATCTGTTGTCAGGGAATTACAAGGAGCTGTCATACCTGGAGTACAGGAATATCCTGTCCCGGCTGAAAAGAGATGGCTTTGACCAATTTGTGCTTGGCTATCATTCTTGCCAGCCAGAGCTTAAGTTTGCGATCTTGGATCTTGCTGGCTTGAGAAAGGAATTAAACTATTTAAACTTTGTGGAGACGATCTTTTCAGTTAGTTCCGGAGAAGAACGAGTCAGGTCATTAAAAGCAATTGTTTCAATAGGGCATGTGAGAAAGCTGGATCAGTACCTTCAATTATTTCAATCCGGAAACTGGGAGGAACGGATGCTTGCTGCCAAATTGGCAGGCGTTCTGAAAGCTGAAAAGACATTGCCTGACCTGGTAATGCTTCTTCAGGATTCATCCTGGTGGGTTCGCTCACAGGCAGGCCAATCAATTACAATGTTTCCTCAAGGAAAAAAAGTCCTGGAGGAGGTTATGTCTGACAGCAATGATTCGTTTGCCAGGGACATGGCATGGGAATGGATCAACAAAGGAGTTTATCAGACATGAATCTTTTGCAGAGTCTCAGTATTTATTTTGCGTGGTTTATCATGGTATACATGCTTGTCGTTATCACATTTTATTCAGCTGTCATGCTGATTTCAGTCATACAGTTAAGGAAAGAATATAAACTAGATCGGGATAAATCTTACAGCGACTACACAGAAGATATTTATACAAAACCGGTGTCGATCATTGTACCTGCTTATAATGAGGAAGCGGGTATTGTCCATAGTATCCGTTCTCTGCTTAGCATCAATTATCCTGTATTCGAGATAGTGGTTGTGAATGATGGTTCCTCTGATTCCACAATGGAGAGATTGATTGACCATTATGATATGAAAGAAATTCAGAAAGTAATTCGTAAACAGGTAGAATCGAAACCTATAAAAAAAGTCTATCAATCTCAGGTGCTGCCATCGCTGTTCCTGATTGATAAGGATAATGGAGGAAAGGCAGATGCACTCAACGCTGGACTGAACTTTTCCCATTATCCTTATGTCTGTTCTCTGGATGGGGATTCGGTCCTTGAAAGAGATGCATTTTTAAAAGTAATGAAGCCGATCATTGATTCAAATGAAGAGGTAATCGCCTCAGGAGGAAGCATACGGATTGCTAATGGATGCGAAATCAGGAATGGCGAAGTCCTGAAAATTGGTCTATCAAACAATCCACTTGTCATCATGCAGGTAATCGAGTACTTGCGTGCCTTCTTAATGGGCAGGATTGGGCTTAGCAGGCATAATTTGCTGTTGATCATTTCCGGAGCCTTTGGAGTCTTTTCGAAACACTGGGTCGTCCAGGCAGGAGGCTACAGGACCGATACGGTCGGAGAAGATATGGAGCTGGTAGTCCGCATTCACCGGCTGCTAAAAGAAACCGGAACGAAGAAACGAATTGTCTATGTACCTGATCCAGTCTGCTGGACAGAGGTTCCTGAGAGCATGAAGTATTTGCGCAGGCAAAGGCGGCGATGGCATCGGGGATTGTTCGAGAGTCTTTGGATTCACCGGAAGCTGATGCTGAATCCTAAGTATCGTCAGATTGGCTTTATTTCATTTCCTTATTTCTGGATTGTTGAATTTTTCGGTCCTATCGTCGAACTATCCGGGTACTTGTATATTTTGTTTTCACTGTTTGCAGGCGGTATTTATCTTGAGTTTGCGATATTAATATTTTTATTATCCTGTTTGTATGGCTCGCTTTTTTCCGCGTTCGCGATCCTGCTGGAGGAATGGAGTCTTAGAAAATATCCTAAGATTTCTGATTTGCTTAAGCTGTTCTTTTACTCGCTTACAGAAACGCTATGGTATCGTCCGCTGACTGTTTTTTGGCGCTGCCAGGGTATATGGCAGATGATCAGAGGAGAAAACGGCTGGGGAGAAATGAAAAGAAAAGGTGTATCTCAATGAAGTCTATATTCGAAAATAAACCTCAGCTGATTGTTCTCATCCTTGTATCCTTGGTGGTAGCTGTTGTTTCCAGCCCATTTTGGCTCTGGTACTTAAAGCCGGAGAAAACCCTGGACCTTTTGATTGTCGATAAAACCGTCCCGGATAAAAGCTTTCGTGAGCATAAAGGCCTTACCTGGATTTTAAACAACGAGAAATATAGGAAAAGCAACGGCAGTCCATATTCAGCCGAAGATGATTATATTGGCTTTGAACATGAAAAAGCAAAATCATATACCGCCGGAAAGCTGCCAGATGATTTAGATCCATACAAGGTTGTGTATCTTGCCGACCTATATGGAGTATATGAAGAAGAATTTCACGGTCCTAATGAGTCAGGCAGCAGGTCGAAACAACTGTATGGAGGCCTCCAGCAGGAGGATGTAACCACGCTGGAGAACGCTCTGCTCGAAGGAAACAAGACGCTGATCGCAGAATTCAACACTTTTGGGAGTCCGACAGAGGAAGCTGTAAGGAAGCAGATGACCAATCTGTTGAATGTAAAATGGAGCGGATGGACTGGCCGTTATTTTCCTGATTTGGATGGAAAAGAAGTTCCGCAGTGGATCATTGATCAATATAAAGTCCAAACTGGAGGCTGGAATTTTACCGGTGCTGGATTTGTATTCGTCAACGAGGAAAACTTCATCGTTGTAATTGGCAAAGAGGATATTGTTGGTGAAGGATTGGAATTTTTGCTAACCCAGAAAGGTGAAAAGACCTTCAACTCAGACTTGAATTCGAAATACACGTATTGGTTCGATATTATTGAGCCAATAGATGAATGCGAGGTTCTTGCAAATTATCAGCTGCCAGTCAAAGCGCAGGCTATTGAAAAATTGGCATCTTACGGGATTCCTCTGGCGTTTCCGGCTGTCATCCACCACAAGAATAAGCTGTACTCTTCCTATTATTTTGCCGGAGATTATGCAGATGAAGCCGAAGTGCCGGAGATTTATCAAACAGAAGGCTTATCAACATGGAGGAAGATAACGGGTGGGAGGAACTCTTTTTATTGGAGCACGTATGTACCAATGATGAAGGAAATCTTAGCGGAGGGGCTTCATAAGCAACTAAAGAATCATATGCCAGAGATGGCAGTGGCTGAAAGGGTTCAATATAATAGCAAAACCAATTCAGATTCCATTCAAATCCAAAAAGATGGTAAATGGGAAAAGATCCTCATAAAAGGTGTCAATATCGGGATGGGAAAACCAGGAGCATTCCCAGGTGAGGCTGCCATTACGAAGGAAGAGTACCTCCGCTGGTTAAAGCTTATTGGGGGAATGAATGCAAATGCAATCAGGATTTATACACTGCATCCCCCAGCGTTTTATGAGGCGTTATATGAATATAACCAGATGGCAGAAAAGCCTATATACCTTTTTCATGGTGCCTGGGTGAACGAAGAGAACTTTGTTGGTTCCCAGGATGCTTTTTCCCGTAATGTCATGGATGATTTCAAGCGGGAATTGAAGCAGATGGTGGACATTGTCCATGGAAACGCAGATATAAAGCCAACTCCAGGACATGCATCAGGGGTGTATCAATATGATATTTCACCATATGTATTAGGGTTTATCATTGGAACTGAGTGGGACCCTGGAGCCGTACTTAATACAAACAATGTTCATAAAGGAATGGATCAGCTTTCAGGCCGATATTTTACTACAAAGGATGCTGATCCTTTCGAAGTCTGGCTGGCAAGAATGATGGACTTCACAGCGGGTTATGAAACAACACAATACGGCTGGCAGCATACGCTCAGCTTTACGAACTGGGTTACGACGGATTTGCTTGATCACCCGAGTGAGCCCCTGGAAACAGAGGATATGGTATCAGTGAATCCTAACCATATTGAAAAAACGAAGAGATTTAATGCGGGAATGTTCGCCTCCTATCATATTTACCCATACTATCCAGACTTTTTGAATTACGAGAAGAAATACCTTGAATACAAGGATGGGAAAGGAACTCCAAATCATTATGCAGGATATTTGCACGAATTAATCAGTGCACATACAATGCCAGTCCTTGTTGCTGAGTTTGGTGTACCATCTTCAAGGGGACTGACTCATCGGAATATTTCTGGAATGAATCAGGGATTTTTGACCGAGAAGCAGCAGGGAGAAATGAATAGCAAAATGTTTAATTCAATTGTCGAGGAAGGTTATGCAGGCGGAATCGTGTTCGCCTGGCAGGATGAATGGTTTAAAAGGACTTGGAACACGATGGATTATGACAATCCACATCGCCGCCCATACTGGGCCAACCGCCAGACAAATGAGCAGAACTTTGGACTGATGAGCTTCGAGCCTGGGAAGCGGAGTTCAAGTATATTTGTAGATGGACGTATAGAAGATTGGGATAAAAAAGCAATCCAGCCACTAGCAAAGTCCTCAAAAGGTGACTTGAGGCAATTATTTGCAGCTTCTGATGCAGCACACTTGTATCTCCGCCTTGATTTTTCCAAACCGCTGGACTGGAAAAAGCAAAGCCATTATGTGTTCTTGGATACCATGCCTGAACAAGGGCAGCAACAATTGAAGCTTAAAAATGGAATCAACTTAAAGGCGGATTTTGGCGTCGATTTTGTAATCGAGCTGGCAGGACCTGATCAATCCAAATTACTCGTAGACAGCTACTACGACCCTTATTATTTTCAATATGGGAAAACGCTGAAAATGATTCCTGAACAAAAATATGCAGAGCGGAACAACAATGGAATCTTCCATCCAATCATGCTGACGCTTAACAAAGAAATGACCCTGCCGGGAGAGAATGGGAAAATTCCTTTTGAATCCTATGAAACAGGCATTTTAAAATATGGAACAGCCAATCCTTCTGATGAAAAATTTGATTCGCTTACCGATATTAGTATTAGCGACGATCGCAAAACTGTTGAAATCCGCATCCCATGGCAGCTGTTGAATGTGAAAGACCCAAGTGCCAGGGAAATCATGGGCAATCTTTATGAAAGTGGACTTACTGGAAGTGTAAAGATTGAAGGGATTCATATAACAGCTGCAGCAATCGTGGGAGGCAATGTTACTTCTATTCTTCCAAACAATGATTCTGGGATACTAAAAAATAGTGTTCGGTACATTTGGGAGGAATGGGAGCAGCCTCAGTTTTACGAACGGGAGAAGAATTCATACGGCATCATGAAAGAAACTTTCAAGAATGCCCGCAGTAAGGGGGATAACCAGTGAAACGGATTTTGCTGGCTGAGGATGATGAAATTTTAAGAATGCTGATCATTGATACTCTCGAAGAAGAAGAATATCAAGTTGTGGAAGCAGAGGATGGCCAGGCTGCTCTGGTATTTTTAGAGCAGAGCCAATATGATCTGGTAATCATCGACTATATGATGCCTGGTTATTCAGGTATTGAAGTGATTGAGAAAGTAAGGCAGGAAGGCATGAACAAGGCCGTTCCCATTTTAATGCTTTCTGCTAAAAGCCAGCTGTCAGAACAAGAAAAAGCCATTGGGGCGGGTGCGGATTATTTTATAGCGAAACCCTTCAGCCCTGTTGAATTACTTGATAAAGTGAGAGACGTCCTGCATGAATAAAAAATTGTTTAAGAAGAACAGCCTTGTACAGCGGTTTATTTTCTTGATGAGTGTATTTATCGCCGCTTTTTTGATTCTGGCTGTAATCATGTTATATTCCTTTCATGATCTCAATCAGACCTACACTGAAAAAAACAAGGAGCTTGTGCAGAAGGAACGCCTTATCCAGGAAATCAGTGAGGATTTTAACCTGACTTTTATGGATATCCGAGGTTACATTGCTATCGGAAATAAGGATTTTAAAAAACGTGCGCTCAATAATGAGCCTAAGATAAGGGAACTGACTAGCCAGTTTGGAGAAATAGCATCTGATTACCAGGATCGGAAATTCCTTGACCAAATTATATTATTTACTGATTACTATTTTGTTTCCACTTTGCCTAATACACTAGCAAACTACGAGAGTGGGAATTATGATGCTGTCGTTGAAATAGCGAATTCGGGTGCAACTTATAGGATCAATAGTTTTAAGAGTGAAATTAAGGGCTATATCAAAGAAATCGACAAACAAATCGATCAAAATTCTCAGGAACTGAGCAAAATACAGTCCTATATGCAGATTGGTTTTGTATCTTTCATTCTCGTATTTTTAATTGTGCTGCTCCGGATCACCAGAATCATGTTCAGTGAAATCGCTCATCCGCTGGCAAGCTTTGCATCAGCTGCAAATGAGATTGCAAGTGGAAGGGACGCTGTCATTGAAGTGGATTCCGAGCGTAACGATGAGCTTGGAATCCTCTCTGTTGCTTTTAATAGCATGGTAGCAAGTATTCAGGAGAATGAACAAAACCTCCTGGCACAGAATGAAGAGCTGACGGCCCAGCAGGATGAGCTGCATGCCCAGCAGCTCGAGCTTCAGGAAGCACTCGAAATTGTGAAAGGCAATGAATCAAGACTCAACAGCCGCAATGAACTCATTAACAAGATAGCCAATTCTCTGGATAAGCAGGAAGTATTGGAAAGTGTCGTCATGAACATGTGCCCGATCATTGGCGCTGAAAAAGGAATCATTGCGTTCATTGATGACGATTCGTATGCATCCTATGGCATCTCATCAGATGGTGTAAGGCAATTCAGAAGCAATTTATTATTCAGTGGAATTGTTGAAAGGCTCCAGATGGATCGAAAACCTTTTATTTTGAAAAGGGATTCAAGGGAAGAAGAAAAAGGATTTCACACAAATAAGTTGCATTCATATGACCTATATCTTCCAGTCTTTTTATCCGGTCAAAAATTGATAGCCGTTATGGCGTTCAGCCGTTCAGATGCTCCTTTTGAGTTAAGGAAAATGGAAGAGTACGAGGCTCTTTCTAAAAACATTGGGATTGCATTAGATAAAATCAGCCTGTACCAAAAATCTGAAGAAAACAGGCGGTTGAACCAGGACATTCTCGATACAATTCAGGAAGGGGTCCAGCTGGTCAATACGGATGGTACTATCCTTCAGGTCAATAAGCAGTTCTGTGAAATGTTTGGCTGTCCTGACCGGCTTCAGAAAATGGGAGGCTGTTCATGGGAAGAATGGACTGGATTGCTTTCAAAGCATATTGGTGAATCAGATGAATTTATCGATTTTTTAAGAAAAGAAGTATCCAGTCTTGATCGTTTTTCTTCCTCTGACCGCCATTACGTTTATAAGAGCAATAGCGGGCTGGTGTACAAGGTTTACTGTGAGGGATTATTCCATGGGAATGCAAAACTAGGAACAATCTTTGTCCATCGCAATATTACGAAAGAGTTCGAGGTCGACAGGATTAAATCCGAATTTGTCAGCACCGTTAGCCATGAGCTTAGGACACCGCTTGCAAGCATCCTTGGTTTTACCGAGCTGATTTTGACGAGGGAATTAAAACCTGATCGCCAGAAGAAATATTTAACAACTATCTACAACGAAGCAGGGCGGCTGACTGCCCTAATAAATGATTTTCTTGATATCCAGAGGATGGAGGCAGGAAAGCAATCCTACGAAAGCGTGGAGATCGAATTACTGCCAATTATTAATAAAGTGATTGATCTACAAAAGGTTCAATCAGATAAGCATGAATTTATCCTCGACTTAGCCGGTGGCAGCGACAAAATCCTCGGTGACAGGGAGAAAATGGAGCAGGCGCTTACCAACCTTGTTCATAATGCGATCAAATATTCTCCGAATGGAGGAGAAGTAAGGATCGCTTTATACGAAAAAGATGGTCAGGTGAATATAGAAATTAAAGATGAAGGGCTTGGTATTCCGCCGGAAGCAATGGATAAGTTGTTTGAAAAATTCTACCGGGTGGATAATTCCGATCGCAGGTCGATAGGCGGAACAGGTCTGGGCCTTGCAATCGTCAAGGAAATCATTCAGTTTCATAACGGTGAGATAAAAGTCGACTCAGAATATGGGAAGGGAAGTACCTTTACCGTATCATTGCCAGTTCAGGCAGCGACTTTATCTTCAATAGAGATTTAAAATAGAAAAGCGGCCGAGCGCCGCTTTTTTCTTATCTGAAAGGCGTACCTCTGGGTGCCCTAAAGATAGGGGAGTGTAAGTCAGTCTGATTATCGAAGTAAATAAATATTTTAACAGGCATGGAACATTTAAGTTTTTCA
Organism: Bacillus sp. JJ1122; assembly: GCF_036964885.1. Classification (NCBI taxonomy): domain Bacteria; kingdom Bacillati; phylum Bacillota; class Bacilli; order Caryophanales; family Bacillaceae; genus Bacillus; species Bacillus sp. JJ1122. The sequence goes on along the minus strand of NZ_JBALQL010000042.1, from coordinate 60,146 downwards.
TAAATATGATTATATTAATCTTTTTGAGGAAGGAGAAAAATAATTCCGAGTTGACGCATAGGAATACATGTATTATATTGTTCAATATGATACTTATAGGAGGGAAAACCCGTGACAACTGGACTTGTTATTTTAAATATTGCCATTATGCTTGTCATCATTGCCGGTCTTTTTTACATGCAAAAGAAACATGTATCTTTTTCAAAACGAGTTTTCATTGCACTTGGAATTGGAGTAGTGTTTGGCTTTGCCTTACAATTTATTTATGGAGCTGGCTCTGAGGTAATTGCAAAAAGTGCTGATTGGTTCAGCCTTGTTGGCAGCGGCTATGTGAAATTCTTGCAGATGGTCGTAATGCCGCTAGTGTTCATTTCAATACTTGCCGCTTTTACAAAATTAAAGCTTACAAATAATATCGGAAAAATCAGCACACTGATCCTTGGCTTGCTTGTTGGTACAACAGCAGTGGCCGCCGCTGTTGGGATTGCGACAGCAGTAGGCTTTGATCTTGAAGCTGTTCAGATTACCCAGGGCGATGCCGAACAGGCCCGCGCAGATCAGCTTGAGCAGACGTATGGTGGAATTGAAGGCCGCACCATGCCCCAGCAGATTATTGATCTTCTTCCGGCCAATCCGTTCCTGGACTTCACGGGTGCACGTCCGACTTCCACCATCTCGGTCGTGATTTTCGCAGCGTTCTTGGGAATTGCCTACATTGGTGTAAGAAGGAAATCGCCTGAACAAGCTGAACTTTTCGCGAAAATTGTAGATGCATTCTACGCTGTTATCATGAGGGTTGTTACACTGATCTTGCGCCTGACTCCTTATGGGGTCCTTGCAATCATGACCAAAACAGTAGCATTAAGTGATTTCGATGCCATTCTTAAACTTGGAAAATTTGTTGCTGCCTCATATGTGGCACTCGCAATCATGTTCATTATCCACTTGCTGCTGCTGACAATTGCCGGACTGAACCCGGTAACTTATATTAAAAAGGCATTCCCGGTACTCGCTTTTGCTTTTACATCAAGAACAATCGCAGGGGCATTGCCATTGAACATTAAAACGCAAAGATCACTTGGAGTGCCAGAAGGGATTGCCAACTTTGCTGGTTCATTCGGTTTATCAATCGGCCAAAACGGCTGCGCCGGGATTTATCCAGCGATGCTTGCAGTCATGATTGCGCCGACAGTGGGCATTGATCCACTAACGCCATCATTCATTGCAACGGTAATCGCGATTGTAGCCATCAGCTCGTTCGGTGTTGCTGGAGTTGGCGGAGGAGCGACGTTTGCCGCATTGCTTGTGCTTTCTGCTCTGAATCTTCCGATTGCGCTTGCAGGGTTGCTGATATCAATCGAACCATTGATTGACATGGGGCGTACTGCAGTCAACGTCAGCGGATCGATGACATCCGGTATTCTGACCAGCAGAATCACAAAAGAAATCGATTCATCTGTCTATGGGGATATGAATGCAAAGATTGAGGCAGAAGCTTAAATGAAAACATGGATATAAAAGTAGCCAGCCAAATTAAATTGGCTGGCTTTTTCATGTTTTTTTTACCTTCCACTCAAGAATCACAAACAAACTGAAATCCACTATTGAGCAAAAAATTCTAATCCTCACAACAGCTATATTAGCTGTTCCCGCTTAATAACACATAAAGAGGTCATCAACCCTACACAGATGATGGTCAAGAGTGAATAAGAGAATTTCTCCATCCCGATCACCTTCAAGCCAGATAAAATTACCAGTCCATCTATAGCAAAGATCAGTACACCTACATTGACCGAGACGAATTTATTGATTAACTGAGCCAGCAAATCGGTTCCGCCAGTACTTGTTTCATGGCGGAGCATTAGTCCAATCCCACAGCCTACAAGTACACCGCCTATAATTGCACTTGGCAGGACACCAAGATCCAGTCCTTTTTCAGCCGGAGCGAACAGATCAATGAACAAACTGGACACCATTAATCCATGGAGACTGTGGAAAAAGTACTTTCTTTCCAGAAACCAGGCTAATAAATAGAGAGGAATGCTTAATATTATGATTGTCAATCCAGTGGGCCAGCCATAAAAATAGTGAATGATCAATCCCAGTCCAATCATTCCCCCATCCAGTAGATGATGCGGCACCAAAAATCCATTGACACCAATGCCCAATAATAAGCTGCCGACCAATACAGCTAAAATCTTTCCTAACAAAATGATCACCTGCCTTGTCCATCTTCCATTAGTTATTTTTATGAAAAAAGACAAGCATTAGAACAATCTATAAAAAAAGAACCCGCTTAAATGCGGGTTCAATTATTAATGCGGTAAAAAAGCGAGCTGATAGAAGAACAGCACTGCGAAGATATAAAGCAAAGGATGAACCTCGCGCCATCTTCCTTTTACTACTTTTAGCAAAGGATAAGAGATGAAGCCAAGGGCAATTCCCGTTGCGATGCTGGAAGTTAGCGGCATGCTCAAAATGATCAAGAAAGCCGGGAAAGCTTCATCTAGCTCGTTCCAGTTAATCTTTGAGATGCTGCCCATCATTAAGCTGCCGACAATGATCAGTGCTGGAGCAGTGATGGCAGCCAAGCCGGAGACTGCTCCAACAAGAGGGCCAAAGAATGCTGCAACAATGAATAAAACTGCTACTGTCAGTGAAGTCAGCCCTGTGCGTCCGCCCGCAGCTACACCTGATGAAGATTCAATGTAAGCAGTGGTTGGGCTGGTTCCGAACATTGCACCTACAGCTGTAGCGACAGAGTCGGATAGCAAGGCCTCTCTTGCTCTTGGCATTGAATCGCCCTTCATCAGACCTGCCTGGTGGGCAACTCCGATCATCGTTCCTGTTGTATCAAAAATAGTAACAAGGATGAAAGAAAAGACAACTGCATATAAGCTGTTATGGACAACATCCATTAAGGCTGTCCAAGGGTTCAGCACAATCATGCCTTCAGGAAGTGAAGGGAGAGACATGAAACCTTGGTAGAAATTCAATTGACCTGTTGCGAAGGCGATAATTCCGGTAATCACCATACCAAAGAATAACGCACCATTGATATTGAGCATCAAAAGCACAAGTGTAATCGCAAGACCTGCCAAAGCAAGCAATGCAGATGGTGAGTGCAGATCACCAAGAGCAACCAGGTTTGTCGGATGATCTGCCACAATTCCAGTTAAGCGAAGACCGATAAAGGCAATGAAAAGACCAATTCCGGCAGTGATGCCGTGCTTTAAATTAACTGGGATCGCTTCTATTAACTTTTCCCTGAAAGATGTGAGGGAAAGGATGACGAATAGTAAACCTGCGATAAAAACGGCAGCAAATGCTGTTTCATACGTAATGTTTTGATGATTGCCAACGACAGAATAGGCAAAGTAAGCGTTCAGCCCCATCCCTGGAGCAATAGCAATCGGATAATTAGCAAACAAAGCCATCCATAGAGTACCAATTACAGCAGCAATGATTGTTGCTGTAAAAACCTGTTCAAAAGGAACACCGGCATCAGCCAGGATGATTGGATTAACGACAACGATATAGACCATCGTGAAAAATGTGGTAATACCGGCCAACATTTCTGTTTTTACATTCGTGTTGTTCTCTTTCAATTTAAACATTAAAGTACCTCCAAAAATACGAACGATTTTAAACACAAATAATATAATATTCGTTTTTAACAGAGTTTACAAGAGGCAATTTTAAAAAGAAGCTGCCAATACATTAAATATAGAAAATAAACTAAATAAAAAAAGACTCAAATGAGCCTTTTCAATAGTATTCCCCATCTAATAGAAAAACATTGTTATGCGGACTTCTCATATTCTTTCATAAAAAAATCTTTAGACAGCCACAATCCAGCTACATACATGGCAAGTGCAAAATAAGCAGGGAGCAGGTGAATAAAATCGATATACCCAATATATAAATGCGTAAGGATCCCTGTTGTGAATGCGGGAATGCCGCCAAAAAGAAATGTTCTCCACATCCAGGAAGCCCCTTCATGAAATCCCCATAACCCCAGCATTAACACCAGTAAGCCGACACTTAAAAGCGCGCTGCCAAAACCGGCACGGTCATGGGCTATGACTGGTATAAGTTTTTCGTTTAGTTCATTCATTTGCCCCGGTGTCATGCAAATGTATTGTAGATCGGTATCCACAAAGACATCCGTTGCTCCGATTGACGATATGACAGCTCCGCCGAGGACAAAAGAAAATCCGAGCATGACAAACATCAGCTGTCCATATACTGCTTTTTTCCAAAAGCAATGGTTTGTACGGTTTTTAGAAGTTGGTGGTTGATGGGCTAGACTGGTTTTCCTGTAACCGACAATGTAAAGCGGAAGGAGAATGAGCCAGAACAAGCCATGAAGCCAATCGAAATATCCAAACCCGATGAAAAGCAAGATTCCCAGGAATCCGACGATGGCCGCAATAATGAAAGCCCTTTTTGCCCAGTGAATTCCATACCGAATGCCATGCCTCGCCAGCTGCATATAAATAAATCCTCCAGAAATCATTGTTCCAGCAAGAGTCATACGGTCGTGAGACATGAATTTGTAGAGATTAGGGTTCAATGCCATTAATTCCAGTCTGCTCATTTGCATAAACGCTTCATCATAAAAAAGGATCACCTTCGTTAAACTGAAAAATAACGCAATCGTACCGCCAAGGAGGATGAACAATCCAAAAAGCCAAAACCAAATCCACCCGGGAACTTCTTTAATTGCTTTTTGCCTTGTATCCAGCAAGGCTTCATGGATTCTTTTAGGCAGCCCCGGTCCTGTGTCGACATAGCCTCCTGTCAGACAGATCAATTCTGCTCCTCCTGTTAAAAGTGCAAGGCCGTCAGACGGTTCTAAAATCCCGCCAGAGGTGATCAATGGAAGATCAATCTCATTTTTTAGCAGTGTGAGAGCATCAAGCATTTCATCTTTCTGTTTTAAGGGAACCTTTCTTTTTCCTTTTTCTAAAAAAACAGCCTCATCAATCACGATTCCGCTTGCCAAGGTACTTAACGCCTTAAGCTTAGGCAAGCTTTCAGCTGTCTGATTATGTTTAATGGCAATAAGAACAGGTTTGTTACCTAAAATTTGTTTTAAACAAGCTAATTCCAGTTTGCTTTCAATGAGTTCTAGTCCAATAACAAATATATTTCCTGAATTAGCCAATTTTTCAGTGGCAGCCTCCAGTTCGCCTAGCCTGATCAAAAGTGGATGTTGATGCTTTCGCAGCTTTTTTAACCTGCTGATGGTATCCTCTAACCCTATCGACTCTGTTTTTTCGGGTAAAACAAGGGCAGAATCTTTTGGAGAAATAAATGTCGCTGCATCAGGTAAAGATGGCAAGGATGTTATCGGCCCGATTTCAATGAATCCAAAGCCGAGATGAGGAAATGCTTGGATTCCAGAAAGCTGGGGATCTATTATTCCACTTAGTCCAATCGGGCTTCGAAATTCAAAACCGAACAAGTTCTTTGTTAATTTTTCTGAGGGAGCCATATGGCCAAGAAATTCAATAAAATAGGTCCCGCCAGGAATATTGGCTATCATGGACATTCCTTTATGGATGAATTCTCGGCCTGAATTACCAGGCAAACGTGTCAGCCAGGGCCTAAACATTGGATGATAAGACCAATCAGGCATAATTTCCACCCCTTTTATTTGCGAATTCCTTATATTAAGTGAATGAAGGTCATCTTCTATTTTAACGTAATCCTTTTCATTACGTTAAGGTTATTAGCAGGAGGGTAACAGAAATAATTTACATGTTGTTAGTGCTATGTTAAAGTTCAGTGTGGTTTTGGCACTATATTGATTTCAGCTGTAATGAACAAGCAATATGATAAAGATATTTCCATAAGAAGAAAACTGTTGCGAGAGTTTTGAATAAAAAGTACTACATCCACAAAAAATAGAGAGAAAATGATTGTGGAGGTAAGGGAACATGGATGCTAAAAGAGTGAAACAAATCCTGTCATCATCTGGTGAAATTGATGTTGTTTATAATGGAGCTTCGGTTTGGATTGACCAGCTGAACGAAGATGGAAGGACTGCTACTGTTCATCTGCGAGGACCTTTAGAGGAAAGGTCAACAGTGGAAATTTCAGAGCTTCAGGAAAGGTGAAACCCATCAATACGGCCGCCGGGATGCAAATTTGTGTACGGCGGTTTTTTAATATGGCACAATATTAAGGATACCTATAGAGGTTTATTGCCTGTTATTTTGAGGTACTTTTCTAAAAGAGAGGAGAGATACGCATGTTCCATTATACAGTTGAAGTAGATAAGTCTTTGAATGAGGCGGTTTCAGCACTCGAAGCCAGCCTGAAAAATGAAAAGTTTGGTGTCCTATGGTCTCTTAATATGAAGGAAACGCTTGCTGGAAAAGGTGTAGAACTTGATGGGGATTACATGATCCTTGAGGTCTGCAATCCGCATGAGGCGAAGCGGGTCCTTGAGAAAAGCCCGCTTGTAAGCTATTTCCTTCCATGTAAAATTGTAGTATACAAAGAGAATGGTTCAACAAAGGTTGGCCTTCCAAAACCTACTGAATTGATTAAACTTGTTGAAGATGAAGAGCTGCAGACGATTGCTGCGGACATTGAGAAGAGATTGATTGGTGCTATTGACAGCATCTAATAAAGCATTAAAAAGCCCAAGGAGTTGATCCTTGGGCTTTTCATATATTAAAAAATAGCATTTAAAATAAAGTAAGATATAGCCGCAACCGTCGCGGAAATCGGCAGTGTGATAACCCATGTAATGATCATGCGCTGGGCAGTTGTCCATTTAACACCCTTTACTCTGTGTGCAGTACCTACCCCAAGGATCCCTGAAGAAATGACATGGGTTGTACTAACTGGCAAGTGGATAAATGTAGCTCCGAAAATAACCATGGCTCCTGTTAAATCTGCTGCTACTCCATTAACAGGACGGATTTTCATGATGTTGCCGCCAACAGTTTTAATGATTTTCCATCCGCCGACGGAAGTACCAAGACCCATAGCGATCGCACATGATAATTGAACCCAGAATGGTATGTCATCTGTAGAATGGAATCCATTTGCGATCAATGCCATGGTGATGATTCCCATCGCTTTTTGAGCATCATTCGTTCCGTGTGTGAATGATTGCAATGCCGCTGTTGCGATCTGGAAATATCGGAAATTCCTGTTTGTCTTGGCAAGATTATTATTTTTAAAGACAACCTTGAATATGCTGTAAATAATGTAACCAATTACAAATGCAAGAAGCGGTGAAAAAATCAAAGCCTGGATAATCTTCAAGAAACCTGTGTAGTTAAGGGCATCAAGTCCTGCTGCAGCAATGGCCGCACCAGCAATTGAACCAATGATGGCATGTGATGAGCTGCTTGGGATGCCATAATACCAAGTTAAAAGATTCCAGAAAATAGCGGCGATTAACGCTGCAAGGATTACGAGTGAACCATTTTGTAAAGTGAATGGATCCACAATGTCTTTAGTAATTGTTTTTGCTACTCCCGTAAAAGTCATTGCACCAACAAAGTTCATGATAGCCGCCATAAGAATGGCATGGCGAGGCTTCAAAGCCTTTGTGGATACTGAGGTGGCGATGGCATTAGCGGTGTCGTGAAAACCGTTGATAAAGTCAAATGCCAATGCAAAGATGACAATTAACGCTGTTATGATAAATACTACATCCATTTTTCAGGCTCCTTACGCGTTTTTCATGACAATGCTCTCAAGGGTGTTTGCAACATCCTGGCAGCTGTCTGCGATTTCTTCAAGACCTTCATAAATTTCTTTGTATTGAATAATTCGGATTGGGTCTTTTTCAACTGAAAATAGATGCTTAATTGATTGGCGTAGTACACCATCACATTTAGATTCAAGATCCTTTATTCGGATTGCATGTTCCCTGATCTGCTTCAATTTTTTTGTTGTCAGCAACTGTACTGCTTGTTCGATTTCGAAAGATGCACTCTTGATTGCTGAAACGAACTGTAGCATGAAGTCGTCTGCTTTTGTAATTGAGTACATATCGAATAGGTTAGCGCAGTGCTCCATACCATCAAGAACATCGTCCATGCTCATTGATAGGGCAAGAATATCTTCTCTTTCAATAGGTGTAATGAAAGCGTTGTTCAATTCCATGATGACTTCATGCATCATGCTGTCACCTTTTGTTTCCATATCCTTCATTTTTTCAGTGAAAATCTTTAGATCGCTTGCATTGTTAAGCTTGAAATCAGCAAAATATTCACTGCTTTCCTTTAAATTCACTGAGATGTCCGTAAGCAAGACTGCGAATTTGTCTTTTTTCCTGAAAACCATAGTGTAACCCCCACATTTATCCAAATAAAATATTTTAGAGCGAAATTAATTTTATCCGAAAGCTGTCGAAATATGAAGATGTTTGATGAAAAATTTACAAAATCTTAATATTAGCGATGTTTATATTTTTACAATTAACAGCCAGTTAATACTTCATACCTTTTTTGAAGGGAATGTAAACGATTTTATGTAGCTGAGCCCATTTTTAAAAAATTGGGCTTATTCGCTGTTTAGGACAAAATTTTGACGGGAAATGACCCAATATCAGTAATGAAGATTAAGAAAACTTCGGCCCAAAAGCCGTTCATATAGATCAGCGGCTGCCTGGTTAGGCAGCCTCTTTATTGTACTAAAAGACCTCCAAGGGATAAAATAGGCGAAAGGAGGGAGATCGATCATGGCGACTATTTTTGATAAAGTGGTTTTACATAATGGAGTGAAAATTCCGGCTCTCGGTCTAGGTGTGTATAAAGTAGAAGAGGGAAGCCAAATTGATGAAACGATCAAGAATGCATTAAATATAGGGTATCGTCTTATTGATACAGCCTCGTTTTACATGAATGAGGAGGGAGTTGGAAGGGCGATCCGTGCCAGCGGTATACCAAGAGAAGAATTGTTTATTACAACAAAGGTATGGAATGCTGACCAGGGATTCGATTCAACTTTGAGGGCTTTTGAAACAAGCATGGAAAAGCTCGGACTGGATTATCTGGACCTCTATCTCGTTCATTGGCCAGTGAAAGGCAAGTATATAGAAACTTGGCGTGCTTTGGAGAAATTATATAGAGAAGGCAGGGTAAGAGCAATCGGGGTAAGTAATTTTAAGATACATCATCTCGAAGACTTGCTTATGCATAGCGAAGAGAAGCCAGTAGTCAATCAGGTCGAACTGCACCCATTGCTATCACAAGAAGATCTCCGTGGACTTTGCCAGCTGCATGGCATCAAGGTTGAGGCATGGTCACCACTTTCAAGAGGAAGGTTCCTGGATGAGCCAACTTTAAAGAAAATAGCTGATAACCATAATAAATCCTCCGCCCAGGTAATATTAAGATGGCATCTCCAGAATCAAATCATTGCTATTCCAAAATCGGTCAATCCCTCAAGGCTAAAAGAAAATGCTGATATTTTTGATTTTGAATTAACTCAAACAGAGATGGAAATGATTGACGCTCTAAATCAAAATCAGCGTTTTGGTGCAGATCCTGACCATATTGATTTTTAGTTATATGGCTTTTTTATAAATAAGCATTTTTTAACGGGCTGAATTTAATCGGCCCGTTTTTTATTTTTAAATTTGGATACATTAAAAATAAGAGTTGAAACTACTGCATGGACAAAATGCTTTATGGAGCTTTTTTTTACCTTCAGGTTTTAACTTCTGTTATAGGTGGTAATGTAGGTGTACAAGCAGCAGCAACAAGGGTGGACGGTAGTTCAATCCTAGAATCACTGCTTGGAAGGCTGCAGAAAAAACTTGGTTTAAAAACATCGGTAAAGAGGTAAGTTAAGATTAGAGCAAGCTGAAATGCTCCCGGGAAGCAAACACTTTCAGTGCAGCCTAATTTTAATAATCACTGCAGTTGAACTCTTTGAAAAAGGGTGTAAAATCCCTTAGCACTTCTACTACTTGATAACATTACATCTACAATTTTAAGGAGGAAAAACAAATGATGAGTTTTCTTTGGGCATTAATTATTGGTGGTATTATTGGATGGTTAGCAGGATTAATACTTGGAAGAGACATTCCAGGTGGAGTAATTGGTAACATTATTGCAGGTTTTATTGGTGCTTGGATTGGACAAGCAATCCTTGGAGATTGGGGTCCTGTAGTTGCTGACTTTGCGATTATCCCAGCATTGATTGGTGCAATTGCATTAGTATTCATTGTCAGCCTAGTAATGCGCAGCATGCGTAGAACTGACCGTCATTAATCAAAAAAAATCCTTCCGAACAATCGGAAGGATTTTTTTTTGGTAAAGTGCCTTGAAATCAAAAACGGAGCCGGAAACATTTTCCGGCTCCGTTTTTTAGATATCGTAAGGATTTATATTAAAGAAAATGGGCGGCTGGTCGATAAAAGGTGCATGGCATACGATTTTTTCCTGTGTAAATGGATGGACCAATTCTAGTTTGACTGCATGCAATGCCTGCCGATTAAATTCTGTGCTGCCTTCATATAAGGAATCTCCAGCAAGCGGATGGCCGAGATGACTGAAATGCACACGGATTTGATGAGTCCTGCCAGTATCGAGAGAACATTGCAGCAGAGTTAAGTATTTTTGTTTAAATCGATCTAAAACTTTAAAATGTGTGATGGCTTTTTGACCAGTTTCTGACACTCTTCTTCTAGTTGGATGGTGCCGGTCACGGCCAATCGGCTTATCGATTGTTCCTTTATTTTGGCGGATGATTCCATCTGCAAGGGCAAGGTAGGTTCTTTTGATATGACGATCTTCAAGCATTTTATCAAGTATGGCACCAATTAAAGCATTTTTGGCAAATAGAACCGCTCCAGTCGTATCACGATCAAGCCTGTGCACATGACGAGGCCGGCCAGGTTCGCCATTTCCCTGCATATGGAAGGCTGCTGCATTGGCAAGTGTCCCTGTCTGTTCGGGTTCATTTGGATGTGTATCCATTCCGGCGGGCTTATTGAAAACAATCAAATGGTCATCTTCAAAAATAATCACAACATTATGGTAGTCCGGCACCACAGTCATCTCTTCCTCAACAAAGAGGTTAAGCTGCAAACGTTCCCCTTTTACTAAAGGGAGTGTCCAGTCGGGACTTTTGCCATTGATGCGAACCTTTTTTTCCATACGATATGTATGGACTAATTTCTTGGGAGCTTGCCAAAAATCTTTGAAAAGGGACTCGAGAGTATACTTTTCCCACTCAGCTGGAAGGATGATTTCAAACCAATCACCTTTTTTGTTTGATTGAATCATATAATTCTCCTGACATGTATATTTATTATTTAAAGTGTTTCCATTCCATTGTGATTTTGTCAACTTTTACCGCCATCATGGTCATAATTACCATCCTTTTACAGAGGACAGATATGTTATTCTAAATGTATATATTACGAACAGATTACAAAGGGTTATAAAAAGGTGGGTCCAGCATTGAAAATTGTTTTTGCGTCTACACCCGGACAAGAAGAGAAAATTTTGGAACTGGCCAGGTATTTTTACACTGATATTTTTCCGTTATATTTCAATGATGAAGATATACAGGAATTTGAACGGCTTGAAGTATTACATACAAGACCTGAGCAATTCGAGAGATTCAGTACACTTGGAGATGCTTTTAAAGTCATCACAAGCATGCACACGTTAATCTCTATTTTGGAGTCTGGCCATATTCCGGAAAAATATCAATCCATGTTCCGCAGGAATGTTCAGACATTGACAGATTTCGGGATATGTTTTCCATTCAATTACAACCAGTTCTCAGACACAAAGCATGTCCATTTAGAGTATATAAGCGCTTATACGAAACCTGCTAATCGACTGCTTTTGTAAGGGCTTAATCCCTCTGCCAATTTAATTAAGAACAAACGAAACGCCTGCTTGACGAAGCAGGCGTTTTTTCTGTTGGCCAGACCCCAGCGCCTAGAAAAGGTGTGGGGGCATCAATTATTTACTATTCTCATTAAACCATTGTTTAAATACGGGTTCTTCCTGGTAGCCGACAATACGGTTCACTTCTTTGCCATCCTTGTATTGGACTATGGTCGGTGTGGATTCAATACCGTAATTATTCCATCCTTCTTCAAACTCAAGCAAATTAAATTTTACGAGGTTCACATCCATTTCCTTAGCTAGAGGAGATACAATAGGTGTTGTTCGTACACAGTGAGGGCAAGTAGGACTATAAAAATATACAGTTGCATCTTCACCATTTTTAATGATTTCTTCAAGCTCGTCCGGTGTGATGATATTTTGATAATTTGGATCATCGAGTTGTTTTACTGTCTCAGGGTGCAAGGATTCTTTTCCAAATGGATTGCCCTCTGAGCTTTCCTCATTTTGTGCTTTATTTACAAAAAATAATGCTGCAAATAAACCAATAATGATGACTAAAAATATGATTACCTTTTTCAAATCATTCTGCCTCCTTAGTCTTCTTCCAGATGATCATGCTTAATGTAAATATAATGACAAAAGCCGAAAGTGCGAGGAATGGGATCGTAATAAAACCAAGCCAGTTAATATATTGGCCCGTACATGGAACCCTGCCGCATGTAACGGCATTGTCGGCCATGAATGGAACCTTTTGCAGCGAGTAGTGGTAAATAGAAATCATCGCACCAACAGCTGACATAGCCATCGTATACAGGGTAATTCGATAATCCTTTTTAACAACGGCTATTCCGAGTATTAAAGCAAATGGATACATCAATATTCGCTGGTACCAGCAAAGCAGGCAAGGTTCATACTGTCGTATTTCTGAAAAATACAGACTGCCAAAAATGGCTAGGATAGAGGTAGCCCATGCTGCAAACAAAAATGTCTCCCTGGAGTCCTTTTTAACTTGTCCCATGCTAATCTTTCCCCCTAAAATAACATATTCTCTATTTAAGCTTCATATAAAAAAACACGCAATCATCCCATTACATCTTAAAAAATATAATACACTATTTCAATTAACTTTGTGTGAATTAAGTTACAAGCAAAATAATCAAACTGCAGATTTTTAAATGAACAAAAAGGATAAGCTAATTTACAAGTAATAAATTGAGCAGATTAAGGGTATAGGGATAGGTAATAATTTTTTATTAGGCTCTGGCTGACTGTTGATTTTAAAACCCTGTTGATTGTAGT
>NZ_JBALQL010000042.1:27373-46858 GCF_036964885.1 Bacillus sp. JJ1122 | reverse complement strand
AATCAACAGCCTTATTTAAAGAGCCTTTTATTAATAGGCATGTTTATAAAATGTTGAGTGAAGAAACGAAAGGTGTGTAAGACCCTATGACGACGGAACTGGACTTATCGAAATTTGAAAAGAAAATGATCATTCGCAATACAAATTATGAAGATATTGATGAAATCATAAAAATGCAGAATAGCTGCTTTCCTGGAATGGACCCATGGAAGCGTGACCAGTTGGAAAGTCACCTGGACATTTTTCCTGAGGGGCAATTTGTTGCGGAATATGATGGGAAAATCGTTGGCTCCTGTTCAAGCCTGATTATAAATTTTGACGAATATGATGACCGCCATACGTGGGATGATGTTACCGACAACGGCTATATTACAAACCATAACCCAAATGGATACAATCTGTATGGAATCGAAGTGATGACTCATCCTGATTTCCGCAGGATGAAGGTTGGATACCGATTGTATGAAGCAAGAAAAGACCTTGTAAGACAATTGAATCTGAAAAGCATCATTATTGGAGGGAGAATTCCCAATTATCATCTGCATGCAGAAGAAATGTCACCAAGGGAATATGTAAGACAGGTTGCAACTCATAAGCTTTACGATCCTGTTCTTTCTTTCCAGCTAAGAAACGACTTCACTCTTATGAGGATCAATCCGAATTATCTTCCTGATGACCTTCAGTCCAATAAGTACGCAACCTTGATGGAATGGAATAATGTCGACTACCAGCCGAAGTCAAAGCGTTTCTTCAAAACAAGTAACCCAGTCCGCATTTGTGTGGTTCAATATATGATGAGGCAAATCCAATCATTCGAAGATTTCGCACATCAGGTAGAATACTTTACGGATGTGGCATCAGATGCTGACTCTGATTTTGCTGTATTCCCTGAACTGTTCACAGCACAGCTCATGTCTTTCCTGGATGAAAAAACACCATCACTTGCAGTCCGCAAGCTGACCGAGTATACAGAGCAGTATATCGAATTGTTTACTGATCTGGCCGTTCGCTACAATGTGAATATTATTGGCGGATCACACTTCGTAAAAGAAGATGATGATGAGATTTACAACATTTCCTACCTGTTCCGCCGGGATGGAACAATTGAAAAACAATATAAGCTTCATATTACTCCTAACGAACGCAGATGGTGGGGAATCAGCCGCGGAGACGAGGTAAAAGTATTTGATACAGATTGCGGGAAAATTGCAATCCAGATTTGCTATGACATCGAATTTCCAGAGCTTGCGAGGATTGCAACTGAAATGGGCGCTAAAATTCTTTTTACCCCTTTCTGTACAGAGGACCGGCAGGGTTATTTAAGAGTTCGTTACTGTTCGCAGGCACGGGCAGTCGAGAACCAGATTTATACTGTTATCTCAGGTACTGTTGGGAATCTGCCGCAAACAGAAAATATGGATATCCAGTATGCACAGTCAGGCATATTCGCTCCATCAGACTTCGAATTCGCACGTGACGGTATCGTAGGTGAAACGAATCCGAACATTGAAATGGTGATGATCGGCGATGTCGACCTCGAGGTATTACGCCGCCAGCGCCAGGACGGTACGGTTCGCCAGTTAAAAGATCGCAGACATGATATTTACCGGATTCATTATAAAAAGTAGTAAAAAGAAAGCCTGCCGTTCGGCGGGCTTTTGTTATGGAAAGTGGAGAATAGGAAATGCAGTTATAAATATGATTGGTCGTTAACGCCATTTTGCAATAATTAACAACAAAATAATCAAAAAGCCTCTATATATATGAAAGGGAAATGCTTTTACGATATCGAACTAACAATATAGGTAAATTAGATAAAAATTATCTAAATAAGCCAATATTGTTTTATAATTAGCTGTAAGATTTTAAATCATTACTTCAGGAGGGCATTCAATGGATTGGAAAATGAAAGCCGAAAGATGGCTAGGGTTTGCTGGATTGGACCCGGAACTTAAAGCAGAATTAGAATCAATTAAAGAGAATGGCCAGCATTTAGAAGAAGTTTTTTACAAGAATCTCGAATTCGGAACAGGCGGGATGCGCGGGGAAATCGGCGCAGGAACGAACCGAATGAATTTATATACGGTCAGAAAAGCCTCAGCTGGCCTGGCTGCGTACATAGAACAACACGGATCTGAAGCAAAACAGCGCGGTGTCGCGATCGCTTATGATTCGCGGCACAAGTCACCTGAGTTTGCAATGGAGGCTGCGAAAACACTTGCGTCTCGCGGCATCCAGACATATGTTTTCGAAGAATTAAGGCCGACTCCTGAGTTATCATTTGCTGTCCGCCACCTGCATGCATACGCAGGTATCGTGATCACGGCAAGCCACAATCCTCCTGAATATAATGGCTATAAAGTCTATGGCTATGACGGAGGCCAGCTGCCGCCTGAAAGCGCGGATGAGGTCATCGCAAAGGTGAACGAAATTGACAATGAGTTGTCAATTGAAGTAATGGACGAGCAGGAACTGAGGGAAAAGGGCTTGATCAAAATGATCGGACCTGAAGTGGACCGTGCTTATCTTGAGAAATTGATGACGATTTCTGAAAATCCAACATTAGCGGATGAGGCTGATGTAAAGGTAGTTTTCACACCATTGCATGGGACAGCGAATATGCCCGTTCGCAATATACTGACAAACTTGAAATACCAGAACGTCACCGTTGTAGCAGAACAAGAGCTGCCTGATCCTGAATTCTCGACTGTCAAGAGCCCCAATCCGGAAGAGCATGCTGCATTTGAGCTGGCGATCCGTGAGGGGAAGAAAATTGATGCAGATGTATTGATTGCAACAGATCCAGATGCTGACCGCCTTGGCATTGCCGTCAAGAATCCAGATGGAGAATACGTTGTGCTGACAGGTAACCAAACAGGCTCACTGCTTCTTCATTATATTTTGACTCAGAAGAAGGAAAAAGGGACGATGCCGGCAAATGGTGTTGTGTTAAAGACCATTGTGACCTCTGAACTTGGCCGTAATATTGCTTCATCATTCGGAGTTGAAACAATCGATGTCCTGACTGGATTTAAGTTCATTGCTGAAAAAATTAAAGCATATGAAGAATCAGGAGAGTACAAGTTTTTGTTTGGTTATGAGGAAAGCTATGGCTATTTAATTGGTGACTTTGCACGCGATAAGGATGCTGTGCAGGCGGCAATGCTTGCTGTTGAAGTATGCGCATATTATAAAAAGAAGGGCATGTCATTGTATGAAGCTCTTCAAAGTGTCTTTGAAGAATATGGCTATTATCAGGAAGGTTTGCGTTCCCTTACTTTAAAAGGAAAAGAAGGCGCAGAACTGATCCAAAAAACGCTTGGTGTCTTCCGTTCGGAGCCAATCAAGAAACTTGGTGAATTGAAAGTAACTGCTGTGGAAGATTATTTAACAGGAGTAAGAATGGATGCGAACAATGTAGAAGAAAAAATTGAGCTTCCATCATCAAATGTCATTAAGTACTATCTAGAGGATGGTTCATGGATGTGCCTTCGCCCATCGGGAACCGAGCCAAAAATTAAATTTTACTTTGGCGTAAACGACAAGAGCCTTGCTGAAAGCAAACAAAAACTGCAAAAAATTGAGCAAGACTTCATGGATTTGGTTGAGTTAAAAATGGAAGCAGCTAAGAATTTATAAGCTTTTCATTTTTGCAAACGTCATAGCCTATTCATAAGCGTATAACACCTAGGGTTTCTGCAGATAGAAAGGAAGTAGTAAAATGTTAAAAGATCAGGTAGCAATCGTAACAGGAGCATCAAGAGGGATTGGCAAAGAGATAGCCATCAAATTGGCTGAGCAGGGAGTGAAGCTTGCTCTTGCCGGCAGCTCTGAAGAAATTATCCAGACAGCAGAGGAATTGATGCAGAAGGGCTTTCCTGATGTAATTGCAGTCCAGACGGATGTCAGCGAAGAGCAGCAGGTTCAGAACCTGGTCGAAAAAACGCTTCAAAAGTTTGGCCAGATTGACGTTCTTGTAAATAATGCTGGAATTGGCTTTTTCAAATTGGCTGAGGAAGTGAAAGTCGAAGAGTGGAAGAAGCTCTTTGAAGTAAACGTACAAGGGGTATTCCTTGGTGTGAAAGCGGTATTGCCGCATATGAAGGAACGTAAATCAGGTACGATCATTACAATTTCTTCAGATGTCGGTCGATATACAATCCCGAACGGAAGTGCCTATACTGCAACTAAATATGCGGTACAGGGCTTCAGCGGTTCGCTTGCCCAGGAAGTGAGAGAGTATGGAATCCGCGTCGGGACAATTAACCCGGGTATGGTTGATACGTATTTTGCCAACTCTGAACAAGGGCTACCTGAAAAGCACGACTGGCTAAAGGTAGAAGATATCGCTAATGCTGTAGTGTACATGGCTTCTGCCCCAAAACACATGCTGATTGATGAAATTGTTATTCACCCTCTGGTCCAGAATTATCCGATCGCATAATAAAAATGATGATCCGAAGAGATTTTTTCTCTTCGGATCTTTTTGTTTTTGCAATGAGAAATGGCTGCTGATGGCAATTATAGAAGGATGAATATTTTTTGCGGTTATTTTTGATAATCTCTACGAAATCCCCGTTATTCTCTACTTATTCCATACCCTGATAATAAACTGTTGTTTAGGGATAATTAAACAAACTCCAGTTAATAATCCTGTCCGCAGATGACTAAGGTGCGGCCTTCTCTATTCCTCTTAAGCTCGTCCGTGCTGGTCGAAGCACTTGCTTTTTCATCCCTTGATTCTTAACAGCTGTCCCCTGCTACTTTTGACTGATGAGAAATTCAGACTTTTTTCGAAAGCGCAATTTTTCCAAAAAAGATATAATGGAAAAAAACGGGGGGATCTTGATGGTAGAGAAAAAGAATTCCGAGATCAGTATCTTGAAGGAAATAGCTGAGCTTTTGAATGAAGGAACTGAAATCAATCGCGTGTTAACAGAGGTTTTAGCGAAGCTTTTACATATTACAGGACTTGAAACAGGGTGGATATTCCTGATCGATGAACAAGGCAGCTACCAGCTGGCCGCGAAGGCTGAACTTCCACCGGCCCTTTCATTGAATAAATATGAACCCATGTGCCATGGCAGCTGTTGGTGTGTGGATCGATATAATGATGGCCGTTTGAATAAAGCCACGAACATATTTGAATGCAAGAGGATAGAGGATGCCATCATTCATAATACTGGTGAGACGCATGGATTGACACATCATGCAACAGTCCCTTTAAGAGCAGGAGATGAAAAATTCGGTGTCCTCAATGTAGGCTCGCCAAACAAAAAGCATTTTCAAGTTGAGGAGCTTGCGTTGCTCGAGGCAATCGCGTTCCAAATTGGTACCGCAATTAAACGAATAAAGCTGACTCAGCAGGAACAAGATTTGGCTTTGGCAGCTGAGCGGAACAGGTTGGCGAGGGATCTCCATGATTCAGTTAATCAGCTGTTATTTTCACTTAGTCTGACAGCAAGAGCGGGAGCTGAAATGTCAGACACTGATCAGGTGAAAGAGACATTTGCTTATATTCAGGATTTAGCCCAGGAAGCCCAAGGCGAAATGAGGGCGCTCATCTGGCAGCTTCGGCCACGGGGTCTTGAAAATGGAATTATTTGTGCGCTGTCTGGCTACGCTGAAATGCTGGGACTGCCCCTTGAAACCGAAGTCTCGGGTGTATCGAGCCTTCCCGGAAAAGTGGAGGAGACACTATGGAGAATTGGTCAGGAGGCTTTTGCGAATTGCAAGAAGCATGCACAGGCGAATAAAGTTGAGCTTAAACTAGAAATAAAAAACGAGCTGGTGACAATGACTATAAAGGACGATGGCTGTGGTTTCAACTTTGATCCGAATAAAGAAATTCCATCCCTCGGCTTAAAAAGCATGAAGACAAGAGCAGCGACGTTGGGCGGGAAACTCGAGCTTTTAAGCAAGATGGATGAAGGTACGTCTATCATAGTTACCATTCCAGTATAGTTTATCGTGTTAAATATAGAAATCGGGGAGGAACGGAGTATGGCAATTAGAGTTCTGATCGCAGATGATCATCATGTTGTCCGAAGGGGATTAGTCTTTTTCCTGAAGACGCAGGAAATGATTGAGGTCGTGGGTGAGGCCGCCAATGGGAAGGAAGCAGTGGAGCTTGCGCGTAAATTGAGTCCTGATTTAATACTGATGGATTTGGTCATGCCAGAAATGGATGGCATCCAGGCGACGAAAATGATTAAATCAGAAATGTCCGAGATAAAAATCATGATGCTGACTAGCTTTTCCGACCAGGAGCATGTCATTCCAGCTGTGGAAGCGGGGGCGTCAGGCTATCAATTAAAGGACATTCAGCCTGACGAACTCGTCTCGTCTATCAAGAGAATCATGAATGGGGAGGACCAGCTTCATCCAAAAGCCACATCCCTTGTAATGAAACATTTATCAAGCAATAACAGGCAGGAAAGAAAACCGTTAGATGATCTTACTAAGCGTGAGCTCGAGGTGCTTAAGGAAATTGCCAGCGGGAAAAGCAATAAAGAAATTGCCTCTTCCTTGTTCATTACCGAGAAAACAGTTAAGACACATGTATCAAACGTTCTGGCTAAGCTTGGACTTGCTGACCGCACTCAGGCTGCATTATATGCAGTTAGGAACCAGTTGATCGATCAGCAGCCGCCATCAGCCTGAATTCTGATGCATAATGGAAATTTTTACAGTCAAATGGGTCGAATAAAACAAAGCAAACACGGCACCTTAATATAGGTGACCGTGTTTTTTGGTGGAATTCTCATTTTAGATCAAGCCGTTAACAGCGGTTTCCAGGAAGTCATCGCCGGCGGCTTCATTTGCGTGGTCGATGTATCTTAGCAGTGAATACAGGCATTTTTCAATGACAGAATAATCTTTTTCAAAATTGTAAGCGTGGAGAAAATGTTCGATCTTTTTGGCCAGAAATTGGTCATCTGTCCTGACCATTAAAATGAGCAGGTTATCCCATTGTGATCGGTGCGTGTAGTATAAGGCACGATCATAATCCGATTTATTCATATCCGTTCCTCCTTGTAAGGAGTTGATAATATTATATGGAGTTGAAGCGGGAACTTTCTCAGAAAATGTTGGTCGTCCCTGTTTACAGGGATTTTCAAGTTTTACCTGTATAAACTAATCCCTTTTAGCTGCAATGTAAACAGGGTATTTTTTCCTCAGGCTATCCTGTACATATTCAACTAACTACTGAGGAAAATAAAATAACCCATGAAAAGGAGCATGCTTAATGAAAAAATATTTTACGCCTCTATTTGCCACACTGATTATTCTGCTAAGCATGAATAGTCTTGTTGTTACTGCCCAAAGTCCTGATTACGAAAAATACGGACGAATTGCCATTACGGTCATCAAAGAAGACTTTCCAGGTGAAGAAGTCCGGGATTATCAATATATGGGCCGGAAGCAATTGAGTGATGGCCAAGTTGTCGATTCTTTTCAATTCAAAGTATCGGCCGACGGCAAGCCTTTACTTGCCACTGTACAAATTACACATGATTTGAAAAACAACAGGCTTCTGAACCTTACCGTGACCGAACAAGCACAGCAGTAAAGTTTTTGCAAACCCGATAACCCGTTCATCTTTCTCCCTTTTTGCTCATACATTGTGGTAAGAAGTGAAAGGGGGAGAGATGGTGTCAGAAGATCAAAAGTCATTGGAATATGCCATTTCTGAGATTACCGAAATCGCCAAGGGATTCGGTCTTGATTTTTATCCGATGCGATATGAAATATGTCCTGCAGAAATCATCTATACATTTGGTGCATATGGTATGCCTACAAGATTTTCGCATTGGAGCTTTGGAAAACAATTTCATAAAATGAAGCTTCACTATGACCTCGGGTTATCGAAGATCTATGAACTTGTCATCAATTCAAATCCTTGTTATGCCTTTTTACTTGATTCTAATTCCTTGATTCAAAACAAGCTCATTGTTGCCCATGTTCTGGCGCATTGCGATTTTTTCAAAAATAATGTCCGATTCCAAAATACGAAGCGTGATATGGTTGAAAGTATGGCAGCTACTGCTGACCGGATTAGAAGGTATGAAATCGAGCATGGGAAGCAAGCTGTAGAGTCCTTCCTGGACGCAGTGCTTGCCATTGAGGAGCACATCGATCCATCCTTGATGAGGCCTAAGCTCTCATGGTCTGCTGAGGATGAATCAGAGGATGACCCTGCACCTCGTGCAACCCCATATGATGATTTGTGGGGACTTGAAACAAAGAAGTCCAATGAAAAAGAGGCTCCAAAGAAAAAGAAGTTTCCACCGCGTCCCGAAAAGGATTTATTACTATTTATTGAAAGCTACAGCCCTTATCTGGCTGATTGGCAGCGTGACATCTTAACAATGATGCGAGAAGAAATGCTGTACTTTTGGCCGCAGCTTGAAACGAAAATCATGAATGAAGGCTGGGCTTCGTTCTGGCATCAAAGAATTCTCAGGGAAATGGATTTGACGAGCGGTGAAGCGATTGAATTCGCCAAGCTGAATGCTGGTGTTGTCCAGCCTTCAAAGACAGGGATTAATCCTTATTATCTTGGGATAAAAATATTCGAGGACATTGAGGAACGCTATAATAATCCTACAGAAGAAATGAAACGGCACGGAGTAAAATCTGGTTCAGGCCGTGAAAAAATGTTTGAGGTCAGAGAGATTGAGTCGGATATCTCCTTTTTGCGCAACTACCTGACAAAAGATCTGGTCATGCGGGAAGATATGTATCTTTTCCAAAAACAAGGAAGGGAATACAAAGTAGTCGACAAAGCATGGGAGCAGGTTCGTGACCAGCTCGTCAGCATGAGGGTAAATGGGGGCTTTCCATATTTGTCCGTTACAGACGGCGACTATCTGAAAAATGGGGAGCTTTATATCCAGCACGGCTACGAGGGTATTGAATTAGATATTAAATACCTGGAAAAGGTGCTTCCATATATACACCAGTTATGGGGCCGAAAATGCCACATTGAGACGATTGTCGAGGGAAGGGCGATGCTGTACACATATGATGGCAAAGGCATCCACCGGAAATATTTATAGATTTACAATCAAACCGCTGATTTCAGCGGTTTTTTATTATGGCGCGCCATAATTTAGGGGTTGTTAAACTTGCTTACAGAGATATTTTTATATTTTTTAGTGTAAAACCAATACTAAAAAGGTATTTATAACAACAGGTGTGGATGTTTATTATCTGCTGATTCTGCGGTCATTAAAAACGCCATAATGATCAATGGAAAACCAACTTGGATGCATTAAAAATAGGTTGAACCTATTTTAATATTAAGTCATAATTATATATATGAGCATATATTCATATACAGATAGAAAGAGAGGCGATTATTTATGGGTCATAATCATTCACACGGCAATAGTCACGGCCACAGCCACAGCCATACTAACAATAAAAAAGCATTATTCTGGTCTTTCCTGTTAATTGCGTCATTTATGGTTGTTGAGGTCATCGGAGGGTTTTTGACGAACAGCCTTGCGCTGCTGTCGGATGCAGGCCACATGTTAAGTGATGCGGCAGCCTTAGGCTTAAGTTTGTTCGCTATGAAGCTTGGCGAACGGAAAGCGACACATTCGAAGACATTCGGCTATAAAAGATTTGAGATTATTGCTGCTGCCTTAAACGGCCTGACTTTGATTTTGATCTCCATCTATATTTTTTATGAAGCCTACCATCGACTCCTAAATCCCCCAGAGGTACAGAGCATGGGCATGCTGACTATTTCGTTCATTGGTCTGATTGTTAATATCATCGCTGCATGGATTCTGATGCGCGGTGACAAGGATGAGAATTTAAACGTAAGAAGTGCGTTCCTCCATGTGCTTGGTGATATGCTAGGTTCTGTTGGAGCTATTACGGCTGCATTACTCATCTATTTCTTTGGCTGGGGGCTGGCTGATCCAATCGCAAGTATCGCCGTTGCGGTTCTAATTATAATAAGCGGATGGAGAGTAACAAAAGAGTCATTCCACGTCCTGATGGAAGGCACACCTGCACAAATAAAGGTAAATGATGTAAAGGATGCGCTGATGAAAATCCCAAACGTAACAGATGTTCATGATATCCATGTTTGGTCGATTACTTCAGGTGTAGCCATGCTAAGCGGCCACATCGCTGTTGCAGGGGAGGGGTTTCATGACCGAGTCCTTCATCAAGCACAGGAACTGCTGCACGACGACTTTGGCATCGAACACAGCACACTTCAGGTTGAAGGAGAAGAGAACGGCTGTCCATGCGCGCATAAACCATGCAATTAATAGGAGAATAGAAATAATGCCAGCCAATCAATGATGGCTGGCATGTTCTATGCTCTTTTTTAATAGTTCGATTACATGCTCGTCGTCATGTGTATAAAATAGGGTCGTTCCTTCTCTCCGGAATTTGACCAGCCTAAGGTTTTTTAAAAAACGAAGCTGATGGGAAACAGTTGACTGCAGCAGAGAGAGCTTTTCTGCAATTTCATTCACTGAATGCTCACCATGGAATAGAAGGTGTAAAATTCTAAGGCGGGTAGGGTCCGAGAGTGCTTTGAAAGTTTGGGATACCATAAATAATGTTTCTTCATC
Organism: Bacillus sp. JJ1122; assembly: GCF_036964885.1. Classification (NCBI taxonomy): domain Bacteria; kingdom Bacillati; phylum Bacillota; class Bacilli; order Caryophanales; family Bacillaceae; genus Bacillus; species Bacillus sp. JJ1122. The sequence goes on along the minus strand of NZ_JBALQL010000042.1, from coordinate 36,257 downwards.
AAGTTCAAATACAGGAAATTCTTTTTTCTCATTTTCCAACAGAATCAGCCTCCTCACTTCATTATACCTTATCAACCAAAAAGAAAAATCACAGCATCACTCTGCCGTGATTTTTTTATTTGGAGATTACTTATAGCTAAACGTAGTTAATATCATCGAGTCCATTGGCTAAAAACAGGTAGTAAGTGGATGGAAAATGAGCACCCTAGAAGTAAAGTATAAACCTATAGTGGTAAACTGAATGATGGGAAGAAAGCAGATCCCGAAAAAGAAAGAGAAAACATGGGGAGTGAAGAGCTTGGAAGAAGATAAAACTCTGGAGTCAAAATATATACAGCAGCACCTTGCGAATGAACGGACATATCTAGCTTGGGTCAGGACATCCATTGCCATTATAGGAATCGGTTTTCTGGCTTCGAGCCTGCATTTCAACAATATCCGTTTAGTCAGCGAAATCGCTGATACCATAGCAGTGTTTGTCAGCGTCTTTTCTTTGATAGCTGGTATAATCATCCTGATTTTTGCGACAATCCACTATTTTGCGGTGAGAAAGAACATCAACAGTCAAACATTCGCTTCAGCTAATAAACTTATAAAGGTCTCAACAACAATCATCTTCCTGATTTTTATGTTGCTTGGCTTTTATCTAATCAGCATAATGTTCTAAATAAGGCAATTCATAAAAAGTTGCTTTCCACTACTAAAAGCAAAAATCGGATTCTGTATTTTTAGGATTTTCCAAAAGTAAATCTTTCGGAAACAGCTTGGCTTTTAAGGTATGGTTACTCATCAAACAATAGTCAGCAAATGGCAGTACAAAAAAAGCGAATCCCAACTAGAAGAATCGCTGTATCAAATTCCCATGCTGTTCTTCTTAGGCTTTATATGGGTTACCAGCCCGTCGTATTTAGTTATATAAAGTTCAATATCAGGCTGTGCGTCAAGACAGTGTGCTTGAAGCAGCTGGTAATAGTTGACCCTGTATAATGGATCATATGGAAGCATGGGAAATTGTTTATTTTCTTTAACATATAGGTCGACAGCTTTCTGTACATTATCGATTGTAATCGCGATTTCTTTTTCAGTTTCCTCAAAAATGTCATATGTTTCCTTCGACATGTAAAACTTCCGTGATGGGATTCCTTTCATAATTGTTGCAAGCTGTTCAAAATCAATACTGTGATCGTCTTTTACCAAGATTGTCCGATACACACCTTGTGGCAATTGATCTGAAAAGACACGAACGGCCTTTCGTACATCTTCAACCGTAACTTCAATAACTGGCCAAACTTTGCCGTCCTCATTGTAAGCATCTTCTAAATTGCGATTGCTTATACAGAAAAACTCCTGAAGCACCTCCTAATACACCCATAATAGTAAATATAGGATAATACCCAAAACCCCAGTCTAATGACATTCCAATCATATAGCCGCAAAAACATGAACTGAGAAAAGCAATCCATAACTTAAAATGGGCGTTTTGCATTTTCATAAATGAACGCTTAAAGGAAGGCCGTTTCGGGGTTTTGTTGTGATCCAGTTTCATAATGATTCCTCCTCCCATATGATTTTGGATGCCATTCTTTAAAGAATGGAAGTGTTTAATCAGTACATGCAGGAAAGCCGAAATAACCTGTTCAAATCCCTTAATATTGCCTAGATACTGTCGATAAAATAAGTGTGGCTATAGCATGTGGAGTAAGGCAGCAGAATGGTAAGCAAGCAGTGATTCGAATTTTTTATGTCCTGCCTCTATTATAATAAATTCAGGATAATTCTGGAATGATAAGTGGTTATGAAATTCAATTCATACTCACTATTCAAGTATGATGTTCTGGAAAAATATTCATGAATTAAGACGATTTTTACTGCTACTACTGTATAATGATGATAAATAGACTAGAAAAATTTCTTAAAGAAACGAGGGGCAGGATGGATATTCCCCGCATATACATTTTCGATTTTAATAACGTCGCATTGACTGTTGTCTTTTCAATAATCACTAGCATTATCGCAGTTGAATTCAGCAGGCAAGTCAAAAGGCAAACAGATAGAAAAAGACAAAATATGGTCTTGTATTCGTTACTGCTGGCACTGACATTTTGGCTAACTCATTTATTCGTGATTATCTCTGCTGGCGTGCCTTTTTCTACAAGCAATTTTTATTTGTACTTTCTTTTATTCTTTGGCATTTGTGGAATCGGATCATATGCTGCGCTGAATTTGGCACAAAGGGATATTGCGAACACATCACAATATATTTTTACTAGTTTGTTAATAGGGACAAGCATCATAGTTGCGGACTATGGGGCTTTCTCGATTATTTTTAAGCATTCGATTGATGTCCAGCCTATGCTGCTTGCTTTTTCGTATTTGTTCATTTTAGTAACGGCTTTTTCGTTACTAAGGTTTTTAATGCAAATCACAAATGAGGATATATACGAGTTTGTGAGAAAGTATAAATATACTGGCTGTGTGTTTGGAGGAATGGCACTGGCTGCTATTCCATATATTTTGCTGACTTCAATTGTTGCTGCGCCAGAGGGGACGGGCAAATACGCATTTATAGCTCCTTTTATTTTTATGGCAGCAGCGAACTTGTTGTTTATGCTCGTTCCTGACGTATTTGGAGAAAGATTGATCATGAAAAATGTCCAGTCACATTTATCTTTGTTCAACCACAATCCCGATGCAGTTTTTAGAGTTGACTTAAAAGGCAATATTCTTAACGTCAATAAGGAAGCAACCGAACTGACAGGGTATTCCGCCAGTGAGTTGGCCGGGGTTCATTTTATCCAGTTAATTGACCGAAGTGAAGAAGAGAATAAGATTAAACAGTATTTCATGAAGGTCCTGAGTGGAGAAACAAAAGTGATTGAAACATCACTTAAGAGAGGAGATCTTACGTCTGCAAATGTGAGAATTACAGCCGTAAGAATAATAGTAAAGGATAAGGTCGTTGGCGTTTTCGGGATCGTAAGAGATATTACGGAAAAGAATAGGGCAGACAAGCTTATCGAATATCTTGCATACCATGATGAACTCACCAATTTACCCAACAGGCGCAATTTGGAAAAGGTAATGTCAGGGCTATTTATTAAGAGTGAGAACTTTTCGTTAATTTATCTAGATTTTGACCGCTTTAAAAGAATTAATGATACATTCGGGCATTCTTTTGGAGATAAAATTTTAATGCAAATTGGGAAGAAGCTTACGGAAGTGATTCCTGAAAACTGTTTGATCGCAAGGATTGGCGGAGATGAATTTGCAGTCCTAGCTCCTGGACCTTATAAACCAGAGGAGATTGCCTCAAAGATTGTAAAAGCATTTCAGTCACCGATTTTTGCGGAAGGAATGGAGTTTCTTATTACAGCAAGCATAGGAATCTCAAATTTTCCTGACGATGCCAATGAGCTTGATTTGATCTTGAAATATGCCGATATGGCGATGTATAAAGCGAAGGAAAATGGCTCAAATCATTTCCAGTTTTTTGATAAGAGCATGATTGACCAAAGTTTAAACAAATTTGAACTTGAAAATGACTTGCGGAATGCAATCAATAATAATGTACTGACCGTTTTCTACCAGCCAAAATACAACGCGTCGACAAATGAGATTACCGGTGCGGAAGCTCTGGCAAGGTGGAAGCATCACCACCATGGAATGATTCCTCCAGGCGTTTTCATACCGATTGCTGAAGAGGCCAATTTAATTGTCCCTCTCGAGAGGCTGATTATCCGACAAGTGTTCAATCAGCTTGTAAGGTGGGGAGAAGTTGGGTATGAAGTGCCAAGGACTTCAATCAATATCTCAATTATTCATTTTTATCAAGAAGATTTTGTTACATTCATGGAGCAAGCCCTCAAGGAGTTTAACCTCAAGGGAGATATGATCGAAATTGAAGTAACGGAAAGCATCATGATTAAAAAAGAGGACAGCATTAATGCCCAGCTCCAGGCTCTAAGGCGGATTGGCATCGAAGTAAGTATTGATGACTTCGGCACAGGTTACAGTTCATTAAGTTATTTAAGTAAACTCTCTGTTGACCGCTTGAAAATTGACCAAAGCTTTATTTCAGATTCACAGGAAAACCGGGAGATTATCTCGACAATCGTCTCTATGGCGAATAATCTGAAGCTGAAGGTGATTGCAGAGGGAGTCGAAACCAAATCGCAGATTGATTTGCTGAAGTCGCTTGGCTGCCTTGAGGTTCAGGGATATTTCTATTCACCTCCGCTGCCGTCAACAGAATATGAAACAATGATGAATAAGTCCCCACAGCTTCATGTAATTGATTAAGCAGGCTTTGACTGTGCGTTTTGATTATGTTACCATACCTATTATGAAAAAGTCCTCTAGGGTTCCGCAGCTTGCTGGCCTGGTCCGAGAGAGGGCGCACGGGAATACCTGTGTACACGGAGGGATAAAAACCCGGGAGATATCCTCAGATATCTCCCGGGTTTTTTCATTGGAAAGGAGCACTCTAAATGGCTTGGGTATTTTTAATCATTGCAGGTGTTTTTGAGGTCGTTTGGGCAATCGGTTTGAAATATACAGAGGGATTCACTAAGGTGCTTCCAACGGTCATTACCTTGCTTGGGATGGCGATTAGCTTTTATTTTTTATCAATGGCTGTTAAAACGCTGCCGATCGGTACTGCATATGCAATTTGGACAGGAATTGGTGCTGCCGGGGCAGTCATTCTTGGAATTGTCTTGTTTGGGGAACCAAAAAGCCTGTTAAGACTTATGTTTGTGGCATTCATTTTAATAGGGATTATCGGGCTAAAAGCAACATCCGGAAGCAACTAGTCACTTCTGATTTTTTTGGAAAATAAGAAGGAAATACCGCTAAAGACACTGAACAGGCTTATGGCTTTACGTTTACCAGAGTGCTGGAGCATACTTTCGGTTATTTCTTGATAAGAATGCTGAAAAGTTATTGGTGACGATCGATCTATAGTGATACTTTCAATTATGTCTAAAATTCAAACAACGCCCTTGATTGTTCCTAGTTTTGTAACATATCGATGTGTCTTATGATGATAAAATGTTCTTAAGTCAGTATAAAGGGGACATGAACAATGACAAAGGAAGGGAATATTTCTGAGGTTTTTAATCTCTTAAAGGATATTGGACATTCAATTGAATCATTGAATAAAAGAGCTGAAGGAATTGAAAAAAGACTTGATCGGCTTGAAAAAGTGGATAGCATTGAACATCGTGTCACATCGAACCAGATTGATATCACAGACATAAAAGATGCACTTGAGCGTATGGAAGAAATGCAAAGCGCCAAGATAGAAAATGCACTGCAACAACTGTTGGAAAAGGCCGAAGTGAAGAATAGCTCAGAATTCAGCACAATCCATAAGCGTCTCGACTCTCATCTGCTTAAGTTAGGCAGGGTGGAGGAAGAAATGTTAATGGTACAACAAGAGAAATGCTAAATGATTGCAGCATTTAAATGCATGCGTAGGAGAAAAGTTAAAATAAAGAAGCAGCAACCAAGGGGGAATAAAGTCTTCCTAAGGAAAAAGACTTCTTTAAAAGATAATATTATGAGGAATATTTTAAAGGGACTGCTAAATTGGGCAGTCTCTTTGTTTTTTCAATCCATTGAAACTAGAAATACAATTCCCATAAATAAAATACACAACACAAAATATTCATAAATGGTCTAAACCTTTATTTATATATATTTCAAGGTTCAGTTAGGAGATCACGGTCAGTCGTTCACAAAATAGTTGTCTTTGTTCGATTGGGACGAATCCCTTTAGCGTTATGATTAGGGTGTAATCCTCCAGTACCTTTTTAGGTAGTTTAATAGAGTATCCAATCTACCCGAGGTGATTCAATTGAAGTACGACTTAGTATTGCTTCATGCCCCTAGTGTTTTTGATTTTCGGAAGAATACTCTGCTGGCTGGCCCAATCAGCGACGTTGTCCCATCATCACCCGTTTTTGAAATGTATCCTATTGGGTTGACAAGCATTGCAGAGTATCTTGAACGGCATGGCATGCGGGTGAAAATCATCAATATCGCAAACCGGATGCTGATGGATGGGAATTTTGATGTGGAAAAGAAGCTGAAAAAACTTAGGACAAAGGCTTTTGGCATCGATTTGCACTGGCTGCCCCATGCTCATGGAAGTATCGAATTAGCGAAAATAGTTAAAAAGCTGCATCCGGATACCCCAGTGATTTTTGGAGGGCTTTCCGCAACTTATTACCATAAAGAGCTGATTGAATATCCCTTTATTGATTTTGTAATGAGAGGGGATTCAACAGAGAAATTAATGCTCCTCCTGATAAACAGCCTGAAAAAGGGCACTCCCCAGCTTGGAGGCATCCCTAACCTAACCTGGAAGAAGGATGGGAAGCCTTCATATAATTCTTTAAGCCATGTACCTGACAGTTTGGATGAATTTGATATACCAGGTTATCGATATACAATTAAATCGGTATTTAAATATAAAAACTTTCTTGATCCACTTCCATATAAAGGCTGGCTTCAATATCCAAATACAGCGATCTTGACTGCAAAAGGCTGTACGCAGGGATGCCTGATTTGCGGAGGCTCCAAGCAATCGTACAAGGATAATTGCAATCGGAAAGTTCTTGCTAAACGGTCACCGGAGAAGCTTGTAGAAGATATTCTTTTCATCCAGCGCTTTAGCAGGGCACCTATTTTTATCCTGCATGATATCCGCCAGAACGGAAAGGAATATGTCGACGAGTTCTTTGAGCGGTTAGGAAAAATCAAACTTAAGAATGAACTGGTTTTTGAGTTATTCCAATATGCGAATGAGGAATTCTTCGAAAAGATAGAGAAGGTTATCCCTAAATACAGCATAGAACTCACATTAGAAACACATGATGAAAAAATCCGCCGCTACAATGGCAAATTTAATTGTACGAATGCCAAGGTTATGGAAACACTGCAGTCAGCCTTAAGCCATAACTGCAAAAAAATAGATATCTTTTTCATGGTCGGCATTCCCCATCAGGATTACCAAAGTGCGCTCAGTAATGTTGATTTTTGCGAGAAGATTCACCTCGCGTGCGGACAGGATTCAAGGCTTTCTTACTTTGTCGCACCTCTAGCACCCTTCCTTGATCCGGCAAGCCCGGCATTCGAAAATCCCGAAAAATATGGATACAAGAAATTTTGTCACAGTATTGAAGATCATCGAAAAGCAATCACCCAGCCATCCTGGAAATACATGCTCAGCTTTGAGACAGATTATATGAGCAGAAATGACATCGTCAACTCAACTTATGAGTCAGCCAAAAAACTGAATGCTTTTAAGCTGAAGTATGGACTGGTTGATCAAAAGACATCTGATGAAGTCCACGAGAAAATCCTCAAGTCACTTGAATATATAAAAAAAATCGATGAGATAATCATTCTTCCAGAGAGCGAAAAGGAACAGCAGCTCGCATTGCTGAGCAAAGAGATGGAAGAGGTAAATAAATACAGCATTTGCGGCAAGCATGAACTAAAATGGGAAGTCAAGAAACACTATGCAAATATATTCTCACTTACATCCATCGGAATCGAGCTATTGATTGATGACATTTTTCTAAATATAAAGCAGCACTTTAATGCATACAACAAGTGGATGACAGAAGCAGGTAAAAACAGGACATAAGAGAAAAGTATAGCTTGCTCATATTTCAAAAGAAACCCCACCTGAGACTCCTCTATGGGTATTTATTTTGTGAAAGTTCTTTATGATTGTATAAATTAAATGTTTAAAGATACCTGAAATGTGAAAAATGTAAAAGAACATTTAACGAGTATATAAAGAAATCAAAAAAAGCAGGTGAATGAATGGCTTCTGTTATCGAATTTTTTAAGAGAGGCAATAAATCATCCGGGATTGCGGCACTCGGAAATACTTTTCTTGCAGTTGTGAAAGGAGTAGCGGCAGGTGTAAGCGGAAGTGGAACGATGCTTGCTACAACTCTGCATTCAGTCGCAGATGCATTGAACCAATTCTTTGTTTTTATCGGAAGTTCAATTTCTGAAAAAGAGGCAACAAAAAAATTCCCAATGGGATTTGGACGAGTCGTGAACTTATTTGTACTTATTGCCGTAATTATCATTTCAATTATGGCATACGAAACCATTCTAAAAGGGTGGGAGCTGATCCAGCACCCGAAAGCCTCAACCAATCTCTGGCTTAATGTTGCGATAATGGCATTGGCGGTACTGGTGGATGGATCCATTCTGTTAAAGGCAATGAAGGAAATTGCACATGAAACGCGGACAGAAGGAAACGGAACCGGGCTGATCGCTAATGCTTTTAAGAATGTCAATCGCGCAGCACCGCCGACCAGGCTGGTATTTTACGAAGATTTGATTGCTACGTTTGGAGCACTGCTGGCTCTAGCATCAATCGTACTGGCAGACGTTACAGGCTATTATTTTCTCGATGGACTAGGGACACTGCTGATTGGGCTTCTGCTGGTAGGCATCGCCTTAAAGATTGGCTATGAGAATACAATCGGACTAATAGGTGTAGCTGCCCCGCAGGAGCTGGAGGACAGAATTGCTAAAACCATCCTTTCAGATCCGGATGTCGTCGATATCAATAAATTAAGGATGATCCAGGAAGGCAGACAATATCATGTCGAAAGCTATCTGGAACTTCGTAAAGGTCTTACCCTTGCAGATGCAGATGATATTAAATTCAGGGTCAGGGATAAGGTCCTGGCCGACCCGGATGTGGATGATGTCGTGATGGGTATTATCGAAGCAGATGATATCCAAAACTGGAAGCTTGAGAATTAGGAAAAACAAAAACCCGGCAGAGATATTCTGCCGGGTTTTCGTTAAAAGATAAGAAAGTATAAAATGCACTTCGAGAAATGTCCAG
>NZ_JBALQL010000042.1:20914-27276 GCF_036964885.1 Bacillus sp. JJ1122 | reverse complement strand
GCTTGCGCTTTTCTTATGATAACACTTCTGTCTGATTCAACAAAAAGTTTTCTGCTGGTTTTTCAGATTCCTGCTGCTTGGTTACTTCGATATATTTAATATGATGCTCTTCCATTTCAATGATTTTAAATAAGTAAGGGCTACAGCTGACAATGTCACCCTGTTTCACTTCATAGTTCTCCGTAAGCATCCAGCCGCCAATCGTATCCACATCTTCATCGTTAATATCAAGGCCAAGGAGGTCATTAACCTCGCCCACGAGGACTTTGGCATCTATGAGATAATGGCTTTCCTTGATCATGCGGACCATCGGAATCTCATCCATATCGAACTCGTCGCGGATTTCACCGACGATTTCTTCTAAAATATCCTCAACCGTGACAAGTCCGGAAGTACCACCATACTCATCCATTAAGATGGCCATATGAATTCGTTCCTTTTGCATTTTGACAAGCAAATCATGGATTGGAATGCTGTCAATAACCCTGATGATCGGACGAATATATGAATCTAGCGTTTTCTTGCTACGGCCTTCTTCATCAATCAAGTCCGTCATTACTTCTTTTATATTGACTAACCCAACGATGTGGTCCTTGTCACCATCAATGATTGGGTAGCGTGTGAATTTTTCTTCCTTTACAACCTGAAGGAAAGTCTCCAGTGTGTCTTCTTTAGACAGGGAGATAATTTCCGTACGTGGCACCATGATTTCTTTGGCGATCCGGTTGTCGAATTCAAAGATTTTGTTTACATACTTAAACTCTGACTGGTTGATTTCACCACTTTTTAAGCTTTCAGAAAGGATGATGCGAAGTTCCTCTTCAGAATGTGCCAATTCATGTTCGGAAGCAGGCTTTAGTCCAACAAGGCCTGTGGCCAGTCGTGCAGATCCGTTCAATGCCCAGATGAAAGGGTACATTATTTTATAGAACAAGATCAGTGGACGAGCTGTATTAAGTGAAACCCACTCTGCTTTTTGAATCGCCAGCGTCTTCGGGGCCAATTCTCCGACTACCACATGAAGAAATGTGATAATGGCAAATGATATTCCTACTGCCAAAACGTGGCTGAATGATTCTGGAATATCTAGACTGCGAAACACTGGGCGAAGTATTGAAGCTATTGTCGGTTCACCAAGCCACCCTATTCCTAATGCAGTAACTGTAATTCCAAGCTGGCAAGCGGATAAATACTCATCCAGATTTGATATTACCTTTTTTGCAGCTATGGCCTTTTTGTTGCCTTCTTCTATTAATTGATCAATTCTGGAACTTCTCACTTTAACAATCGCAAATTCTGATACGACGAAAAATGCCGTTAAAGCAATTAAAATGGCTATCATAACCAAGTTAAATATGTCCAAATAAATTCCCTTAACCCGCAAATTTACGGGTAAGGAGTCACCTCCTGATAATCTGAAAATTAAGCCTGTAAAACAAGCTCCATTTATTAATGTCATGACTAATTTGTTCAAGATTTAAACCGGCCCATTCCGTGCGGCTGCTACAGCCAGGGCCTTGATCCTGTTACACTGTTGCTTCCGCGCTCATGGCTGTTATTTTCTTGATACGATAGAATGCCCCATCATACCACCTCAGCTTTTTAAATTTAAAATTAATTATACCATATTGAGATAAGGTAAAGGTGAAAATTAATACGTTTGATAATAATGTATGAAACTTTCACATAAAGTATGAAGTTTATGGTTAATTATATTAGAAAATTCAGATTTTTACAAACCGGATAAATTAAGACTTCGGTTGAAAATTTCCCAATGGTAAAAAAATCCTAATTAACTGAAATTTAACATTTAGTATTTGTAACTTATAAAAATATTCAGTAAAATCTAAGAAAGGAGGCTGTCTATGAGTATTCTCGTATCAAGTTTGGAAAATAAATTGAATAAACTTGCAAAACCTAATGAAAATATTTGGGTCGAACCAGCAATGGACTTTATTTGCAAGCGTTCAACGGAGGGTCTTATTAAATATGTTTCTCCTTCTGTTGCAACCATGCTTGGATACGAACCTTCCGAACTAATCGGCAGACTTTACACCTTTTTTGTACATGCTGACGATTACAAAAGAATCTCGAGCGTTGATATGCCTGAAGGTGAGGGTATTTGCTGCCTTACTTATCGCATAAAGCGGAAAGACGGAGTGTATATTTGGGTGAATTCACAAATTTCTGTAATCAGGCACCCTGAAACGAATCAGCCTTTCGAATTAATTTCTGTAACAAGTGATGTTTCTGCAAAAATTAAAGCGGAACATTTTATTCTTGAGTACGAAAAATTAAATGTTGTTGGTCAGCTTGCTGCCGGCATTGCACATGAAATAAAAAATCCCTTAACAAGCTTGAAGGGTTTTATCCAGCTTATGAAGACTGAGTCTAAAATGAACCATAGCTATTTAGCAATAATGGAAGATGAAATTAAAAGGATCGAAGCAGTTTCAAAAGAATTGATGATGATGGCTAAACCTCATAACTCCGATTTTAGTTCATTTGATGTAAATTGTCTGGCTGATCATGCAATCACCTTGCTTATGGCTGAAGCAGCAAAAAAATGCGTTGAGATTACAAAACGCTCAAATCTTAGTGATGCTATGCTTCTTTGTGATGGGGACAAAATGAAACAGGTATTTATTAATTTACTGATGAACGCAATTGATGCAATGGATACACCTGGTGAGATTATCGTTGAATTAACAAAAGGGGAGGATACAATTCTTATTTCGATCATGGACCAAGGGAAGGGCATCCCGCCTGAACACTTGGACAAGCTGGGTAAGCCATTTTTTACTACGAAAGAAAATGGAAACGGACTTGGATTGATGATCTGCTATAAAATCGTTGAAGAACATGGTGGGAAAATTACAGTTGATTCCAATGGCAATGGAACAACTTTCGTTCTGCATCTGCCTGTGACTTAAGATTACCTGAAAGTGAGTATCCGTTTAACTGGTGTCACCGGATTAATCTGCCCAATTTCTGCTGCCACTCTCTTGATAAAAGTCCATATACAATCAAATCATGGTACCTCCCATTGAGGAACTCGCCATCACGGATCATACCCTCTTTTTTAAACCCGAATTTTTCTGGGATTGCCTGGCTTTTAAAATTATCTCTTCCGCACCGTACCTCAATCCGGTTAAGGCCGAGCTTAAAAAAGGCATAGCTTATGACTGCTTGGATTCCCCTTGTAATGATACCTTTTCCCTGCATTTTTTCTATCAGATAATACCCAATGCTTGCCTGTGAATTAAACCAGTCCACTCCTTGCAGGCTAATGCACCCTGCCAGGATCCCTCTGTATCTGATGGCTAAATGAAACCCTTGCTTCTGTTGAAATTGTTTTTGCCACATATCGATAGCCAAATGAAATTGTTCTACAGCGAGCATATTGTCTACCCAGGGAAGCCAAGTCCGTAAATAATCCCGGTTAGATTCCACCAGCCAAAAAAGCTCATCAGCATGATAAGTCTGAAGGAGGTGTAACTCAATCTCCCTATCTACTTTTATTGATAACATATTAATAGCCTCCTTATGGTACAATCCTCCATTTGATTCTAGGGTGTTTAAACTTTGTTTCCTGAGGGAATAAAATCTTACATTGTTTTTTACACTTTTTTCTGGGAGGAAGAATATGAAGCTAACAACAAAGATATTAATCGGTCTTGGTCTAGGTGCTCTGACCGGATTAATTCTCAACATCTTTTCACCAGAACTGTTCTCAGTTTTGGATAAATTTTTATTTACGCCGTTAGGCAAGATTTTCATAAATTTAATTAGCATGCTTGTTGTGCCGATTGTCTTATTCTCAATCATTTTGGGAACAGCTGGGTTAGGGGATCCTAAAAAACTCGGCAGGATTGGATTGAAAACAGTCTCTTACTTTCTTGTCACTACAGCGATTGCGATTGTGATTGGTCTTTCCTTGTCATACCTTATTAAGCCTGGTTTAATGGGAGAGTTTGATACAAGCGGAGCAGAATTTAAGGCAGAAAAGGCGCCATCGGTCAGCGACACCTTCTTAAATCTTATTCCAACAAATCCGTTTGAAGCATTAACTTCAGGAAATATGCTTCAAGTCATCGTCTTTGCTTTATTCATAGGATTAGCTTTAACAGCGCTTGGCAATAAAACGAAAGGGATCTTAAATCTTGTCGAGCAAGGTAATGAGATCATGATGTATTTAGTAGGGCTGGTCATGAAATTTGCTCCTTATGGAACATTTGGCTTAATTGCAACCGCAATTGGCAGCCAGGGAGTCGATGCCATTAAAGCGATGAGCGTATATATGCTTGTAGTAGTCCTTGCATTAATCATTCATGCTCTTTTAACTTATGGATCAAGTGTATATTTCCTTGCTGGTAAAAACCCTTTCTGGTTCTTCAAAGGTTTCTCTCCAGCGATGGGTGTAGCTTTCAGTACTTCAAGCAGTAATGCTACTCTGCCAGTTTCGATGGAAACAGCACAGAAGAATCTGCGTGTTCCAGAATCAGTCAGCAGCTTTGTCCAGCCGCTCGGTGCGACGATCAATATGGATGGTACGGCAATCATGCAGGGGGTTGCAACAATTTTTATTGCACAGGTATATGGGGTGGACCTATCACTTGCAGAGCTTGCAACAGTTGTTATAACGGCAGTCCTTGCAAGTATTGGAACAGCAGGTGTTCCAGGAGTAGGGTTGATCATGCTTGCGATGGTTCTGCAATCTGTCGGATTGCCTGTTGAGGGTATTGGATTGATTCTCGGAATTGACCGACTGCTTGATATGGCGCGTACAGCTGTAAACATTACAGGTGACGCAGCATGCGCAGTCATTGTGGCTGAATCAGAAAAGAAACATGCAGTAAAGAGTGAGAAACTTAGAGTAAAAAGTTTGAATGAAAAACGGTCATTAGAGTATACAGAATAATATCGAAAGCCCGTCACTTCTATATGAAGGACGGGCTTTTTTGATAGTAAAAATCAATTTTCAATTGGGGTGAGAGGCAGCAAAATGATAAAAGATGTTTTTTCAGGTTCTGATGAACATGCAAGAATCCCTTTATGTTTTTCAATAATTTCCCTGCAGACGAAAAGACCCAAGCCGGTTCCAAGGGTTTTTGTTGTGACAAAAGGTTCGAATATCGTCTTCAGCAAATTGTCAGGAATCACTGGCCCGTTATTAGCAATTTCTAATTTTATATGAGTGTCATTCACGAAAAATCCCTTGATTTCAATTTTTGGATCATCCCGGTATTGGCTTAAAACATCAATGGCGTTAAAGATAATGTTGATGAGTACCTGTCTGATTTCATCCGCATAACCGAATAATTCCATGTCATCTGAGACATTCTTGACAATCCGGACATTCGTATCGAGGATACTTGGATAAAGGAAATTTAATACTTCATCGATCATCTTGTTCAAGGAGAATAGACTCTTCTCTTTTCCAATCAGTTCTTTTTTCGATAAAAGCAGAAATTGGGAAATGCGGAAATTCAATTGCTCTAATTCACTAGAGATAATATCCAGATACTTCATTTCGGGATGATCTGATTTTAAAAGCTGGATGAATCCTTGAATTGAAGTTAATGGGTTTCGAAATTCATGAATAAAACTCGAGGTCATTTGTCCAAGCAATGTCAATCTGTCCTTATGTGTTGAATCAATGAATTGGTTTTTTTCCTCGATGATTTTATTTTTTTGTTCATTATAATAGGATACTGCGTAATATAGGAAAGTATCAAAGCAATAGTTGATTCTATTAATTGTGCCTTGGAGTTCTTCCCATTCCATATTCAGTTTGTGCAAATGCTTGTAAATGATAGAACGGCCGGAGTTCACGTTAAATACAAAATCTCCAATATTGATATCAGAGCGTACTCGTTCCTCTCCTACGGTAAACGCTATTTTTTGAAGATGTTCATCAAGCTCTTCATTCGTTTTAGTAAAGACTGATAAAATAATTGCGTACATTTCTTCAGCATTCTTATTTATTTTTTGCTTATATGGATCGTCTTCAGATACGATTATATTTTCATTCCAATCAGCAATCAGAATTTCTTTTTCACTAGTCAGGAAGCTAAGCAATCTGTTTTGTGTTATTGGCAGCATTTTTTTAAGTCCCCCAGTTTAACTTTTCCATTTCTAAAACATTCGTTGAAAAAACGCAAATCCCTTTGTCGAATATTAAGAAGATGCGGAGAAACGCGTCGAACAGGCAAAAATGTGACAAAAGACCGATTTTTTTGGCAGATGTCAGGGAGTTTGTCTATGTAAATATTCGACATTAACGCGCTGGTTTACCTGGTTTGACTGAATTTAACTAATGGCTCTGTTAAAGTTGAATATAGATTTTTAAACCCTGTTGA
>NZ_JBALQL010000042.1:13002-20817 GCF_036964885.1 Bacillus sp. JJ1122 | reverse complement strand
AAAATCAACAGCCTAGTTTAACAGAGCCTAAATAAAAGATTTTACTTGTTATTAACCATGAGAAATAGTATATTCATAGGTGAGAAATTAAATATGACCACAAGGGGAGCTGCAAATTGCAGCTGAGAGTGAGCGGCCGAGTTCTTACCCTTTGAACCTGTTAGTTAATGCTAGCGTAGGAATGTGGATGCGATAGGAAAGCAATCATGGGAATCCTATATCGATCCCCTGATTGCTTTTTTTGTTTCTGAAGCAGAAAAGGTGTATTGGAAACGGACCTCATTCTGAAAAGAAGGAGGAACAAAGATGAAACAAAAACAAACTTTATTTTTAGTGGAAGTTGCCGTATTTTCCGCTCTGGCTTATTTGCTGGATCTATTTTCAGGATTTTTATTTTCAAGGATTTGGCCACAAGGAGGATCTGTATCCATTGCGATGGTACCAGTTTTCCTAATGGCATTCCGCTGGGGAATTAAAGGCGGAGTTCTTACAGGCTTTTTATTTGGACTTTTACAATTTATTCTTGGAATGTCGCAAATTTACCATCCTGTACAGGGAATACTTGATTATCTCGTTGCCTTTGCGCTGCTGGGATTGGCAGGATTATTCGCGGCTCAAGTAAAAGCCAGCATGCAGGATGGCAACAAGAATAAATGGATGGCTTTTGTCATAGCAGGTACCTTTATTGGCAGTGCGCTTCGTTTTATTTCACATTTTCTTTCCGGCTGGATTTTCTTCGGAAGCTATGCACCTAAAGGACAGTCAGCATGGCTATATTCCTTTATTTACAATGGCACATATATGCTGCCAAGCATGATTTTAAGTGCCATTGTCGTCATTCTTGTTATTAGCGCAGCACCGTCAAGAATGGTTCAATTTGCAGATGTAAGCAAAAAAACAATGTAACAAGTAAGAAGAGCTGGAAAGCTCTTCTTTTTGTATTTCTATATATACCCATAACGGTATATAATCTTGTTAGGGGGGACATTCAACAACTGTAAAAAAATTTGTCAATCATATGAAGATTTCACTAAAAAACATCGAATAAAGCCTTTTTTGTGATTTACGTCACAGTGATGAATCCACCATATTGATTAAATAAAGATAATCATTCTCAATTAAATGTTATTTACCATTCCACTTGAACAATTATAGTGTTAAAATTAATTAATAAAGAGAATCATTCTCAATTAAATTTATTATAAAACTTTCAATATACAAAAAAAGGTGATGGCGATGCTTGGAAAACTTAAGGCTGGTGAAAAGGGCCGGATCTTGAATATTGCTGGTGCTGACAAATTTGTCAGGAGAAGATTACTGGATTTAGGAATTGCGGATGGTGCTGAAGTATGCGTGAAGTGCATTATGCCTTTTGGCGGTCCGGTTATGGTAGAATCCTGCGGCCAATGCATCGGAATCCGCAGGAAAGAGGCACTTAGAATCGAAGTGGAGCGAGTATGATGAACATTGCGCTCATTGGGAATCCCAATACAGGCAAAACTTCACTATTTAATAATTTAACAGGTTCATATGAATATGTTGGCAATTGGAGCGGTGTAACCGTTGAGAAAAAAATAGGTTTATTTAAAAATAGCAAAGATCAGCTGATTGATCTTCCAGGTGTCTACACACTTAATCCGCTCTCGAAGGATGAAGGAGTCGTCACGAATTTTTTTCTGAACGAACCGATTCAAAAATTGCTTAATATCCTAGATGCTTCACAGTTAAGGAGAAATCTCCACCTAACCCTCCAGCTTATGGAATATGGCGCTCCTGTCATTATTGGGCTGAATATGCTGGATGTCGCTAAAAACCGCGGCATAAAAATTGATATTGATAAACTTTCTGAAGCTCTGGGCGTGACAGTAGCTCCAGTAGTGGCAAGGACCGGCAAAGGCTGCGATGAGCTCGCTGAAATGTTGACAGGCAAATTTGTGCGAAGCGGAAAGGCAAACCTCGTATACTATGGAAAAGCCATCGAGGATGGAATCCTAAAAATTGGCGCCATGTTAGACGGGCGGACAAATCTTCCCGTTCGCTGGCTGGCACTGCAGTTGTTCGAAGGGAACCAGTATGTGAAAAGTTATCTGGAAAATGAACTGGCTATAGAAGGGGTGGATGCCCTTATCGACTCTGTTTCAGCCTCCCATGCAAGGACTTCAGGTAAAAGTCAAGCACTTGACCAGGTCATTCATCGAAAAAGAAGTGAAACAATAGACAATATTGTTTCAGCTTCAAGCTCAAAAAATGATCATCTAAAAGTTCCGTTGACCGAGAAGGTTGATATGGTCGTAACGAATAAATTTCTGGGTATACCAATCTTTTTATTGTTGATGTATGTCATGTTCATGCTTACCTTTGATTGGCTGGGCTTCCCATTGTCAGGTGTTTTGGATTCACTTTTATCAGGTCCGGTAACATCCGGAATTTCGGGAGCACTAGCCGCGGCTGGAGCTGCACCATTCATCAAAGACCTAATTCTTGATGGCATTGTTGCGGGTGTAGGAGGAGTACTTGTATTTGTCCCGCAAATCTTCATTTTATTTTTCTTTATATCGCTGCTTGAAGACTCAGGGTATATGGCCCGCGTAGCACTTGTAATGGATCGGCTGATGGAATCAGTTGGGCTTAATGGAAAAGCATTTATTCCTATGATGATAGGATTTGGCTGCAATGTACCTGGAATTATGGCAGCAAGGACAATCGAGACGCCAAAGGAGAGATTGATGACGATTCTTTTGACGCCATTGATGTCCTGTTCAGCCCGCCTGCCTGTATATGCCTTGTTCGTAGGGGCATTTTTCGTAGAGCAAAAGGCATTGGTCGTATTAAGTTTGTATGTTTTAGGTGTCGTGGTCGCACTCGTACTCGCTAAGGTGTTCACAAAGACGCTTTTAAAGGGTGAAAATTCGGTGTTTGTCATTGAATTGCCGCCATACCGCCTGCCCCAGGCACAAGCTCTCTGGAGGAGCACATGGGATAAGGGGAAGGGTTTCGTGAAAAAAGCTGGTACATTCATCTTTGCGGGCTCTGTGCTCATTTGGCTGCTGGCATATGCAGGTCCCGATGGCTTGAATGTCAGTATGGAGAGCAGTTATTTGGCCGCAATTGGCAGCATTTTTGCACCACTATTTGGACCAATCGGCTTTGGAACCTGGCAAGCGAGCGCGTCCTTGATTACAGGCTTTCTTGCAAAAGAAGCAATCATTTCGACCATGAATATCATTTATTTTGTTCCAGATGAAGCAAGCTTGCAGGGCTTGCTGGCTGCCCATTATACTCCGCTGGCAGCCTACAGTTTCATGGTCTTCATCCTGCTTTATATCCCTTGTCTGGCAACAACAGCTACCATTTACAAAGAAACTGGTTCGAAGAAATGGACAGCCTTTTCAATCGGCTATGCACTCTTTATCGCTTATCTATTATCATTGGCCATTTACCAAGGCGGCAAGTTAATAGGCCTTAGCTAAGAAGGGGGAAACAGAAGTGTTAGTGAACATTATAATCGGTGGAGCCATTTTCGGTTATGCTGGCTGGGCATTCTACCGCTTCATCCAAAAATCAAAAGAAGGCAAATGCGCAGCATGCTCGATTCAAAGTTCATGCACCAGCAATTGCAGCGTCGTGCCGGATAAAAAAGCTAAATAATCGATCAGGAATGCACATCAACGCATTCCTTTTTTCATGGTTATGCATATTCTTTCTTTTCGACAAGGGCAAGGTGTGTAATTAAACATCCAGGTTTAACTCGCCCTTAAGATAAGTAAATCAATTTGCAAGCTTTGTAAATTAAACCATTAAGGGTATAACAGGTTCAATAAAAATTCTTTTCTTTTTCAGTAAAAAATATTTTGAAATTCCATAAATCAAGTGTAAAATTACACTAAAAGAACTTAAGGGATTGAAGTTGATGACGAGAGATGAAATCATCCAAAGGGTTTCTGAAAAAGTAAGGGTGCTTCGAGCAGAGGTTGGCTATACCCAAGATAAAATGGCTGAGATCATTGGCCTTTCTAAAAAGACACTTGTCCAAATTGAAAAGGGCAGGGCTCAGGGTGGCTGGTCTACAGTCGTGACAATTTGCGCTCTGTTCAGGGAGACAGAGACAATCCAATTTCTATTTGGCAATGAACCTTTAGAAGTGCTGGAAACCATTGCACATGAGGGTACAGATTACCGGAAGGAAAAAACACTTGGCGGTAAAGTTTGGTGGCGGGAAGTTGAACGGGTCGGCGGTTTTGTAATGCAGCAAAATATACTCAGCCAGCATTTCAGAATTTTGGATCAAGATGATTTCCGTATTTTCAGCAGTTTTGAGGAACAGGAAACGAAAGAACGCCTCATGGAACTTTCTTCAGAACTTAAATAAAAGTGATGAAAAAAGCCGGATGACTGCGCATCCGGCTTTTTAGTATACGTTATTTTGCGATCATTACATGGCAAGGTGCATGATTGGCAACCTTCTGGCTGACACCGCCAAGCAGTTTGCGTTTAAGGCCTTCACTGCCTGACTGGCCGATGATGACCAAATCAGCCTTTATCTCATTTGCATAGTCACAGATACTATCGGCAGGATTTCCTTCAAGAACCGTATAGTCAGGATCTATATTAAGTGAATTAAGTTCTGTTTTTGCATTGTCAAAAGCCTGTTCGGAGCTATTGGTAATAATGGCATGCTCTGATTTATCGATCGAACCCTGTTCAAACGCAAGAGGAGGAACCTGAATACCATCTGCCGGAAAATTATTGATAGGCAGAGGTTCAACTGGCCGTTCGGCAGACTCCACCGTTTCCGTTCTCATTTTCTCCTCAAAAACATGGGCAACAAATAATTGAGCACCCGACAGCATTCCCATCAATTCTTTTGCCAGCTGCAAAGCTTTTTTGCTGCCAGGGGAATCATCATAAGCGAGCAGCACTCTCTTTATTTCTGCCATATCTATCACCCTCCAAATAAATTTTAGCTTCCTACTGTTCTATACCCTTTTTTAAAAGAAAAATTCATGCAGCAAAATTGTCAGCGGGACCCTCAAAAACTCTCATAAGCTGGCGAAATTTGTAATAAAAGATTTGTATTTTTTTATTATTAACGAATTAGAAAGAGAAGTGACAGGAATGGTTTTTGATACACAAAAGTCCATCCATCCGACTATTCGTAAATGTCTTCAGCATCTTGATATCATCAAAGCGGATGATAAGACGAAACAACTCGTTTACATGTATATGGAAACGCTTCTTCGAGAACGGGATAGCGAATTAGCAGTACACCAGGTAATGGAAGAAGAACTGCCTATTCAAAGCCAATAGGAAACCAATCGACTTATATGATCGATTGGTTTTTTATGTTTTTTTAATGCCTGTTTTTTAAAACATCGAAAGTTAAATGGAAAGAAAAAAAGCCGCAACGCATACAAAAACAGCCTATTTAAAAGCCGCTATGGCCAAATTCTATCGTTCGAGAAAAATATCTTCCTTGAAAGGCGAGTTTGGCTTTTAAATAACAAACACTCCATAAAAATACTCTGATTGTGTCTTTTTTCGCTGATATTAGGCAATAAGTGTTAATTCCTTTTAAAACTGGGTAAAAGAAAGTGTCATATTTATAAACTATTTTTAAAAGGTTGGGGTGCTCAGTGAGCAAAAATTCAATAGCAACAAGTTTTCTTAGAGGCTGGAAACGACTACATATGAATCAAGTGCTGGTTTTGTCCGTTTCAACAGCTGTTTTGGCTTTTCTAAGCTTTTTCCATGTTTTTTCAGAGGGTGCTGATATCAGTGCTCTAAATGATGACTTGGCTCAGCCTACAATCATCTATGATGCAAACGGAGAAGTGGCAAGTAAGATTTCAGCTTTAAAAAATGAAGGGGTTAAGATTGAAGAAGTTCCTGATCATTTGAAAAATGCTGTAGTCGCAATTGAAGATCACCGCTTTTATGAGCATGATGGTGTAGACCTTGTTGGTATTTCCAGAGCGTTTGTCAAAAATATAAAAGCTGGTTCAGTTGTGGAAGGCGGCAGTACAATCACTCAGCAGTTAACAAAAAATGCTTTATTGTCTACCGAAAAGACGTATAAACGAAAACTTGAGGAGTTTTTCCTTGCGAGGGAAATCGAAAAGCAATATTCAAAAGATGAAATCATGCAAATGTACTTAAACCGCATTTATTTTGGGAATGGTTCCTGGGGGATAAAGCGGGCCGCGATGGGTTATTTCGGTAAAGATGTAAAGGACTTAAGCATCAGCGAAGCAGCTACCATTGCAGGTTTAATCAAGGCTCCATCGTCTTTGGATCCCTATAAAAATTATGATAAAGCAATGGAAAGAAGAGATGTGGTGCTTCAAATGATGAAGACCAATGGATTCATAACCGATGAAGAATACAAGAAAGCAGTGGCCGAGAAGGTTGTGCTAAATGAAGATGGCGGAGATCCGTTGCGCGGTCAATATCCATATTACTTAGATCACGTCATCGATGAAGCAATTTCAAAATATGGTCTTACCCAGGAGGATATCTTAACTGGAGGACTGCAAATTTACACTGAGCTGGATGTAACAATGCAATCAGCTGTAGAAGCTACTTATGCAAAGGATGAAATTTTCCCAAAAGGGACTGATAACCAGATCGTCCAAAGCGGCGCTGCTTTAATCGATCCTAAATCGGGTGGTATCCGTGCCCTGGTTGGCGGCCGAGGTGAACATGTATTCCGCGGATACAATCGGGCAACCCAATTAAAAGCTCAGCCTGGTTCAGCAATGAAACCTCTGGCAGTATATGCCCCGGCAATTGAAGAAGGCTGGGATGTAACAGATATGCTTAAAGATGAAGAATTAGATTTACAAGACTATAAACCTGAAAACTATAATGGTGAATATAAAGGCGAAGTGCCAATGTATGAAGCGTTAAAGGATTCCCTGAACGTTCCTGCTGTATGGCTGTTAAATGAAATAGGAATCGTTAATGGAATGAAGTCGGTAAATAAGTTTGGCATCACCCTTGATCCACAAAAGGATCGTCAGCTGGGACTCGCGCTGGGCGGACTAAATACTGGTGTCTCACCTGTAGACATGGCAGATGCCTATTCTGCATTTGCAAATTCAGGTGAACGTTATGAGGCGCATGCCATTACGAAAATTACTGATAAAGAAGGCAATACAATCGCTGAATGGAAAGGTAAGAAAAGCCAGGCGATTTCTAAAGAGACTGCCCAAAAAATGACGACAATGCTGTTAGGAGTCGTTGAAGAAGGAACTGGTAAAGGCGCAAAAATTCCAGGCCGTGAATTAGCAGGAAAAACGGGTTCTACCCAAGTACCTATTGAGGGCATAGATGGTACAAAGGATCAATGGTTTGTTGGCTATACACCACAGCTAGTAGGAGCTGTTTGGGTGGGATATGACAAAACCGACAAAAATCATTACTTAACTACGACAAGCAGTGAAGGAGCGGCGCTTGTTTTCAAGGACTTTATGTCCGAGGCTTTAAAGGATACCAAAGCAGTCTCATTTAATGTACCTGATATATCAAAATATGTTGAGGAACAGAAAAAAGCGAAGCGCGCAAAAACTGTCAAAGAACTTGAAGAGAGAATGAAGAAAGAATCTGAAAAGCTAAAGAAGCAGTGGGAAAAAGCGAAAGAAAAGGTAAAAGGAAAGAAAGAAGATCAGTCTGAAACGAGAGAAAAGAAAAAAGAAACCACTGACACTACCCAGACTGGAGGCAGTGGAGGTGGAGACGACAGTGGAAATACTGGAGGCACAGGTGACACAGGTAGAGATACCGGCGGAACTGGAGGCACAGGTGACACAGGCGGAG
>NZ_JBALQL010000042.1:622-12871 GCF_036964885.1 Bacillus sp. JJ1122 | reverse complement strand
GTGGAACTGGAGGCACAGGAGGCTCAGGTGGAGATGCCGGTGGAACTGGAGGTACAGGAGGCACAGGTGGAGATACCGGTGGAACTGGAGGTACTGGCGACACTGGTGGAACCGGGAATGGAAATTAAGGAAATACTAAGGATGATAAGATGATGACAGCAACTCAGGATAGATTTAGAGATTGCAGTCATGATATAGATAGTTTGCTATAAAGTTCAGGCGTGAATTCAAAAGAGAATTCACGCCTGTTTTTTTCCTGTCACCTTCAAAGGCAGGCATTTAAGAGGTCATATTAGTGATCAATTTTTCTAGTTTTTGTAATTCCAAGTAACCAAGAAACCTAATTGGTTACCTATTTTTCTTATTTTTGTCATTTAGGGGAACCAAGAGGTCAGATTTATTCGGTTTTTTACCAAATTATATTAATAATGATAACCAAGAGGCCGTATTGGTTATAAGATTTTCCTAATTTTTGTAATTTCACATATCCAAGAGATCATATTGGTGACCACATTTTCCTAATTTTTGTAATTTCGCATATCCAGGAGGACGTATTGGTGCCCTCATTTTCCTAATTTTTGTAATTCTGCAACTCTAAGAGGCCGTATTGGTTACCCTATTCCCCTAATTTTTGGAATACCGCATATCCAAGAGGGTATTTGGGTTACTTTTTTTCCTAATTTTTATAATTTCAGATATCCAAGAAGCCTTATCGATGCCTTGATTTCTAAAAAATTTTATTACAGGTGACCAAGAGGCCATATCGATGCCCTGTTGTTTGTCCAATTTTTATGCTTTCAAGCCATCAAAAGTCCTTATTGGTGTTAATTTAGAAGAAAATAAAAAAGACTGCAGGCAAACTCATTTTCATCCGAGTTTGTCTACAGTCTGACTTGCTTGTATAAATGCAGCTTTATTAACAAGATATTATAGCATTCGCATTAAAAATCCAATTACGACGATAGCACCGATTACCATTAAAATAGTTCTTACCATGAAATTTCACCTCTATATCTCTAAAATATAATTTGTTATTAAATCTGGAATGACTCAGAAGAGTCTAGCAGCTGTTTACGGTTAACCCTCAATAGAGAAGCTTCGTTTGTCAGCAATTTCGTCAATTGATCTAATTGCGGTTCTACATCTGTGCCTTCCATAATAATTTTTAAAGTTGTGTTTGGTTCAACTGTCAATAGGAAGGAAACAAGCTTTGACAAAGATGTAGCTTCCACTGCTTTTTGGCGGCTGTATAAATAAGTAGTGCCATTAAGTTTTTTAGCTGCCTGATAAATTTCCAGCATCTTTTTCATTGTGAACCTTTTTTGTACCATAACATTTGAAGACATGATCTCTTTCATATATATAAACTCCTTTATTCGCGCGTTTTTATTTTTATTAGGTTAATAGATTATTACCCCGTCCTTTAAAGTTGAAAACCTTTATTAAGCAGATTGGGCTAAGTTGGCAACAAAGCAGTCAATCAGTCAGGAATCAACTTGCAGTTTCTTCCGTCTGTATTATGATGGAATAAACACAGATTTTATTTGTAAAGAGGTGTGGATGGAATGCTGACACTTATTAAAAATGGCGAAATTTTTGCTCCTGAATACTTAGGTAAAAAGGATCTTTTAATCGTGAACAATAAAATAGGCTACATTGAAGATGAGATCCCGGTACCTGATAGGTTCGTGGATATGAAGGTGATTGAAGCGGCAGGTATGTATATCGTTCCAGGCTTCATTGATTCCCACGTACATATAATGGGAGGCGGCGGAGAAGGCAGCTATAGGACGAGGACACCTGAACTTCAATTGACGGATGCCACCCTTGCCGGCATCACAACACTTGTCGGTGTTATTGGCACAGACGGAACGACGAGGACGATGCCAAGTTTGATTGCAAAAGCTCGTGCTCTGGAAGAAGAAGGGATCACCTGTTATGTGCATACAGGTTCTTATCAGGTACCGGTCAAGACACTGACGGACAGAATTGAAGATGACCTTATCCTGATTGATAAAATTATCGGTGTTGGAGAAATCGCAATTGCGGATCATCGTTCTTCCCAGCCGACTTACGAAGAAATGGCGAAGATTGCATCTGCAGCAAGAATTGGCGGAATGCTTTCTGGTAAGGCTGGAATAGTGAATGTACATGTTGGTGACAGCTACGACCATCTTAAGGTAATTGAAGAGGTCGTTGAAAAGACAGATATCCCAATCCGCCAATTCTATCCAACCCATATCAATCGGAATCCGCATTTATTTGAAAAAGGGATTGAATATGCCAAAAAGGGCGGCTATCTAGATTTCACGACCAGCTCTATACCAAAATTTTTAGAAGAAGGCGAAGTTAAATGCAGCCTTGGTCTGAGAAAAATGCTCGAGCAGGGTGTTGATATATCGCAAATCACGTTCACATCTGATGGCCAGGCGAGTCTGCCTGATTTTAATAAAGACGGCGACTTGATAGGACTTAAGATTGGAAAAGTATCTTCCCTTTATCAAGAAGTCAAAGATGCAGTACTACAAGAAGGCATCGAGATTAGTACTGCATTACGAGTCATCACGCAAAACCCTGCAGCAATCCTTAAACTTCATCAAAAAGGGAAAATTGAAGCAGGGAAGGATGCAGATCTTGTCTTGCTTAATAAGGCAGATTTATCGATACAATCAGTCATTGCCCTGGGAAAAATGATGGTCGAGAATGGCAGTCCTGTTGTAAAAGGGACGTTTGAGGATTAAGCAACTAGGGCTAAGGTCAAAAGGATATCAGTCTTAGGATGGAGAAACAAACGGTCAAGAGATGCTTATTTTTTCCATTCATTCTCTCTATCATAGAGATAACAATTGAAAAATAAGGGGTATACGAAATGAAAAAATTTGCGGAGATTTTCCGGAACAGGAGTTTTACAAAATTATTCCTGGCCAATTTCACTTCCCAGATGGGAAGTACGATCGGGTTGACCGCGTTTATGTTTTTCCTGCTTGACCGTTTTAGCTCCCAGCCAGTTTACGCTACGATAACAGAGCTGATGTATTCCTTGCCAATGCTTGCCGTTTTCTTTTTAATTGGTGTCCTCGCAGACCGGATGGACCGGCAAAAAATTGCGGTGTACTGCGATTGGGTCAGCGCAGGATTATCCTTGTTGCTGATCGCGTCCATTTATATAGGATGGATGCCGTTCGTTTTCGGCGTCTTGTTTTTGAGAAGTGCAATACAAAAATTCTTTTTTCCAGCAGAACATGGGATGGTGCAAGGGATTCTGCAAAAGGATGACTATACGACAGCTGCGGGCTTGAACCAGTTAGTGATGAGCCTGTTCATGTTGTTTGGGAATGGCCTTGGAATTCTCGCGTATTGGTCAATTGGAATCTATGGAGCGATAATGGTGGATGCTATTTCTTTCATAGTAAGCGCACTGTTAATTCATGCTACAGCTGTTCCGAAGGAAGCTCGTCTGCCCAATGGTGCGCATAAACTAAGCGATTTGAACATTAAGCTGGTTTTTAAAGACTTCCAAAAGGGCTTCAAGTACGTTCTGGGCAGCAAATTGCTGTCTGCTTTGATTATCGGATTTTTCATTTTTGGTATCGTCAATGGCGGATTCTCCGTCATGCCGATTTTTATTCTTAAATATAAGCTTGCACCAGATACTTATGAAGAATATTCGATTGTCATCGGTTTTGTTTTTGGAATTGGTGTTCTGATCGGCAGCTTTATTGCTTCACTGCTGGCACAGAAAATGAAGCTTTACCATTTGATATCGGTTGGATTGATTGTGGCAGGAAGCTTTACCGCATTTGCTTCCCTGCCAAACAATATTGTGCTTTTCCTGGCGCTTCTGTTTGTTTCGGCGCTCGCGCTTCCGCTTATCAATATTGGAATTGGCGGGTGGCTTCCGAGCATCATTGATCCAAAGATGATGGGCAGGGTTCAGGGGCTGATCAGCCCGCTCAACATGCTGTCGCATTCCTTGACGCTTGCCGTTATTGCATACAGTTTCCCGGCTATCCTCTCAATTGAAATGCTTTATTGGATTGTTGGTGGCTGCCTCGCGATTGTCGGCGTGTTTTACATGATTGTTTTGCCAAAGCTTGCAGAAGAAAATCAAACGAGTGTAAAAGAACCTGCCATACAGCAAGGTTCATTATAGAGTTTGAAGGAAAGTCCTGTCGGGACTTTCCTTTTTGCTGAGGTAAGGTTCTTTTCTTACAAGGATATTAGTCCCTCAAAAAGATGTCGAAAAGGAAGAACGATTATTGAAAAAACAAAACTGCATAAGAAACTTTGAAAATGTTTTGAACGATTCGTTACATTGAACGTCTAATAAGCAGATAATCTTTTAGAGAGAGAATTTTCGGGGTGCGGGAAAGAGAGGCTTGCTTGATGGATGAGAATGAGATAATCAGTTTTGCTAAAAAGGGAGACCACCGTGCCTTTGCCATCCTTTTCCGGGAACATTACCCCCTGCTGGTAAAATATCTGATGAAAATTACGATGAATCCTGACCTCGCAGAAGAGTTTGCACAGGGAACGATGGCCAAATGTGTGGAAAAGATTCATTTATTCAATGGGAAATCAAAGTTTTCATCATGGCTGATCAGCATAGCGACAAATCTATATATTGATCAGAATCGCAAGAAAAAGCGGGAGAGAGAATGGAATGAAGGGGAATCTGCGACTCGTAAGCTGCAGTGGTACATGGAATCCAGAAATGAGGAATGGACGGATGCTCTGGCTGCCCTAGCAAAGCTAACGGAGGAAATGAGAATTCCTCTGATTTTAAAACATTATTATGGTTATTCTTATGATGAAATTGGAGAAATTCTGAATATCGCTGCAGGTACTGCGAAGTCAAGAGTCCATCATGGGCTTTTAGCAGTAAGGAAGGAGCTGAAATTAGATGACAGATCGAAACAGGATCTCGCCAAACGATGATCGATTGGACAATGAATTATTTGAAACCATCAGCCAACTCAACGAAGGACTTGAAAAATTGGATTCTCTGGATATCTATAGCCCCGGAGAACCATGGTTTGAAAAAATGGTACTCAGTCAGCAGGAACAAATTCAGAAAAAGTACCGCCGAGAATTAGGCTGGTTTATTCTAAGTGCTATGTTGATCCTGAGCGCGGTAGTTTTTACCTTGGTGGAAATTCCTCAGCTGTTCTTAATTCTTCAGGTGGCTGCAGTAGCAGTGACGGTAATATACAGTTATAAAGGAGCCCAGAAGCAGGTGGATGGCAGATGAATGGCGATTTGACACAAACAGAGACTGTTTTAATGCTTATTTTTGTTCCTGCCATTCTGCTGTCTCAAAGTATTTTTCTTTTTACAAATGCCCGCAAGCACGGCCATAATTATTGGCTATGGGGAATTCTTGGATTAATCCAGGCTCCCGTTCCACTGCTCGTTTATTTGATCTTTGCCCGAAAAATTCTTCGGAGAGACCCTGATGAACTTAAATGATGAGCTAAAATTTAGAAAAATTAGAATTGACATGACTGCTTGTATGGTGATACCCTTACAAAAGGGAATGGAAAATTAATCTAAATAGGAGGGTTACTGTTATGAACATTGTCAAAATTGCAAGATACGAAAAACTTAATAAACGTAACCTGTCCTTTAAACGATACTGAGTTTTTAACTGTTTTTGCTCTGTTCATTCAAAGGCACCGGTTGCGTATTTCACGTGACGTGTGCCTTTTTCTGTCTTTATCAAATGATTCAAGACATATCGCATGCCGCGGTATGTCTTTTTTTGTTCTTAAGATCCCAGATCTTAAAGAGAGGCAGAGAATGAACTTAACTCTTTATCCAGACCCTTGATAATTTGATCCGAGGAGGAAAAAAGATGGTATGTGTAAATGTGAAAAAATTAGTAAATGGTGAAAAGCTGAAAAGCGGTTAGTGTAGATTATGAAATAGAAAGGGAGTGTTGGAATGTTATCGGTTTTATCGAAGTTAAGCTGGTTTTTTAAAGAAAACTGGAAGCGTTACAGCGTTGCGATCTCCTTATTGATTTTTGCCGGAGTACTGGATGTACTTCCGCCAAAGATTGTGGGAATGGCAATCGATTCAATTCAGCTCGGAACGATGACTCAAACGGTCATCTTGAAATATCTAGGCGGACTTTTGCTTGTTACGGTCATATCCTATCTGATCACTTATGTATGGATGTACCAGTTATTTGGCGGGGCATTCCTGATTGAACGGAAACTCAGGAGCCGCTTTATGAAGCATCTTTTAAAGATGACTCCGGCATTTTTTGAAAAGAACAGGACCGGTGACTTGATGGCCAGGGCGACAAATGATTTGAAGGCAATATCAGTCACAGCCGGTTTTGGAATTCTGACGATAGTGGATTCAACCTTTTTCATGCTGACAATCCTATTCATGATGGGATTTTTCATCAGCTGGGAGCTCACGCTTGTTTCGATTATCCCACTGCCGATTATGGCAGTTATGATCAACATTTATGGAAAAAAGATTCACGCGAAATTCACTGCTGCCCAGGATGCTTTTGGGGAGTTGAATGACAGGGTGCTTGAATCGGTTTCAGGAGTGCGAGTCATTCGTGCTTATGTACAGGAAAAGGCAGATGAAGGCCGGTTCCATGAACTGACTGAGGATGTATACAGCAAGAATATCGAGGTAGCAAAAATTGACTCCTTGTTCGAGCCGACGATTAAGATTCTTGTTGGTTTAAGCTATTTGATCGGCTTAGGATATGGCGCTTATTTAGTATTCCAGCAGAAACTGACATTGGGTGAGCTAGTCAGCTTTAACGTTTATCTCGGGATGCTAATATGGCCAATGTTCGCAATCGGAGAGCTTATAAACGTCATGCAGCGCGGCAATGCTTCATTGGACCGCCTGAACGAAACTTTGGCTTATAAAGAGGATGTTGCCGATCCAGTAAAGCCTGTTGAAGGCAACGAGCCTGAATACATTCAGATGTCAGAACTGACCTTTAAGTATCCTTCATCAAAGGTCAAAAACCTCGATAATATAAAACTGCATTTAAATCGCGGCGAAACGCTCGGGATTGTCGGCAAGACAGGAAGCGGGAAGACCACTTTAATCAAACAGCTGCTAAGGGAGTACCCTGAGGGCAGCGGAAATCTCTTCGTTTCTGGAGTGCCAATCCAGGAACATAGCCTGAGGCAGACACGCAGCTGGATGGGATATGTTCCCCAAGAGAACATTCTTTTCTCAAGGACGGTAAAAGAGAATATCCTGTTCGGCAACCCATTAGCGACAGATAAGGAGCTCCAGGAAATTATTGATCTTGCAGCTTTCCGTAAGGACTTGGAGCTGCTGCCCGAAGGTCTCGAGACATTAGTTGGCGAGAAAGGGGTCGCACTGTCGGGCGGGCAAAAGCAGCGGATTTCGATTGCCCGCGCATTGATCAAGGATCCTGAAATACTGATTCTTGATGACTCACTGTCAGCGGTCGATGCAAAGACCGAGAAAAAAATCATTGATAATATTCGCAGGGAACGGAACGCAAAAACTACCATCATTACAACACACAGAATGTCTGCAGTTGAGCATGCTGATCATATCGTCGTCCTAGAAGACGGAAAGATCGTCGAGCAAGGCACCCATCAAGAATTAATGACTCTGAACGGCTGGTACAGCGAGCAGTATATCAGGCAGCAGGCAGAAGCAGTCGAAGAGGAGGTGCACTCCATATGAGTACTGGAAAAAGATTGTTTCAATATGCTTTAAATTATAAAAAAATCATCATCATTGCCTTGGCGATGCTTACGGTCGCGGTTGTCGCAGATCTGGCAGGTCCGTTTATCGCCAAGAAGCTGATTGATGATCATATATTGGGAATTGAATCGGTATGGTATGAAACCGAACCTGGAACGGAATCGGTTGAATATAAAGGCAGCTATTACTCAAAGGACGGGTTAGCTGAAGGTGATGATCAGCCTGATAAAGGAGCAAGGATTTTGCAGGTTGGCCGAAAATTCGTGTTCGTAAACGGACAGATTGAATTCGATGGGAAACGCAGCTATGAAAATGGGGTATTAACCATTAATAAAGGCTCCCAGGCTGCCCAATATGAAGCTGAGGTGCTTTCTGGAGATGATTTGCTTGATTTTTACAAACCGGAAATTCCAAACATCCTTAAGCTTCTTGCATTTTACTTTGGGTTACTGGTGATTGCTTCAATCTTCCAGTATGGTCAGAAATTTTTCTTGCAAAAATCAGCGAATCGAATTATTCAGAAGCTGCGCGAGGATGTGTTCAGGCAAATCCAGCGGCTTCCAATCCAGTATTTCGATAACCTTCCGGCGGGGAAGGTTGTTGCCCGTATTACAAATGACACAGAGGCAATCCGTGAATTATATGTAACCGTACTATCGACATTCTTTACTAGTTTGATCTATATTACTGGTATTTATATTGCTCTATTTATTTTAAATGCGAAGCTTGCGGCCATTTGTTTGCTGTTATTGCCAATCTTGTTTATCTGGGCGAAGCTTTACCGCAAATACGCATCTAAATACAACCATGTCATTCGTTCGCGTGTCAGTGACATAAATGGCATGATCAACGAATCAATCCAGGGTATGAGCATTATCCAGGCATTCAGCAGGGAAAAGGAAACACAGCAGGAATTTGAAACGCTTAATAAAGAGCATTTCACATTCCAAAATAAATTATTGAATCTTAATTCAACGACTTCGCATAACCTGGTCCAGGTGTTGAGGAACCTTGTATTTGTAGCCTTCATCTGGTATTTTGGGGCGCAGGCACTTCAGCCGTCATCGGTGATTTCCTTAGGGGTACTTTACGCATTTGTTGATTATATCAACCGCTTATTTAATCCAATACAGGGAATCGTCAATCAGCTTGCAAACCTGGAACAGGCACTTGTTGCTGGAGAGCGGGTATTTAATCTTATGGATGAGGTTGGAATCGACGTTTCTGAGAAGGATATTCCTCGCTACAAAGGGAACGTCACTTTTGATCATGTTTCCTTCGGATATAAAGAAGGAGAATATGTCCTCAAGGATTTATGCTTTGAAGCGAAACAAGGTGAGACGGTTGCATTAGTCGGCCATACGGGCTCAGGTAAAAGCTCTATCATGAATCTGCTATTCAGGTTTTATGATCCACAAGAAGGCAAAATTCTCATCGATGGGATGGATATTGCCGAGATGCCGAGACAGACGCTGCGTAAGCATATGGGGATTGTCCTCCAAGATCCTTTTTTGTTCACAGGTACGATTGCCTCCAATGTAAGCCTTGATCATCCTGACATTTCAAGGGAAACTGTCGAGAAGGCACTTGCAAGCGTTGGAGCTGACCGGGTGCTGAAGAATCTCGAAAAGGGCCTTGATGAGCCAGTGATCGAAAAGGGGAGCACATTATCAAGCGGACAGCGGCAGCTTGTTTCTTTTGCAAGGGCACTTGCGTTCGATCCAGCCATATTGATTCTCGATGAAGCGACGTCCAGTATCGACACTGAAACAGAAACGATTATCCAGGAAGCCATGGATATCCTTAAAGAAGGAAGAACCACCTTTATCATTGCCCACAGGCTATCCACTATCCGGAATGCTGACCAGATTCTCGTTCTCGACCGCGGCCGAATCGTGGAAAAGGGCAATCATGACCAGCTGATGGAACTGAAAGGAAAGTACTATCAAATGTATCAGCTTCAGCTTGGAAACAAGGTGAAGGCAGGATAATGAAATTGACGCACCCACTTGGTTGGGTGCGGCGTTTTTCGTTAATCAGCTGTAGATATCTAGTGTAATGGAACCCCCTCCATATTCACATCATTGTCACAAAAAGTTACGAATTCTCTTTCAGGATTCCTGTGATCATGTGGTAATTTAAAAATAAACGAACAATATCAATCATGGGGGTATAAACATGGAGGACCTAACGGTAACATTAAGCATCGCAAGCATCATGATCCTGGGCTATTATATTGGTTATGCAATTTACCATAAGGCATAACGATCAGCGAAAAGAGAAATAATGAAAGGCGGAAGCAGTTTACATACTGCTTCCGCTTTTTTGATGCACTTTTCTGGGAAAAGAACGGAAAAAACGTTATCCTAAAGGCGAAAATGTTTTAAAAGTTTTGATAAGTATAATAATGAGGTTGAGGAGGGATCGTTTTGTCAGATTATCGTATTGAAAAAGACACAATTGGTGAAATCGAAGTACCATCAGATAAATATTGGGGAGCACAGACCCAGAGGAGCAAGCAGAATTTTAAGATTGGTACCGAAAAAATGCCGCTTGAGGTCATCTATGCTTTTGCGGAAGTCAAAAAGGCTGCTGCGAGAGTGAACGCAAATGCAGGCAAGCTGCCTCAGGCAAAAGGAAAGGCAATCGAGGCTGCTTGTGACGAAATCCTTGAAGGCAAATTTGACGCTCATTTTCCGCTTGTTGTCTGGCAGACAGGCAGCGGAACTCAATCAAATATGAATGTTAATGAAGTGGTCGCTAGAAGAGCAAATGAATTGCTCGAACAATCGAATTCAGACGAAAAGGTTCATCCTAATGATGATGTGAATATGTCGCAGAGCTCGAATGATACATTCCCAACGGCAATGCATATTGCCGCTGTAAAAGAAGTGTCAGGTGCAGTCCTGCCGTCGCTTGAATTATTTAGAAATACACTCAGGAAAAAAGAACAAGATTTTAATGATGTGATCAAAATAGGCAGGACACATTTGCAGGATGCAACTCCATTGACTTTGGGGCAGGAGATCAGTGGTTGGCGAGCGATGCTTGACAAGAATGAACGCATGATTTCTGAGGGGCTGAAGTATGTCCGTGATTTAGCAATTGGCGGAACAGCTGTAGGGACAGGAATCAATGCTTCAAAGGATTTTGGGATCCAAATGGCAAAGCAGCTTTCTGAACAAACGAATGAGACATTCCATTCTGCACCAAATAAGTTCCAGGCATTGACATCACACGACGAACTCGTATTTTTGCATGGAGCTCTTAAAGCATTGGCAGCAGATTTAATGAAAATTGCAAACGATGTCAGGTGGCTTGCAAGCGGGCCAAGGAGCGGAATTGGAGAACTATCCATTCCTGCAAACGAACCGGGAAGCTCCATTATGCCAGGAAAAGTCAACCCTACTCAGAGTGAAGCCCTTACAATGGTAGCGACACAGGTGTTTGGCAACGATGCCACGATTGGTTTTGCGGCGAGCCAGGGCAATTTTGAGTTGAATGTATTTAAACCGGTCATCATTTATAACTTTCTTCAAAGTGCCAGGCTGTTAGCAGATGGAATGAGGTCGTTCAATGACAACTGTGCAGAAGGAATCGAAGCGAATCTTGAAGTGATTGCAGGGCATGTGGAACGGTCACTGATGCTTGTTACAGCATTGAATCCGCATATTGGCTATGAAAAAGCAGCACAGATTGCCAAGCAAGCCTTTAAGGAAAATTCGACTTTGAAAGAAGCAGCTATAAAAAGCGGTTATTTGTCATCAGAGGAATACGATGAATGGGTCAAGCCAGATAAAATGATATAACAGTTTGGATGATAAATCCCAGGAAACAAATTAAGAGGCCCCCTTTATGAAAGGGGGCCAAAGCCATTCTATTTTATTGTTTACTGCAATTTAGCGTTGGAAACCGCCAAGTTGTTGCTCAGCCATTTGCACAAGGCGCTTAGTGATTTCTCCACCAACTGAACCGTTAGCGCGTGAAGTAGTTTCTCCACCAAGCTGTACGCCAAATTCTGTTGCGATTTCGTACTTCATTTGATCAAGAGCTTGTTGAACACCAGGAACGACTAATTGATTAGAGTTGTTGCTTCTAGCCATTATTGTTTCCTCCTTCGTGTTTTTCAAAGTTGTATTTTGGGTTAGTTTGGAATTGAACCAATCATGGCTGCTGCCATGCCGCCTGGTTTAACCCATATTAGGGAGAATGGCTGGGTTAGCCGGGATTGCACCGGCCCGCACGATTTGCTGCCTTCTAAGGCTTAACCCAATGTTCAGTTACCTGGTGTTAAAAGTTTCAGTTGCTGCTTGTGTTGCTGCGTTGTTTTGGTTGCTGTTTTATTAATAACTAGTATGTTTTGTTTGAAAAAGTTTATTCGCATCTAATATCAGGTAATTAATTCCAATAATTTATCGGCGGATAATTAACTTTTAGGCTCTGTTAAAGCCTAATGTTGTTTTTGACCCCTGTTGATTGTAGTGGAAGGAGCGCAGACTCCTCCGAAAATGCTAACGCATTTCCATC
>NZ_JBALQL010000042.1:0-475 GCF_036964885.1 Bacillus sp. JJ1122 | reverse complement strand
CCTTGTTTAACAGAGCCAACTTTTAAAAACAAAGGCTTATTCTTATAAATTGCCACCTGGGTAAAAACCAGGAAATGGATTTCCTATATAGAATGATTCCATAACCATTAACCTTTTTAGATTATGAATAGACCTTCCAACATAAACTATCGATAGCAGAATGCAGAAAGGACTGAAGGAAATGGGGATGTGCCCGCTTTGCAACGGATTCAGCAGCCTTTCTCCTGCTTGTCCCGATTGTGGTGGAAGCATGGAGAATAAAGGCAGAGAAGCAGACTATTATGATGATTACAGCCCTTATATGCCCATAGACCAAATGAAGCTTGAAGATGGATATCCGGCTGATTTTGCAAAAGAGGAGTGCCCGCATCTTTTCAAATGTTCCCATTGCGGAAACGGCAAAGTATTTTTGATAAAAGAATAGGCTCTGGAAAATGTAAAAAGCAACCCCAGCATAAATGAACTGTGCCCCCTT
>NZ_JBALQL010000041.1:0-19620 GCF_036964885.1 Bacillus sp. JJ1122 | reverse complement strand
GTTAAAATTTCTTTAAATCTAAATTAAGGTCGTATAAGCATTTGCAGCTTATTAAACGTATTTGTATTATATATAGTTTCTCTTGAAATTAGAGTACACAGGGGTACCAAATGTTTAATTTTTCTACTTGGAAATGAAATAAAATAAACCCCTAACGGAATTATTGAATTCGAAATTTCTGGGTTATTATTTATATCTATTTATAACTAGTTACAACTTGTATATTACTTCCAAATTTTCTTCTGACTCTGCATTCAATTTCCGTTCCCATAATATCCATTTGAAATGAAAATATTTTAGCTAACCCCCTAGGAACAAAACCGAGTTGCTTACCTTGGTATAAAATTTGTATTGCAAACGAGTCAAATTCATTATCCTGCTGTCTTTTAAGTAATAATTTATCCCCAACTTTAATGAGCTTTGCAACTTCAATTCTCTCAGCTTCATAAGGTATTCCTTTTACATTGAAGGAATGGTTGGTCTTATTAAAATTACTCGTATGGTTGTCTTTTATGTTAATTTTGGATATTAAATAAAAAATATTACGTAATCCATAAGTCGAATTTACCCAAAACTTGTTAATATCTTCCACTTGAAGATTCACAAACCAATTAATAAAAGAGCGTAAATCTGGAGAACCTTCGTAAGACTTTGATAAGAGCAAACAATCTTTTCTAGACATCAACCCCATATCTTTCAACCATAAAGCATAAGTGTCATTTAATCCATTTTTCATTTTTGTTGGTAAACTTAAAATACTTTTACTAAGACTATTCCAATCGCGCTGTAAAACATATGATGCAATGAAGATTACCGACGTGATTCCCCAAGGATATCTATAAGCTAGACAATCTTCTATGTAAACATTCATTAAATCTACGTATTCTTCTCCAACAGAATCTGACCACAATTTTCTCAGCTGATCTAAATCATCCCCATTTATCCATGAAAGTATAAAAGGTTCAAGTTTTGTGTTACCCACGATTGAGACGTTTTTTAATGCGTCTTTCGGTTGCATTTCTTCACAGGTAATTAAACATTTTAATGCAAGCTTAAAAAATTCCACTTCATTTTCTTCATCAAGGGCCATACTAAGACTCGGGGATTTTAGTAAAGCTTCTTCAATTTTCAGACATGAATTAAGAGTTAAACCCGTTCTCGCAAATACAACTTTTCTTTCTCGTGGTTCAATACTCCAAAAACGATTAGCAGTTTCGAGCAAAATGCTATTAACATATTGTGAATCTTCTTCTATTGATTGTATCTTAAATAAAGTATCTCCAACAAAAGACTCCATTAATTGTTGATCTGGAGTATCTACGACTTCTTCAACAAGAAAATTCATAAGCGATGGTTCAGAGTATTCTGCTATAATGTCTTGTAAAGCTTGTTGAGAGATCCGTCCTTTACGGTATAATTCCATTGCTACAGTAAATACACTTCTCACACTCTCAGAATTTAGTGGATTGGAGTACTTATTATATAAAGCTCTATCCCTTGCAGAATTTAAAACAAAAACAACCTGCCCCTCTGTCTCTCGCCCTGCTCTACCAGATCTACCAACTATATTCCAAAAATCCCTAACTTTAACTGATAACCGTTCAGAAGGGTTTGCAATAATATCTAGGGAGTAAACCAGTAAAGTTTTTATAGGCAAATTTACTCCCTGTCCAAGCGTATGTGTTGCAACAAGTATCTTTAACTTTTTTTGCGCGTATTCTCTCTCAACAGCTTTTCTAACTTCATCTGCTAGATCTCCAAAATGAGGTGCTACTCCCCTGCTTATACATTGAGTTATTATGCTATCTTCTCCATACCACCTAATTGCAGCATCCAATGCTTCACTATCATCTATCCTCGGAAAATGTGTTTCAACATCATAGTAATTATCTAAAACATCGATTAATTTTAAAAATGCTTTTAATACGCTATAGACACCTCCCCCACCACCTCGGCCTACTGTAGC
Organism: Bacillus sp. JJ1122; assembly: GCF_036964885.1. Lineage (NCBI taxonomy): Bacteria > Bacillati > Bacillota > Bacilli > Caryophanales > Bacillaceae > Bacillus > Bacillus sp. JJ1122. The sequence goes on along the minus strand of NZ_JBALQL010000041.1, from coordinate 17,654 downwards.
ACAATAAATAAGGACTGAGCCTTCCCGGAGATACCTGTATGCCAAAATCGCAGTAGTTTCCGACTTGTTGGTAAAATCAGGGAATGTTTTTTCGGTAACCTTTTTTTTCTTCTTTCCCGTTGTGATTTCCCAACTTAAGGGGTTTATAAAATTCGGAATAAAAATCTTTGTAGATTTTCTACCTATATTTTGAACATAATTCTCAAATTCAACTTGGCCATTAGTTCCGTTCCATGAAAAAGAACCTATTAATCTTCTTGTAGGCTGCCATGCTTGACCATCGTATTGCTTAGGTGAATCTATCTTTGCTTGTTCATTATTTATTAGCCATTTTGCGAACTCATTGCTATCAGCATCGGGCATAACTGCAGATATAAATAAAAACCGACTATGTTTTGGTGTGAACCATCTTTTAAGCCGTGTGAGAAGTAATTCAAATTGTGCTGATCTACTATCTAAATTACCTAAGACATGTCCTTCATCGAATACAAAAAGGGAAATATCATCAAATAACTCAGGCTTTACTCTAATTAAGAAGTCAACCTTTTCAGGCGTAGCAACTAATACATCAGCTTCTTTTAACCAAAACTGGTCAAGTTCGTCCAACTCATAACTTCCTGATAAGCTAGAAACTACATAGCCTAATTTCGATAACCGATTACTTAAATTATTTTCCACCTCATTGACAAGGGAACGAAAAGGAGCAATGTAAAGACACTTTTTGTTACCTCCAACCTGTTGCAAAATGGATAATTCAGCAATTAAGGTTTTTCCCGCGCTAGTCGGCATTTGAATAATAAAACCTCTGTTATCTTCTAGAACACCTCTATTAATGGCATTAATTTGTGATCTCCAGAACTCTGATTGAGATAACCTCTCTTCAGGAGGTACCAGTTTATTATCTGAATAAGGACTTGTAGCGAGCAGTCTTAAATATGGTTCCCAGACCTCCGATGATTCTTTAATGAAGTCAGATAATACTGTCCAAGTTGTACGTTGGTAAGAAATACTCATTTTAAATTCTAATAATGTTAACATGGTTGTGAGAGTTGCATCTCTTAAATTCAGGGCTAGCTCCTTTGCTTCAGCTAAATCTTTATTAAAATCTCCATTAACTCCAGTTAACTGAAATTTGGTAAATTCACTAATTGCTTTTCCCCATAGATATTCCATTTCATTACTTTCAGAATCCCCTATAAGTTGCATGTCCGCTGGTTTAATAGCCTGTAGCTGCTTCCTTAATAGCAAAGTCACTAATGATAATAAGTTATTCACACTCCTGTCCAATAATTCATTTTCTTCAATCCTATATTCCAGTGTTTTCAATATACACGAAGAATTAGCTTGAAAACCTGATAAGTCATAGCAAAGTGCAGATAAAATCTTAGAGTAATCTTTGTCATACTCTTCAGACATTAAAGAGAAAGTTTCGAAAAGTTCGGCAGCAACTTTAATTCCTTGCATACATACAGGGCTTTCCTTATGAGTTAAAACTTTGGCACTTGCTGAACTTAAAAATAATGCATAACCCCATATTGTCGATTCATTATAGGTTGCTTTAAAGTTTGCACCCATTTTTTTAGCAAAAATCTGACCATACTGGTTTCTAAAAAACGAAGAATTAATCATTTCTTCTACTTGTTTTTCTTTTTTATTAATATATTCAAGGAGTTCCATATACAATTTCCTCCCCTACATCAGGTACTAGTGAAAAACAATGATTTGCAAGTTTGTCCAGTTCGTCAATGAGTAAAACATTAAAATTTAGTCCTTGATTTAGTCCTTCTAAATTATCTAGTTCTAATATAATGTCTTCATTCCATAAACTCTTTTCATGTACCAAGAAGATATGATGATCAGATGGGTAATCAGCCTTTTGTAACACTATTTCATCAAATTGGTCAGAAAGGTCATAATTACCTTCATTAAAATAAAGAGTAGACATAAAATCTGCAATTGTAATAATAGAAGAAGTATCATTTATATATAGTGAGTTATGGGCTTTTACACCAATTTGTTTATCGTAGGTAATTTTTGTCTTTGTTTCGCATACACAGAGGCTAAGGACCTTTCCAGCATCATCAAGTTGAACACCAAATACATCTATACCAAAAGAAGATTTTTTTCTATTAAGTTTATACCTTAGTTTAATTAAAGCGGTTTCTAGATTCATAACATCTCGTAGAAATAAACTAGAAACAATTTCTCCCCAGTCGCCCCGTCGAACATTTTTATCAATTACCGTAGTTAGATCAGGAAATACTTCATTCTTCAAATATTTACGTAATTCATCCTTATCCCTTTTAAGATACCTTCTTTTTAAGTGTTCAGGATTTTTGTATGCTATAAGTAGTTCCCCAGCAAGCCAAGATGGAAATAACTTTTCCTTTCGCACTTCTGTTTCGGAAACATCTATTATATTAAATTTATATCCATGTTTACTTCGCTTCGAGTGATTAAGCCAGTCTCGTATCATATAGAATCCCCCGTTTTTAATGAAATACTTGATTTAATTTTACCCCAACTAACAAATTTAACCAATACATTAACCCTTTTGGTCAGTGAGTGTGATAAAGGTATTCTTGGGATTCCTTTATTTCAAAATAAAAATCCTGCAGTATTTTACCACAGGATTTTACCTCTATCTTCTAAGTTCTTTATAAGCCTCTTTGAACTTTCGAGACACAGGGAGGGTCTTGCTCCTCAAAAAATCACACATTCTTTACAATTACTGAAACACTAGAACCGTTCTCATGTATCAAGAAGGTACCCAAAACATGCTCTACTCTAGCTAGTGTAATGCACTACTGAAGGTTAAGTCTTCTAGTGAAGAATCTATCAAGTTATCATGTATAACTTGCCATAAAATAGTATTTCCTTTTATTTGGTGAGCCAATTGGTATCGAATAAACATTGGTATATTTTTTTGAAGCAGCCGCCTCCCTGTAACTCATACTTTCTTCTAAAGCGACAACGGGACGGTTCTACCGTCTCTTCAGGAGCACATGAACGTACCCTGTGCTCTTTTCTCTAGTGGTTAACGGAAAAGAAGCATTAGATACATCCCCGTGCTACTACTCCACTCTCCTAGCCGCCTGCTGAATAGGATCACGCACTCCATTATACGGGGGAGCATACGCCAGATCTAAATCAAGCATTTCATCAGTTGTCTGGCCGTTTGTCTTGCCGGCTTTCGACTCCCGGCTCAGCTGGGACAGGGTGATGATGACGGTGTTCGTTTCCCGGGCCATCCGCTTGAGTGAGCTGCTGATTTCCGCCTGGCAGTTTTTCTGGTGCCTGGGATTGCCTGCGATTAGCTACAGGTAATCGACTACCACCAAGATTCTCCTCACTTCCTTAATGGCCGCCTTCAAAGTTAGATTCAAAGCAAGGACTGTCTTCCCCATGCTCGGGCGCGTGGAGATGATCACGAAATCGGATTCCTGAAATCCGCCGGTCAGCTCGTCCAATTTGCGGAACCCGAAAGGAATGCCATACAGAAGTCAGCCAGCGGGCATTGGCTGACTATGCCGGGGCAGCCAAGCGCGTCCTCCACCGTAAATCGCTTGTAATAAATATAAGTAAAAAGGACGGTTCTTCTGCATCCTTCTGCAAAAAGAACCGTCCTTTTGTTTAAAGCAACGCCTCAGCCAATAATGTGTAGGTTGTAATTTTGTCCTTAAAGTTATATACATTGTTGATAATCATGAATTCCTCAGTCTTGTACATTTCACTCAATCTATGAATTTCATCCTTAACCATTTGGGGTGTACCAATAATCATGCGTTTTCGATTTTCCTGTATCTTCTTTCGTTCATCTTTTGTTAAGGGTATGTTTTTGGCCTCTTCGACGGTAGGGATCCTCGTGTCTCCACCCTTTTCAACTGATAACAGCCACATATCCTGGCTTAGGGCGATTTCTTCAGCTTTTTCCTGTGTTGGGGCACAAACAACAAACACACATACATTTGCTTTAGGCTTTGCAAGCATTGGCGAGGGCTGAAAGTTTTTATAGTAATAGTCCAGGGCCTGTTCTCCATTAACCGGAGTGATAAAATGTCCATAAGTAAAAGCTGTACCACTTTCTGCGGCCAGCCTTGCCCCCCGATGTGTAATACCTAAAAGCCACACTTCCGGTATGCTGCCTGTCACAGGAAAGGCATTGACGTCATGGTAAGGGTGGTCTATGGGTAAATGGTTCACTAAAAAGCCCTGCAGATCCTTTACCTGCCGGGGGAATTCATTCAGGCTTTTCCTTAATCCATCTGTGAGGGCCAATCGGGTTGTAGCGGAACCGCCTGGTGAACGCCCAATTCCTGCATCAATACGGTTCGGAAACAAGGCTTCTAATAGCTTGAAGTTTTCAGCAATCTTATAGGGACTGTACTGAGGAAGCAAAACACCGCCCGAACCTACACGGATTTTTCTAGTATTTGAAGCTATATGAGAAATCAGGACCTCTGGAGATGACCCTGCTATTCCATTCGTATTATGATGTTCCGCTACCCAAAAACGAGTGTAGCCCAGGTCTTCAGTCAGTTGAGCCAGTTTAACTGTTTTTTGTAAAGCGGTGCTTGCCGAATCCCCTTTACTTATGACTGATTGATCAAGAACGCTTAATTTCAATAGGTAAACCTCCACAATTAAACAGGTATGCATAATGGTATTAATACCCTTTGCCAACACTTCCAACTCTAAGCCAGTATCTTTTGCCAAACTGCTTTAATGCAAGGTGGAACATTACATAGAATGTATCTGATTTTGCTCCGGGAATACTTTGTTGGAAGCAAGCTTCTTTCCAAATGCCAGTATGAAAATAAACATGAGGAAGGGGATGATGTAACTTACCGATTCCAACAGAAAAGAATGCTCATCTATCCCTTTTTAGTATAAGGATCATATTTTTGAAGTTTTTTGCACCGCTGTGAGGATCTGTCACCCCCGCTACACTAAACCTCCATCCTCCACCCCGACACAGCGAGCCAGCGCTCATACCGTTCATATTCAGGCATGATTTTTCCGACAAGCCGCCAAAATGAACGGTCGTGATTCATATGGACCATATGGCACATTTCATGGACGACAACATAATCAATCACTTCCATTGGTGCCATGGACAGCTTCCAATTGAATGTCAAATTCCTCATAGAATCACACGTTCCCCACTTCGTCTTACTGTCCGTGATTCGAATCGAGCGCGGCTTCATTTTGAATTCGCTCTGATAAAATTTAACCCGTTTTTCGACTAATGCCTTGCACTGCTGATAGTAAAATCGCTTCAAAGCCTGTTTGATGCTCTCTTCATTTTGCTCTTTCACGTATACATGGAGCTTGTCAGCCTCAAACACGGCATTGTCTTTTTCAATATCTGCATCCTGGGAAATCAGGATGTGATAGAGCCTCCCCAAATATAGAAATTGTCCGCCTGGTCCGTACTCTTTTTCCCTACCGACTGAGGCCCGCTCTTTCATTTCCTTCGCCCTTTGCAGGATCAAGTCCCATTGGCCTTCTAGGATTTGAAGCACACTTGCATCAGAGGTCCCCTTAGGAGCGTGGACTTCGACATGGCCGTACAAATCCATATACATGCCGATTGTTTTCCGATTTTTATAAATCACATCATACCCGATTGTTTCACCTAAATAAGTATGAAGCATGTCATCACCTGCATTTTAATCTATAAATACTCCCCAGCCATCAGAATGACCGCCGTAAGGCTTGCTTATTTTATCCAGCTTTTCCTGCACTTTTTTTAATTCGCTATGGTTAAGGAGCATCCTTTTCGAGCAACTGCAAGCCCACTCATCTGTCTCATCATCCTGCTCGAGTAAGCCATGAAAGCCTTCTTCCTTCAATAAGGGCAGAAGCTTCTCGCCAGTTGCCTTATCCGGCACAGCTATAAAAAACTCGACTGGCTGCGGCTTTTTAAAACTGACACCTTCATTAAACAAACTGCGCAATGCTTCTCCATCCGCGTCGTTTGGAAATTTCATCATCCATTCCTCCATTTGTGTGCCTTTTATGTTGTCATTATCATGCACTTGCTGAATTTCTGCTAATCATTTGATTATGAGATTGTTGTGTTATAATGTAAATAACCTTTTGCTTTAAATTTTTTACTTTACCGGTACCATGCCCCTGCTCGTTCGTTGAGCAGGGTTTTTTATTGCTGTTATTTTTGAAAATAAAAAAACAGACCCTTTTGGAGTCTGTTTCGGTATGCTATATCAAAATTAAGCTTTTTGAACGTTAGCAGCTTGAGGTCCACGTGCACCTTGCTCAACGTCGAAAGTAACTTTTTGACCTTCGTCTAATGATTTGAAGCCTTCAGATTGGATTGCAGAGAAATGAACGAATACATCTTCTCCACCTTCGCGCTCGATGAATCCGAAACCTTTTTCTGCGTTAAACCATTTAACTGTACCTTGTTCCATGTTTGTTGCCTCCTAGTGCTAATGCACATTGTATTACTATCCTTGCCCAAAGTGATCATTAGAACGAAGAGTCGAACTTTACACCGAACAAAAATAATTCTACCTAAGAATAACAAGATTTAGGAAAAACTGCAAGGGACTTTAGTTGGATGAGAACGTTACGGTTCAACTGCGATGAAAGTCGATCGCAATAAAAGAAGCAGTGGATCCAAAACTGAATCCCTCTGCTTTTAGGTTGATCTCACTATTTATTAGGCTCTTTTCTCAAACTTTGTTGCTATTGACTATAAAAATAGGATGGAATGCCCTATGTTTCTCACAAAATGAAAGCTTATCATGAGAAAAGAGCTTGCACACTGATACCGACATACAAAATAGCTTTTTATCACGTTAAAATCGGCTTTAGGATTTTAACAACGTTCTTTACGAAAACAGCTATTTATTAAAATGAATTCTCTCTTCTGACTGATCTATTCGAATGGATGCTTCACTCGGTTTAGTCTCTGCAATTACTTTCCCATCACGAATCGAGTACCGTACTGCTGCCTGTTTACGGATTGCTTCGTACTCGTTTTCAGCGGCTAGTACAATGAAATTGGCAGGTTTGCCTGTTTCGATTCCATAGTTCTCCTCGATGTTCAAGGTTTTGGCGCTGTTTGTTGTGATTAAATCGATAGAGTTCATGATTTGCTCATAGCCCATCAATTGTGAAACATGGATGCCCATATGCAGAACCTGAAGCATATTGCCTGTTCCAAGTGGATACCATGGGTCAAAAATATCATCATGGCCGAAGCTTACATTCAGTCCTGCTTCAAGCAATTCTTTTACCCGTGTGATTCCCCTGCGTTTTGGATACGTATCAAACCTGCCTTGAAGATGGATGTTCACTAACGGATTTGCCACAAAATTGATGTTGGACATCTTCAATAATCTGAACAGTTTATACGTGTAGGCATCATTATAAGAGCCCATTGCGGTTGTGTGGCTGGCTGTGACCCGGTTGTCCAGTCCGCGTTCATAAGCCTCGGCTGCCACTACTTCAACGAATCGAGATTGTTCATCATCGATTTCATCGCAATGGATATCGATCAGGCGGTCATATTTTTCAGCCAGGTCAAATGCTGTTATTAATGAAGAAACGCCATATTCCCTTGTGAATTCAAAATGAGGAATGCCGCCGACGACATCAGCCCCCATTTTCAAGGCTTCCTCAAGCAGCTCTGCCCCGCTTGGGAAAGAATTGATTCCTTCCTGAGGAAAGGCTACAAGCTGTAAGTCTACATAGGAGGCCATTTCTTCTTTTACCTCAAGCAGCGCTTTTAAAGCTGTTAATTTCGGGTCCGTCACATCTACATGTGTGCGGACATGCTGGATTCCCTGGGCAATTTGCCATTTCAAGGCTGTTTTGGCTCTTGTTTTTACATCATTCTCTGTTAATGTTTCTTTTCGCTGGGACCATCTCTGGATGCCTTCAAACAATGTCCCGCTCTGGTTCCATTCCGGCTCACCTGCCGTCAAAGTGGTGTCAAGATGGATATGCGGCTCGATGAACGGGGGCAGCACAAGTGAACCTTCAACATCAAGCACTTCCTGCCCTGTTTCATCTATTACATTCTGTGTAATTTGATCGAACTTCCCTGCTTTTATCGCTATATTCCATAGTCCGTCTCTACCTCTGAGTTTTGCATTTTTAATAATCACTTTTTAAGCCACCTTCTTCAGTTCTGTCCATAGAAGCCTTTCTTGCCTGCACTAAAACCGCAAGCTTTGAAACGATTACGAATGTTAAGACTGATCCTAATAGAGCATTGATTGGCGCGATGCCTGGAACAAAGTTCGCTCCTGCAATACCAACGCCCCATGCAAGTATTGCAATCCAGTTAACTGCTTTAAATTCCATTTCTTCAAATCGCTTGTATTTCCCACGATTGACGATGAAATAATCCGCTAAAATAATCGCTCCGATTGATGGCAGAGCAGTTCCTAAAATCGTCAGCCAGCCAACAAAGTTATTGTAAAGCCACATTGCTGCCATCGTACCGACGATCCCGTTGAAGATGACGACCTTGCTTTTAGCGATTTTCGTGATATTTGAAAACCCAAGACCTGATGCGTATAATGCATTATCGTTTGTTGTCCAGATATTCAAACCAAGCACGATGATTGCAGGGATGATCAATTTTTGCAGGAACATAACCTCTGAGATATCGGACTGCCCTGTGGCAATCGCACCGATTGCACCAAACACGAACATGAGGGAATTTCCGATAAAGAAGGCAACGACTGTTGTGATGACTGCTGACTTTTTTGTATGGGCAAAGCGGGCAAAGTCTGGTGTCAATGTACCTGCACTGATGAACGATCCGACAGTAATTGTTAACGCTGCCGCCAATCCAATCGCTTCAGTTGGCTGATATTGCATTAATCCATCCAAACCGCCAACTGTTTCAGTTGCTTTGAAAACTGAGAAACTTCCTAATACAGTGATGAGCGGTACCGCTATGAAACTAAGAATTGCCAGGGCCTTCATTCCGAAGAATGCGGTGACCGTCATTAAAATACCTGCAACTGCGATAAGCAAAGTCGTATCCATTCCAGTCACTTTTTGGACAGGAAGAGCGAACATTGCTACTCCAACTCCAAACCAGCCTACCTGTGTTGCTGCAAGCAGAAACGAGGAAAGATAGGAGCCTTTTTCCCCAAAAGCGTAGCGGGCAAGCAAGTGTGTTGATAACCCGGTTTTTGCTGCGATATAAGCAAGGGCTCCTGTATAAGCGCCCAGAATCAAGTTTCCAGCCAGGACAATTCCGATGAATTGGATAAATGTCAAACCGGTTCCTAACGTTCCTCCAGACCACATACTAGCTGAGAAGAAAGTAAGCCCCAGCATCACAACAAGCATTTTCCAGAATCCACTTCGGTTCCCTTTTGGCACGGCCTGTAAAGGAAAATCTAAATCTACTTTTTTCATTTCAATTCCTCCAATGTCTAATGTTTTTGAACCTGGTACCGAAGAGATCTTCGATTTAGACATTTGGAAACGAAAAAAGGCTACTTGCCGTTTTCCGACAAGTAGCCTTTTCGCCATGATGAACCAAAGAGCATGGGTACACCTCACCCATTGGCCATCATTAAATCCGCTGTCCTTGTCAGCCTCACGGGACTGAATTAAAGGTACCAGTATTTAATTGTTCTCATTATTTCAGAAAGTCTACTAGATGTCAATAAGCATATTTTGATAGGATGATTTCTTAAGGAAAGAAATTTTGATAAAAGCTTCTTTAAATCATTGCTTTCCTTACCCTTCCCTTGTCGGGATCATTGCTCATGTTGACGCGGATTTACAATTAGAAGCAGGGGGACGTACCTACTGCTTCCAAAAACAATTACGAAAAAAGGAGCAAAGGATCCGTCCCCTTGCTTCCTGTTTGCTGCTTTTTTTACACCGCTCCATCTTTCTTTACAAGATGAGCTCAAGTTGTCTCTTTTGATCCTACCCATGCATCGGTATCATATCCCCTCACTTGCCAGTAGCCTTCGTGTACATGATCGATCGCTTCGATTCTGACGAGCCATTTTACGGATTTATAGGCATACATCTTCGGAACAATCAGCCGGACGGGGCCTCCATAGTCTGACGGGATCATTTCTCCATCCATGAGCACAGCGACCATGACATCATCCAAGGCTGCCTGTTCAAGGGATAAGGAGTCAGTATAGACACCGTCGCCCGAGTAAAATTTCAGATGGGTGGCGTTCTCTTTCAGCTTTACCTTCTTCATGAGATCTTTCAGCAGGATGCCTTCATACGTGACATGAAGCACGGACCATCCAGTAACGCAGTGAAAATCACTGACCTGGACTGTCCTCTTCAATTTGACGAATTCTTCCCATGACAACGACACTGGTTCATCAACCAGTCCATCAATCGTAAAACTCCAATTTCCATTCGTAAAAACCGGTGTCTCCGTTACTGTATAAACACGGAATTTGCCTTGATATCCTCCACCAATGGGAGGGGAGGATTGCGTCGCGGGAATCGGCAGGGGCGAGAGCTCATTTGTGCTGTTCAGCGCTACCTCCTTTAGTGTCGATCCCCCATCATCCGTCACTTGTTTCAGCCATTTAAAAATGGACGGGCCCAAAATAATTGCAAGCAAAGTCACAATGCCGTATTTGAAAAATCCTCTGCGGCTGAAGGCATATAGTTCTTTCTTTTTTTCATGCAGTACATCTGATTTTTTCCGAAACCAGCCTGACCTAGTCACTGAGTGGAACAGGAGGACCGGCAAACCAATCCAGGTGAATACATCATGTACGATCAATGAAGCTTGAACGATTTCTTCAGGAAGACTCCTTTGAAAAGTCAGAACCGTACCGCTAATAATCCAGCCAATGATCAATCCAATCACCATCGCAAGATTCCGTTTCTTTCCTTGTTGTTTTTTTATGACTTTGTAATGGAAAGCAAAATAGCGGAAATAAAGCAGAAGGAAGGCAACGGTTGCAAAACCGATCCAAATATGGGCATCTTTCAAAATGACACGGTATGAAGCCAATGGTCCCCTTAATGAAGGAATGAAAAGCAAGATCCCACTTATGAATAAAAATAAGGTAGCATATCCATTCAAATGGTGAAGTCTTTTTAATCTATTCCACATTTCGCTGCACCCACCTCTCGTTTATTCAGAAGCCTGAACCTGAATCGGGCTTCCTGTTCCGTCAATACTTTCTACACCGATTGCCCTCCTTGGTGCTAACAAGAACACAGGGACGGTTTCCTTGTGCCATTCTGGGACCGATATAATTATGGATAAGCCTCTGTTCACATCTGCTTATATCTTTGAACAACAAGACCTATAAACATTACGGGCATTATAGATAAATGGCACCAACATCACCATGATTCATGTTCCAATATTCTATAATTATAGACTGCTAACAATAGTATATTCTAATTTCAATGGGCTAGAATGGAAGACACATGGACAGGTCTAGAATCATGAAAAATAAAATAAAGGCCTTCCCTGCTAATGGACAAGGTAAGCCTTCTTCTTCTTTTTTTTTCCTATGAAATCACTAAAAAGAGGATAGACAACTGTCTACCCCCCTTTTCCCAAACACTTTATTTGGCGACACAGGAACGGTTCTTCCTCCTCAAAAATAACACAGAGACAAAGGGACGGTTCCAGCGCCGCACAGTAAGCAATCAAAAATACTCAACTTATATGAATGTTGATCAATAAATAATTTTGAGGAAAAACCATTTCCGGCGTTCCCCCTTCTCTATTATTCATTCAAAAACTTTATCAATCTCATGTCGGTCATAATCCAAAATCCAATCATTATATATTTCAAACATATCTCTTATTGTTTCAGGTGAAGTGGCCAATAAATCGCAACCCCTATCATCGTAGACATGGAAGATCGTTTTCTTGTTAATGTTTATGAAGTAAACCCTGTGTTCCATCCTTGGTCGTAATCCTAAGTCCAAATTGCATATTGCTTTTAACAATGGCTTGTATTTGAATTCAGCGGTTTTACAGTTTAGAGTGAATCTATGTGTCTTATATTCATCTTCATCGTCATTTTCCGGGAATACATAAGGGATCATTTTATGCTTTAACCGATATAATAACGATTTCTCAACATAAGGTGAGAAGTTCTTTAATTCACGTTCGATGTTCTTGCCTTTGTTAAAATCATTCACATCCAACACTACAAAAATATCATCTGTAGGAGAATGCAGGGCTTCAAATAAAGTGATCGCCCTTTTATAACACCCCAATACATATGAGTTATCGGGATAATCATACTCCCTTTTCCACCTCTACACCAAGTTCAAACCGTATACCAATATCCCAACTATAAAATAATGGTGGTTTAAGTTCCAAATTAGGGTATGTTTGCTGCATAAAATCGCTTAATTTCATTCAAACACCTCATAAGAAAAAATATGTAAATTAGGAAAAAGTAACCGAGACACCAGGACGGTTTCACCCTCGCGCAGTACCGAAATATTCAAAGTATGGATTGGTTGTATCTTCTTTGGCCTAATTTTATCATATTATAATTTAATGAAATATTTTTTATAATAGCTGTTTTCGCAAGTATTGTTGTTTTCAAAAAGGATTATTGATTTGCCTTGTAAATAACATATAATGGAAGTGTAATATTCTTGAACGGGGCAGGTCATATGAACGTAGTTTTTTAAACTAATGATATATTTAGGGGTGAAATTATGAAAAATGGAATACTTGTATTCATTTTAAGTTTAATTTTTAGTTACATTTTGATTTATGGTCTAGGTTCATTCGTTGGTGGTCAAGGTCCTGAATTTACTATTTTAACAATAATTAGTGTGCAATTTTCATTATTAGTTGCATTGCTTTTCAAAATCCTTGATAGACTTAAAAAGATAGAGGGGGAAAAGTAAAAACCAATAACAGTTAAAGTGCGTACGTTAGTTGAAGAAGGACCATCAAAAGGTGATCCTTTTATACTGCCCTCAAAAATTCCACAGTGGTTATATTTGATTTTTTGCACGCTGAAATAAGCATTTGCGACTCAGGGACGGTTCCACCGTCGCACAGTAAATAATCAAAAGAAGCAAAAGGACGACCCTTTGCTTCCTTAGAAGGGATTTATAAATCAATATAGAAACGGAAGCATTAGATACGTCCCTTTGCTTCGGTAAAATAATTAAATAAGGGATAGGTGAACCATGGCTAATAACTTGATAGTGATTATACTTTCTGTATTTATTGTCGTTCTTTTATACAGATTAATTGAAATAAAAAATTTAAAAACCGGTGAAAGAATAACGTATTACATCTTATTGGTTGTGTTCTTTATCTTGCTCTCTGTCAGATCATCCTATTTTTGAAGCATGCGGACGATTTTGCAGCGACACAAGACCGGTTCTTCCACCTCAAAAAGCAACACATTTTCACTTCTCCCTAGGCACCAGAACCATCCCCTTGTACCTACTATCTACAACGAGCAACTAATGACTGCTCCTGTCTTTCTCGGTCTCTGCACAAGTTCTCCTCCGCAGTTGGGGCAAGTATGTCCCATATCTTCTGTACAGTCATGGCAGAAGGTACATTCATGCACACAAATATAGGCTATTTCGATTTCTTGTATTGTTTTTGTGCACTTCTCACACTCTGTTTTCATTAATAAAGCCATCTTTCATTACCTCCTGAATTTTACATATTATTACTTCTTTCTTTATTATTTTATTTTATCCATTGCATTTGTTACATGAAGTAATTATTGTATTTTATATAAATACCTAAATATTTATTGTATTTCACTCGTTTCACTTAATAATTAAAAGAGGTGTTAATTATGGATGAAATCGACAGGGACATCATTTTTCATTTGCAGGAGAATGCTCGTATTTCTTTTACAGAGTTAGGAAAGAAAGTTGGATTATCTACCCCGGCAGTGAATGAAAGGGTCAAGAAGTTAGAAGATAAAGGGATAATTGAGGGTTACAGAGCGGTGATCAATGCGGAAAAGATTGAAAAACCAATCATGGCGATCATCCTCTATGCTAATACAAAATGTGACCAGTTCATACAATTCTGCAAGGATCACCCGGAGGTCTTGGAGTGTCACCGCCTGGCAGGGCAATACAATTTTGTGGTGAAATTAACGACAGGAACGGTTCAAACCTTAGAAACTTTTATTGATGAATCAATGAAATACGGTCAGCCCTCTACATTGATCAGGTTGTCTTCACCTGTTAAGAACAAATCGATAAGCTAACTAGAAGGGTTCTTCCACCCCTCTCTTTCTGTTAACATGGTCTTGAATCTAAAGATATGTATTTTAGGAGGTAAGAATAGTGAGGAATAAAGTGATCTTATTGTCATCCGATCAGCTGGGGAAAGGGGCGCCTGAATTAGGGGAAGGTTTATTGGAAACATTCTTCACGATCTTGAAGCAAAAGGAAGAGCTGCCTGTTGCTATATTCTGCATGAACAGCGGTGTATTCACATTAACGGAACACTCACTTGTATCACTCCAACTGCAAGAACTGGAGGAAAAGGGTGTAGACGTACTGGCTTGCAAAACATGCGTGGACTATTACGAGCTCAATGAAAAGCTTGTAACCGGCAAAATAAGCAGCATGGCACAGTTCATAGAATTAGCTTCTCAGCATGAAGTCATGACCATTTCGTAAAAACTCAGGAATAGACACATGGACAGTTATCGCGTCTCATTAGAAATAAGAAGTGTTGATGAGATGCAGTGTTATTAATTTCCCAAAAATCCTGGTTCGTCTCCCTTTGCCCAAGCAAAGCTCCAATCCCCAGGTCCCAGTGCGACACAGGGACGGTTCCCACGTCGCAAAAAATCAAATACCCAAAATAGAGACAAATAAAAGAAGAAGCAAAGCACTCTTTGCTTCTTTTAAAATATCATATTTCTAATTTCATTAGACACCATAAAGCAAACAGCGGGACGGTTCTGCCCCCTCAAAAACCAAAATATTTTCACTTGTTTTGAGACAACGGAATCGTCCCTTTAATCTGCTGGCAAAGGCACATGCTGTAGTTTATCCGGATTCCTGACAATATAGATATTTGCAATTTGATCTTTTTTGACATGAAAACTAAAAATTGTTTTGACATTGTCCTCTCCCATTACTAAGAGTCCCATTCTACCATTCACATTGATTAACTTAACCAGTGCGGGTTTCTCTCCCTTTTGGTTTTGCTCCAATAAGTTGGATATAAAACGGAGAACAAGATTCTTAGAATGGATCGGCTTTAAGGCTGCATATACTTTTCCTCCGCCGTCTGAATAGATAGTAACGTCGTTATACAGCAATTCCTCAATCTTCTTGGTGTTTCCTTCGTGTAAGGCTAATACGAAAGTCTGGATGATTTGATTATTTTTTGAAACAGAGGCTTCTTCCAGCCCTTCCTTTATTAATGGGAATTTATTCTTTACCCTGCTGAATACTTTTCTGCAATTAGGTTCACTGCGATTTAAAATTTCCGAAATGGTCGCATAATCATATTCCAGTACTTCTCTTAAGATGAAAACAGCTCGCTCCATCGGTTTTAGGTTCTCGAGCAGCAGCAGAAAGGCAAATGATACAGCCTCTCCGTTCACCAACTCAGAGATCGGGTCGTTTTCTTTTAAAATTAAAGGTTCGGGCAGCCAGGGACCCACATACACCTCACGCTTTTGCACAGCGGATTTTAAATGGTCAATACATTTGTTTGTGACCATTTTACAAAGGTAAGCCTTTTTATTTTCCACATGTTCCAATGTTTTTCCAGCAGCCTGAACATAGACATCATGGACGATATCCTCTGCATCTGAAACTGTACCGAGCATTCTGTACGCAATCGTAAATAGCAAAGGCTGAAACTGAGAATAAAGTTCCTGTATTTCCTTCCCCATGCTTTCCCCCCTGTACCCGTACATTCAATGATTTATACTGGCAAGATCCCAGGTATACTCCCTGATTTTCCCTGCCATTTTACCTGATAGGACAAAATCCATTCCCCATTTCTGCGCCCAGACCATCCCGTCGGAAGGACCCAATCCTATACAATGTAAATTAGCGTAGGTTTGATGGGGAACTGCGGTGAACCCCTCCATATGGGCTTTCATTATTTTACTAAGCCGCTGCGCCTGGGATATTGCTTCTTTACAGCTCATGGCGGCTGCTGCTCCACTTGTTGGATCTACTACATGAACGCAGTCTCCAATGGCATAAATGTTCTTATTTTCACTTGCTCGATACCAGGCATCGACTTTTATTTTTCCTTCTTCCGTTAGACTAAGACCTAACTTCCAAAGGTCAGGGTGAGGCTTCAATCCGACAGTCCAAATACAAAGATCGGTATCCAGATGGGACAGATCGGAGAAGAGGAGTGTATGATCTGTAAATCTTTCTGCTTTTTTAAGGTGCAGCACGGTAATGCCCAGTTTCTTCAGCCTGCTCTCGATCCGTTCACTGATTTTCACAGGTACATCATTTAATAGTCTCTGTTTATCATTGATAAGGTATATTTCAATGCCCTTCTGTTTATTCCCTGCTTTTTCAGCTTCTTCTTTAAGCCATGTTCCTACTTCTGCAGCTGTTTCGATACCGGTAATCCCGCTCCCGGCTATCACCACTCGAAGCGTGGTCTCGGGTGACTCCAACTTCCTCAGAAGCTGCTCCCGAATCGTTTTTGCACGTTCAAGGCTCGTCAAACTTAAGCCTCCACGTTCTGAATCAGTCTCACGCAATACACTTCCCATGGCCAGCACTAACTGATCGTAATCAATTTCATTAAGCGTTCCATCCTGCACAGTAATGTGGATCGTTTGTTTTTCAGGATCGATCTTAGCTAACTCACCTTGTATGAACTCAATAGTACTGCCGCAATAATCCTTTAGTGGAACGGATAAATCCGCCACATTTTCATTCACGATCCCCTTAAATAATTTAACCTTTTTAAAATGGAAAGAATTTTTATCAATCAGGATCACTCTTATATTCCGCTTTAACTCCCTATGAAACTCTTTCTTAAGTGCTTCAATCAGGTTAATCCCCGCATACCCGCCACCTACGACCACAATCGTTTTCTCACTTCCCATAGTATTCCTCTCCTTTTCAACCGTCCTAATCACAAGACGATTAAAGCAAACGATTTGTGACACAAGCGAGGGGACGTACCCTTTGCTCCTTTTGTAACCCCATGAATCAGCGCCAAACGAATTCATTTCTTGAAGTTTCCATGAAGAAAATGGAAGCAGAAGATACGTCCCCATAAAAAAAGAAGCTAAGCAACCTTAGCTCCTTATAATTTCATATTTTACATTCCATTGACTCCAACAAAAACCGGACCCTTTGTCTGCAGGTGGAGCTCATAGGAAACATAGTCATTGCTTCCATCCTCACAGAATAAATAGGGCTTAACGAAGCCAAAAATTTAAACAATGGAAGCAATGGGTACGTCCCCATGCTGGACCATCTCCTAGCCTGCTGCTATTTCCCCAAGTTTCCGATATTCCCCTAAAAAGACAAGAAATGCACCAATCACAAGAATCCCAGTACCAAGAACAATGATACTTTGGGTAGAATAGCTTTCCATTCCGCACCTCCAAAACTCATTCGCCCAATATCTTATTCTTCTCTTATTCAATTGTGCAGGTCTATGAACGGGTCACGGGGGGGGGGGGGCGTGTTTTGACCGGTTT
>NZ_JBALQL010000040.1:42253-57107 GCF_036964885.1 Bacillus sp. JJ1122 | reverse complement strand
TAGGACGCCGCCGGGCACACGAAAGAACAGCTGTTATGGCTGTTCTTTTTTTGTGTATAGAAATATGTAACAAATAAATATAGTGAATTGAATTTTTAATAAGCAGCTTTCCGAAATGGACCGGAAGTCCACAATAAGTTTATTCCTGGTTAAAATGAGAATTTATTTTCATTAGGGTAAACGTTATTACCTGATGACTTCGACAGGCGAGCTTCATTCATGGAGTGTCTCTGAGGATTTAAAAAGTATATAATAATTAACCAACCCTAAATTGTTATAAGACATACAAGGAAATGGGAAGTCAATCATAAAATATAAAACAATTAAACTTTCTAAAATATTATTCGGAAAATTGTATACAAAAAGGGGCTACTGGCAACAATAGGTGTACGGAGGTGGAGAAATTGAGTTCGCTTTTAGCAAAAAAACAAGTTGGGGAAACGTGTGTGGTTTGCGAACAGGCTAAAACAGCAGGAATACACCTGTATACTTCATTTATTTGCACAGAGTGCGAGGGCATCATGATCAAGACTGATACGAGTGATCCTAAATATAAATATTACGTAGAAAAGTTAAGGAAAGTAACGAATCCTGAGATTTATAGTTAAAAGCTCTTTATAGGGCTTTTATTTTTTTTGCTCAAAATCAATGTTAGAATAGGTAAGTATGAATGAATAATGTATATAAGGTGAGTATATGAAACAAACGAGAACACCTTTGTTTGATCAACTAATTAAGCATAACGAGGGAAGTCCCATTTCATTTCATGTTCCTGGCCATAAATTTGGCGAAGTTTTTTTGGGAAAGGGACAATCTTTTTTTAGTGATATATTAAAGATTGATGCCACGGAAATAACGGGTCTTGATGATTTACATTCTCCAGAGGGTGTCATTTTAGAAGCGGAAGAGTTATTAGCAGATTTGTATCGTACACAAAAGAGCTTTTTTTTAATAAATGGCTCTACAGTAGGAAATTTGTCTATGATTCTTTCCACCATAAACGAAAATGAACTCGTACTGGTACAGCGCAATTCTCATAAATCAATTATGAATGGCATAAAACTTGCTAAAGCTAATCCTGTCTTTATCAGCCCTGATTTTAACATGGAATATAAAATTGCAGGTGGATTGAATATAGATGACATTAAGTCGGCTATTAACCAGTATCCAGATGCAAAGGCACTTATTTTAACATATCCTAATTATTATGGGTTAACCTATGACCTTAAGAGTATCATCGATTTGGCGCATACTCATGGCATTCCTGTGCTGGTGGACGAGGCACATGGTGTGCACTTTATTGCGGGGAACTCTTTTCCGCAATCTGCAGTGGAGCTAGGGGCCGACATCGTTGTGCAATCTGCGCATAAAACGCTCCCTGCAATGACAATGGGTGCTTTTCTCCATTTTCAAAGCAGCCTGGTTTCTCAGGAAAAATTACAGTTTTATTTACAGGCGCTGCAATCCAGCAGTCCATCTTATCCCTTGATGGCTTCCCTGGATTTGGCGCGAAGCTATCTGGGTACATATAGTCAAGAGGATCTCGCCTATCTAAGCGGGGAGATTGAAAGTTTCCGAAGTACCGTAAATAACATCGAAACGATTCGGTTATTGAATCAGGGTGATCCTTTAAAGATGACCATACAGGCAGCAGGAACCTTATCGGGATTTGAATTGCAAAGGATTTTGGAGTCACAGGGGATTTTCACCGAATTAGCGGACCCTTACAATGTCCTATGTGTGCTCCCTTTGTTGAAGAAAGGAATGGAGCACAGATGGCTAGAGGCCGCTGAAAGGCTTGCCGCTGGAGCTCTGTCGATTCCGAAAGGACAGCCGATTAGCGAGAACCATTTCATAAAAAATTACGCGATTTCAACATTAGCTGTAGGTTATAAGGAAATGGAACGCCAGGAAACAGAGGTCATTCCTCTTGATGCCTCTGCCGGAAGAATCTGTGCGGAATCCATCATCCCTTACCCTCCTGGTATTCCGCTTTGCCTTCCTGGTGAAGTGTTGAGGGAAGAGGACTTACAGACAATTAGCTATTTGAGGAATATAGGTGCGAAAATCCAGGGTGGAGAGTTTTTATCTGCTGATAAAATAAAAGTGTTTAAGAGTTGGGGGATCTAAATGGCTAACGGAATTTTTATAACAATTGAAGGACCGGATGGGTCAGGCAAGACAACGATTATTAATATGCTTGCTGATAATCTTCAAAAAGAAGGATTCGAGGTTATGGCTACACGCGAGCCTGGAGGTATTGAGATTGCTGAGCAAATCAGGCAAGTGATCCTGGACCGTGATAATACGGCGATGGATCCACGCACAGAGGCGCTATTATATGCTGCTGCAAGAAGGCAGCATCTGGCTGAAAAGGTTAAGCCTGCTCTTGAAAAGGGAAAAATCATTTTGTGTGACCGGTTTGTCGACAGTTCGTTAGCCTATCAAGGATATGCCCGCGGGCTGGGAATTGATGAGGTGTACTCAATTAATGAGTTTGCCATCGAAGATATGATGCCTCAGCTTACTTTATATTTTGATTTGGCACCAGAATTGGGACTTGAAAGAATCAATAAAAATAAAGGCCGAGAAGTGAACCGCCTTGATCTTGAGAATCTGGAATTCCACCAAAAGGTGAGAGAGGGATACATGATTCTTGCAGATCGATTTTCGGATCGAATTGTAAAAATTGATGCTTCCCGGGAGCTAGAAGCAGTTTATAAAGATGCCGAAGCGAGAATAAAAGATGAATTGAATAAGTGATCACTTGAGACAAGCCTGATTGACTTTAAGGCTTGTTTTTATTTAGAGGCGCTTGTTGACAGTTAAGAATGAATAACTGTGGCACTATTTGGAAGCGTTTGGGATTTTTAGTATAAATCATGTCTTGTCACGTGAATCCTGTTATAATGAGAATACAAATGTTACCGAATAAAAAATAGGAGGAACATGAATGAAACTAATTTTAGCCGTGGTTCAGGATCAGGACAGCAATCGTTTGTCGAATGCATTGGTGGACCATAATTTTCGAGCAACAAAAATGGCTAGTACAGGTGGATTCTTAAAATCTGGGAATACCACTTTTATCATAGGAACCGAAGACATCAGGGTAGAAAAAGCACTTGAGGTCATCAGGGATAATTGTAAATCAAGAGACCAGCTTGTGGCACCGGTATCTCCAATGGGAGGAAATGCAGATTCGTATGTTCCTTACCCAGTGGAGGTTGAAGTTGGGGGAGCAACCGTATTTGTATTGCCGGTTGAGAAGTTTCACCAATTTTAATCAGATAATAAGAAATGAATTAATAAATGTAAGAGAGTGATCGCATTGGCAAAAACGTGGGACGAGCTGGAGAGACTGCAGCCGAATGTTTTAAAAATGGTGAAAAACAGCATCCTGAAAAATCGAATAGCCCATGCGTATTTGTTTGAAGGTATGAGGGGCACTGGCAAAAAGGAGATTAGTATCCTCCTGGCCAAAAGCATCAATTGTCATGCTCCCGTTGAAGGCTATAAACCTTGTGAAAGCTGTGTGAACTGCAGGAGGATCAATAGCGGTAACCATCCAGATATCCACCTTGTCGAACCTGACGGGCTGTCGATTAAAAAAGGCCAGATCCAGGAGCTTCAGGGGGAGTTTTCAAAAACGGGCGTGGAATCCAAAAATAAGCTGTACACAATCGTCCATGCAGATAAAATGACGACCAATGCCGCGAACAGTTTATTGAAGTTTCTTGAGGAGCCGCATGCGGGTACGGTAGCGGTCTTGATTACGGAGCAAGCACAGCAGATGCTGCCGACAATTTTATCCAGATGCCAGCTGATCAATTTCACACCGCTATCTCCCAAAAATATGACAGAACAGCTGATAGCAAACGGTGTTAACCCTCAGAGTGCACCGCTCTTGGCGCAGCTGACGAACAATTTGGAAGAAGCTCTGGAAATTAGTCATAATGATTGGTTTGCACAAGCACAAAAAATAGTGTTAAAATTATATGAAGTGCTAAAAAAGAATTCACTCGAAGCAATGGTCACGCTTCAGGAAAACTGGTTTACCCACTTCAAAGAGAAAGAACAGATTGATCGAGGTTTGGATTTATTACTTCTTATTTTTAAGGATTTATTATACATTCAGCTTGGCAAGAAGGACCAGGTTGTTTATCTAAACGAAAGCTCACGTTTAGAACAGTTTGCACTACAGACATCCGGACGGCGTCTTACCGAACAAATGGCAGCCATTCTGGAGGCGAAGAGGAAGCTGCATGCCAATATGAATCCCCAGCTGCTTATGGAAGAGCTGGTGTTAAAATTGCAGGAGGGATCTACACTTGTATGATGTAGTAGGTGTCCGCTTCAAGAAAGCGGGGAAGATTTATTATTTTGATCCCGGCGATCTCTCAATTCAAAAGGACGAATTCGTCATTGTCGAAACTGTCAGGGGTGTAGAGTACGGAAGAGTGGTTACTCCCCGAAAACAGGTTGGCGAAAAGGATGTAGTCCTGCCTCTGAAAAAGGTAGTCAGAATTGCAGATCAAAAGGATCGTCTTATTGTCGAGGAAAACAAAACAGCTGCAAAAGAAGCATACGATGTTTGCAGTGATAAAGTGAATGAACATCAGCTGGATATGAAGCTTGTTGATGTTGAATATACATTTGACCGCAATAAAGTCATTTTTTACTTCACGGCTGACGGCCGCGTCGATTTCCGGGAATTGGTCAAGGATTTGGCATCCATTTTCAGGACAAGGATCGAGCTTCGCCAGATTGGTGTCAGGGATGAAGCGAAAATGCTTGGCGGTATTGGCCCTTGCGGCAGAATGCTTTGTTGTTCTACGTTCCTGGGAGACTTTGATCCAGTTTCAATCAAGATGGCCAAGGATCAAAACCTCTCGCTTAATCCTACAAAGATTTCCGGGCTATGCGGCAGGCTGATGTGCTGTTTGAAATATGAGAATGATGAATATGAAACAGCTAAAGAGCAGCTGCCTGACCTTGGTGAAATGATCGTGACACCTAATGGTCCAGGAAAAGTGGTAGGGCTGAATATTTTGGAACGTGTGATGCAGGTTGATGTTGCCGGCCAGGAACGCGTGCTGGAATATACGCTTGAGGAAATACAGGAAGCAGGAGCTGTATCGTTGCAATCATCCACAGATTAATGAGGTGGAACAGGTGGATAAAAAAGATATCTTTGACTCAGTAAGTAATATGGAAGCACAAATCGGTGATTTATACCGTCAGCTTGGTGAGTTAAAACAGCATTTAGCAGAGATTCTGGAAGAGAATAACTCTTTAAAGCTGGAAAATGAGCATATAAGACGCCGTCTGGATCAAGCTATTGGTAAGAAAGATCCAAACATTAAGAAGGATAGTAAAGAAAACATCCATACAGTCCAGGCCGAAAAACATGTTGTCGATGTTGGCGAAGGCTATGATAACCTTGCCCGGCTTTATCAGGAAGGTTTCCACATCTGCAATTTGCATTTTGGCAGCCCGCGCAAAGAGGATTGCTTGTTTTGTTTATCATTTCTTAATAAAAAATAATTGGCAGCCTTCCTTCATTGGGAAGGCTATTTTTATAAGGTTTTATTATTGGAGGAACAAATCGAGATGCTTAACCTAAAAGAAGATGAAAGACTGGACTATTTACTGGCAGAGGATTTAAGAATCATCCAGAGCCCGAATGTGTTTTCTTTTTCTCTGGATGCTGTACTGCTCGCAAGGTTTGTATGGGTGCCGATCCAAAGAGGGAAGATTGTGGACCTTTGCAGCGGAAATGGTGTGATACCTCTGTTTTTAAGTGCGAGGACAAAAGGAACGATCACAGGGGTAGAAATACAGGAACGTTTATATGATATGGCTGTCCGCAGCATTGAGTACAACCAGCTTAAGGATCGTCTGCAAATGGTCCATGGAGATATCAAGGAAGTGCCTAAACAGCTTGGTTTTGAAAAATATGATGTGGTAACATGCAATCCACCTTATTTTCCGACACCTTCAAAGGAAGAAATAAACGAGAATGAACATCTGGCAATAGCGCGTCATGAAATCCTCTGCACACTGGAGGATGCGATTAAATCTTCAAGCCAGCTTGTTAAGCAGGGAGGCAAGGTTGCCTTTGTGCATCGTCCGGGCAGGCTGATCGATATCATCGAACTGATGAGAAAATACCGTCTGGAGCCTAAACGGATCCAATTTGTCTATCCAAAGGCTGGGAAAGAAGCCAATACATTGCTGATCGAGGCAATTAAGGATGGCAGTCCTGATCTTAAAATACTTGAGCCCCTGATTGTTTATGATGCCAGTAATGAGTACACTCCAGTCGTGAAAGAAATGTTATATGGAAGCAAGTAGGCATTATTTCTATGTCCTGCTTTGCCGGGATGGCAGCCTCTATGCAGGATATACGAACAATCTTGAACGCCGGCTGAAAATGCATAACGAGGGAAAAGGTGCTAAATACACCAAGGGCCGTGGACCGGTAACGCTTGTGTATTCGAAATCCTTTGATGAAAAAAGCGATGCAATGAAAGCGGAATATGAATTTAAGCAATGGACACGAAAAAAGAAGGAAGACTTTCTTTTAAGAGAAATGGGTGGTTTATATGCATAAGCAGAAAAGCTTTGAGCGGGAGAATGAAAAAGGGATCTTGTATCTTGTCCCTACACCGATTGGCAACCTCGAGGATATGACCTTCAGGGCAATCAGAATAATGAAGGAAGCCGATTTAATTGCCGCGGAAGATACGCGTAATACAAAGAAGCTTTGCAATTATTTTGAGATTGAGACGCCTGTTACGAGCTATCACGAACATAATAAGGAGAGCAGCGGCTATAAGTTACTTGAAAAAATAAGGGACGGTGCAAAAATTGCCTTGGTAAGTGATGCGGGAATGCCTACCATATCTGACCCAGGTACTGAATTGGTGGCTGAGGCAATCTCAGAGGGACTGACGGTGGTTCCTCTTCCAGGTGCCAATGCGGCATTGACTGCCTTAATCGCTTCTGGAATCCAGCCACAGCCTTTCTATTATTATGGATTCCTCCAGAGAGGCAAAAAGGAAAAGAAGAAAGAGCTTGAAACATTGTCAAAACAGACAGCAACCATTATTCTTTACGAATCTCCCCACCGGTTAAAAGAAACGCTGTCTTTAATGCTGGAAGGGCTTGGTGACAGAAAAATCGTCCTATGCCGTGAACTTACGAAGAAGTATGAAGAATTCATCAGGGGAACGATCTCTGAGGCACTGGAATGGGCACAGGCTGAAGAAATACGTGGTGAGTTCGTTTTAATCATTGAAGGAGCATCCTTAAGTTCAATTGAAGAAGAAGAAACCCATTGGTGGGCGAAGTTGAGCTTGAATGAGCATGTCGAGCATTATATCTCAACTGAAAATATGAATTCGAAGGATGCCATCAAACAAACCGCCAAAGACAGAGGCATGCAAAAACGAGATGTGTACCAGGCTTACCATGTACATGAGTAATTAGCAGAAGAGTTTTCCTGCAAAAAATATCGATTAAAAAAGGCCGTGGGAGGATCCACGGCCTTGCTTGTATTAGATTTAAGCTTTTACAGGTTCGAAGTTACCCTGGATTTCTTTAAGAAGCTGTTCTGCACCTTCACGGCTAAGAATTAGCTTTCCGCCTGCCAATGTGATGTTGTTGTCAGATACTTCACCAGTGATGTGGCAAGTCATGTTTGGTTTATATTTTTTAAGGATGATGCGGTCATCGTCCACATAGATTTCTAGAGCATCCTTTTCTGCGATGCCAAGAGTTCTTCTTAGTTCGATCGGAATAACCACGCGTCCAAGTTCATCAACTTTACGTACGATACCAGTAGATTTCATAGTAAAATAGTCTCCTCTCATTTTCCCATATATTGTTTCGTCATAATTCGACATATTTTTTTCTATTGGTTTTATAATACCAGCGATTCCAATAACCGTCAATTAAATTATTTTTCTTCCATTAACAATTTTTAACACTTTGTAAAAACCTTTTTATATCAACGTTTTAGGTTAGAGAGCCTAGGAGGAACAAGGATTGTCGCCATATTTATATCTCAGAATACAGATAAAAATGTTTTTGCTAATATAATATTATTTACGTGATTCGACAAATTTCTACATTTCTTTCGACAAAATGTCATAAGTTTGTCATATTCACGTCATATTGCACATTTTAACTTAAATGGGTATATTTTGAGGATAGATGAGGCAATCATTCTATTAGGCTGATTTCGAGAACTTTGTATCCTTTATACTAAGGAATAATCGGCTTTTACAAAGCCAAATTTCTAAATGGAAACTTCGTTAAGAGCGTTTATTTGAAACCTGACTTTCTATTATGTATGTAAAGAGTGCAAAATAAGTTGGAATTGTTAAGCTCTTGCCCAACAGGGCGGGGCTTTTTTAACACTAGAGTAGGAAAGCCAAGGCATTAGCTGGTATAATAACTACTATTAGAATGAACTAGCAGTTTTAGTTAAGGAGGATCTTCATGGAAGAGAAACTGAAAACCTTTTATCTTACGACCCCTATTTATTATCCAAGCGGCAATCTGCATATCGGCCACGCTTATACGACGGTGGCCGGTGATGCAATGGCACGTTATAAAAGGCTCCGCGGCTTTGATGTCATGTATTTGACTGGCACGGATGAGCATGGTCAAAAAATTCAGCGAAATGCTGAAGCTAAAGGAATTACGCCACAGCAATATGTGGATGAAATTGTCGATGGCATTCAGGAGCTATGGGGCAAGCTGGATATATCGTACAACGATTTTATTCGTACTACTCAAGACCGGCACAAGCAGATTGTCGAAAAGATTTTCGCACAGCTTTTGGAGCAGGGCGATATCTATCTTGATCAATATGAAGGCTGGTACTGTACTCCATGTGAATCCTTTTACACAGACCGACAGCTAGAAGATGGGAATTGCCCAGACTGTGGCCGTCCTGTTGAAAAGGTAAAGGAAGAATCGTATTTCTTTAAAATGAGCAAATATGCCGACAGGCTGCTGAAGTACTATGAAGAAAATCCTGATTTCATCCAACCCGAGTCACGGAAGAATGAGATGATCAACAACTTCATCAAGCCTGGACTTGAGGATTTGGCTGTATCACGTACGACATTTGATTGGGGCGTAAAGGTTCCAGGTGATCCGAAGCATGTCATTTATGTATGGATTGATGCACTTTCAAATTATATTACAGCACTTGGCTACAGCACAGAGGATGATTCAAAGTATTTGAAATACTGGCCTGCAGACGTCCACCTAGTGGGAAAAGAAATCGTCCGCTTCCATACGATTTATTGGCCAATCATGCTGATGGCGCTTGATCTTCCACTTCCTAAAAAGGTTTTCGCCCACGGCTGGCTTTTGATGAAGGATGGGAAAATGTCTAAATCAAAGGGCAATGTAGTTGATCCTGTTACTTTGATTGACCGCTATGGCCTTGATGCACTTCGCTACTACTTGCTGCGCGAGGTTCCATTTGGTTCTGATGGCGTGTTTACACCAGAAGGCTTTGTCGAACGCATTAACTTCGATCTTGCTAATGACCTTGGCAATCTGTTGAACAGGACAGTTGCGATGATCAATAAATACTTCGATGGTGAAATTCCTGCTTACAACGGTTCCGAAGGGGAATTTGAGAAACAGCTTCTCGAAGTAAACAACGAAACAGTACAAAGGTTTGAAGAAGCTATGGAAAAAATGGAGTTTTCCGTGGCGCTTACTTCAGTGTGGCAGCTGGTAAGCCGATGCAATAAATTCATCGATGAAACTCAGCCATGGGTACTGGCAAAGGATGAAGCTCAAAAAGATGCTTTAGCCAGTGTAATGGTTCATCTTGCCGAGTCATTAAGAAGAGTTGCTGTCCTTTTGAAGCCATTCTTAACGAGGACTCCTGATAAAATCTTTGCCCAGCTGAATGTCGCTTCTGAAGCGCTTCAGACATGGGAAAGTCTTGAATCATTCGGACAAATTCCTTCAGGGACGAAGGTTGTACAGGGAGAGCCGATTTTCCCACGTCTTGATTTAAAGGAAGAGGTTGATTTTATCAAAGAAAAAATGCAAGGCTCAGCTCCTGCAGCAGCACCTGTTGAAGAAGAAAAGCCTGAACCGCAAGAAGAAATCACGATTGATGATTTCATGAAGGTCGAGCTTAGGGTTGCAGAAGTCATTCATGCAGAACCAGTGAAAAAAGCTGATAAGCTATTAAAGCTTCAATTAGATCTTGGCTACGAGAAACGCCAGGTAGTGTCAGGAATTGCGAAATACTATAAGCCAGAAGACCTTGTTGGCAAAAAAGTCATTTGTGTCACAAATCTTAAGCCTGTAAAACTTCGTGGGGAACTTTCCGAGGGAATGATTCTTGCCGGGGAAAAAGACGGCGTTATGTCACTTGCTTCAGTAGATGACTCACTGTCAATCGGGGCAAAAGTTAAATAAAAATCGACATTAAAACAAGAAAAACCTGGAAATGTTCCATGTGTAACATTTTCAGGTTTTTTCATGCCAAAAAGAGCAAACTTTTGGTGAGATTTTCCTAATAGATGGATCTTTCATTAAGGATAAAACGGAGTGGAAATTAACTTATTAAAAAGGACAAACTATACGAAAAAAGCCAAAAAGAAAAACACACGCCATTCCCGTCAATTGTCGGGTTTTTAAAAATTCAGAACCAAAAATTTGACCTTAACCGCTTAAAAAAGTTATGATATCGACAAAACTTTATCACGATTTTTAGAACATAGTCGCCTGTCTATTCTACATTCAATCAATGATTGTTAGAATGAAACTGTAAGCGGTGCCAGTAAAGGAGTTTAATGATGCTTTTTGACACACACGTACACTTAAATGCAGAACAATTTAACGACGATCTCCAGGAGGTCATTGACCGGGCAATTGCTGAAGGTGTAACCAATATGGTTGTAGTCGGGTTTGACGAGCTGACGATCAAAAAAGCAATCGAGCTGGCTGAGAAGTACGATTTTATCCATGCGAGCGTTGGCTGGCATCCAGTTGATGCAATTGATATGACACCTGAACACCTTGATTGGCTGAAGGAGTTGGCAAGCCATCCGAAGGTAGTTGCTCTTGGGGAGATGGGGCTTGATTATTATTGGGACAAATCCCCGAAGGAAATCCAGAAAGAGGTATTCCGTAAGCAAATCAGACTGGCAAGAGAAGTAAGACTTCCGATCATCATACATAATCGCGACGCAACAGCTGACATAGTTGAGATTTTAAAGGAAGAAAACGCCGGGGAAGTTGGCGGGATTATGCATTGCTACAGCGGCAGTGTCGAAACGGCGCTTGAATGCATTGAGATGAACTTCTATATTTCGCTTGGCGGTCCTGTTACATTTAAAAATGCCAAGAAACCAAAAGAAGTAGCAGAATCAATTCCGCTGGACCGTTTATTAGTAGAAACAGATTGCCCGTACTTGACTCCGCATCCATATCGCGGCAAAAGGAATGAGCCTGCATATGTAAAATTGGTCGCCGAAGAAATCGCAGGTTTAAAAGGGTTATCTTTTGAGGAGATTGCAGAAGCAACAACCCAAAATGCTAAAAAATTATTCGGCATAAAGTGATAAAGAATGTTGTCGATTTATCAGCAAGGTTGTCCAAAAAAATTGTCATTCTAAAAAGTTCTACATGTCTCACATTCAACATAGGATAACCGTGTCGATAACTCTTGCTTTCCTTTTTATGGAGCTTCTTGCATAATAGGGATTACCTTTGGCAGGGGTGTCTGGGTTGACAAGTCGGCAACAATATCTTTATAATCACTCCGAGAAGAGGAGGCGTTTTTCATCGTGATTAATAGTATGAAAAACCTGTTTTCCAAGACTTTGAGTAAGAAGAAGCTGGTGATTTTTTCTGCTAGTTTCCTAGTTTTTGCGGCTGCTCTCGGGATTTTCATGTATGAAGGAACCAAGAAAACAGTGGCATTGACGCTGGACGGACAGGAAAGAGTCATTAAAACACACGCGAATACAATCCAGGAATTATTTAATGATCTCGATATTTCATTACGCTCAGAGGACTATTTATCGCTGGCGGCAAACACGAAAGTACAGAATAATCTAGCCATCGTGTGGAAGCCGGCAAAACAGGTAGAGGTAATACAGGATCAGGAACAGAAAACGTATTGGACAGCAGCCGATACTGTGAAGGACTTCCTGACGGAACAAAATATTGTTTTGAACGAACACGACCAGTTAAACCTAAACCCAGACGCTAAACTGAAAAAGGATATGAAGATTGCCATTCAAAGAGCTTTCCCGCTTAAACTTGTAGTAGGCGGCAAGAAGCAAGATGTGTGGTCGACTTCGACTACGGTCGCTGACTTTTTATCACAGCAAGGGATTACACTCAACAAATTAGACCGTGTTGAACCTGAACTTAAGCAGACAGTCACAAAAAATGCCGTGATTAATGTCATTCGAGTTGAAAAAGTCACCGATGTAGTGGAAGAACCAATTAATTATGCAGTCATCACCAAAAACGACAGCAATCTGGAAAAGGGTAAACAGAAAGTCGTAACCGAAGGCCAGGAAGGCTTACTATCCAAGCATTATGAAGTAGTCTTGGAAAACGGCAAGGAAGTTTCAAGAAAACTGGTCAGCGAGAAGAAAATGAAGGAAAAACAGGATAAAGTCGTGGCGATGGGAACTAAAGTTTTAGTTGCTCAAGTTTCACGTGGGTCAAGCGAGCCTGCAGGCAAGGAGATCTATGTGTCTTCGACTGCGTATACGGCTAATTGCAATGGCTGTTCTGGTTACACAGCAACTGGAATGAACTTAAGGGCAAATCCAAATGCAAAAGTAATTGCCGTGGATCCTAGGGTTATTCCTTTAGGGACAAAAGTATACGTTGAAGGCTATGGGTATGCAATAGCCGCTGATACAGGTTCTGCAATAAAGGGCTTTAAAATTGATGTCTTTTTCCCATCTAAATCAGATGCATTCCGATGGGGAAGTAAGCGCGTCAAAATCAAAATTCTAAATTAATTCATGGATGCAGGGGAACCTTCCTCTGCATTTTTTGTTTTTTAGCTTATATCAGTTTAAGGTATAATAAGAAAAGTGTTATATATTTATTACCCGGCGGAGCTATAAACTAATCTAAAATGTTTTCACTTATATAGACGATTATATTGCAGAAATGTTTCAAGTATTTCAGAGAAAAATTTATTTTTTTATGAAATTTTTTAAGGATTTATTAAGGTGCTCGTATTGGAGGAAACATGAAAATAAAAGAAATAATTGTAGTCGAGGGCAAGGACGATACCACTGCGATCCGCCGTGCTGTCGATGCTGACACTTTAGAAACAAATGGATCAGCGATCAATGCGGAAACAATTGAACGGATTCGCAATGCGCATGAAAAACGAGGAGTCATTGTTTTTACGGACCCAGATTATCCTGGTGAAAAAATCCGTAAAACGATTTCAGAACAAATAGCCGGCTGCAAGCATGCTTTTATACCGAAAGAATTAGCCAAGCCAAAGTCCGGGCGTGGAATAGGTGTTGAACATGCTTCACCCGAAGTGATCAGGGAAGCTCTTAAGGGTGCGCAGAAAATGGACACGGAAGCGGTCGAAGAAATCAGCCAAGAGGACTTGATCGTTGCCGGGCTAATTGGCGGACCAGGCGCTAAGGAAAGGCGTGAAAGGCTTGGCAGGCTGCTTAGAATCGGATACACGAATGGAAAGCAGCTTCATAAGCGTTTGATGATGTTTCAAGTGAAAAGACAGGATTTCGCAGATGCATTGGCAGAAATCCTTAAGGAGGAGCAAGATGCATAAGGATATAGCGACACCTGTGAGAACGAAGGAGATACTCGATAAATACGGATTCTCTTTTAAAAAGAGCTTAGGGCAGAATTTCCTGATTGATACTAATATATTAAACAGAATCGTTGACCATGCAGAATTAACGGAAAAAAGCGGAGCGATTGAAATTGGTCCTGGAATCGGAGCACTTACGGAACAACTGGCAAGAAGGGCGGAAAAGGTCGTTGCTTTTGAAATTGACCAGCGCCTTCTCCCGATATTGGAGGATACCCTCTCGCCGTACCCTAACGTAAAAATCATCCATAGTGATGTGCTGAAAGCGGATGTACAGGCAGTGATTGAAACGGAATTCGCAGGACAAGAGGAAGTGATGGTCGTTGCCAACCTTCCTTATTATGTGACGACACCCATCTTGATGAAACTGCTTGAGGAAAGGCTGCCTATCAGGGGGATTGTCTGCATGCTGCAGAAGGAGGTTGCGGATCGTATTTCGGCAAAGCCAGGGACGAAGGAGTATGGCTCTTTGTCCATTGCTGTACAATACTACACAAAAGCTGAGACTGTCATGATTGTACCCAAAACAGTATTCATGCCACAGCCTAATGTTGATTCCGCTGTAATCAGGCTGACTTTGCATGATGAACCGCCTGTAAAAGTAACGGACGAATCGTTCTTCTTCCACGTTACAAGGTCGAGCTTCGCCCAGAGAAGGAAAACGATTCTAAATAACCTGACAAGCCAGCTTCCAGATGGAAAACAAAAAAAGGAAGATATCCTTGCAGCGCTCAAGCAGGCTGAGATTGTGGAATCGCGAAGGGGAGAGACTTTGTCCATCCAAGAATTTGCGAGACTGTGTGAAGCTTTGTATCCTTATTTTCATTAATTAAATGCACTAATTAAAGTCCGGATGAATCCGGGCTTTTTTTTATGCGGTAAGAAAGTATAAAATTCACTTCGAGTAATGTCCAGCTCCAGCGCCTAGCCCCTCGAGACGCTTGTCTAGTTTCGCCTCCTAGAAACTCCGAAACTTCAACTCCG
>NZ_JBALQL010000040.1:39881-42152 GCF_036964885.1 Bacillus sp. JJ1122 | reverse complement strand
TTTAGTCGGCCAGCGCTTGTCAGGGCAGACCAAGGCGCTGGCGCTTTTCTTATGCCAGAGCACTTCCATGAGCAGTTAGGAAAATCCTTCGGGGACAATCCGAAAATCAAATCAAGATATCCATCTAACAGAAAGCACATCAGTTCCAATGCACATAATCACATGTCTTTGGGTTTTTGCATAGTTTATCATTGAAAACCATTTAGCGCAGCCTATTGTGCGGGGCAATTGGAGTGACGATTGTGAACATTAACCTCATGGATATCGTCGGCAGGGTTTCGTATCAATGCGATATTATGTTCCGTGTAATCGATATCAGAGATATAAATGGCAAGAAAATCGCGATATTATATGGTGAGGATTTCCGGCTGATCGCCGATGCGCCCTATGGAGATTTATTGAAAATTGATCAAAATGTGCGCATGAGGCTGACGAAGGAATTCCGGTCACTTGAGGAACAGTCATATAAGCTTTTTCGACAGGACGTTGATTTACTGCAGCAAAAGCAGGAATATGAAACTACCGAGGGATATAGCAAATCCTATAATTATTTTCAGATGCCAGGAAAGGTCCTTCATTTAGATGGAGATCCGAATTATTTAAAAAAGTGCCTGACTCTTTATGAAAAAGTCGGCGTTCCCGTGTATGGCATCCATTGCAATGAAAAGGAGATGCCGGAAAAGGTCGGCAAGCTGATTGATTATTACCGGCCGGATATTTTGGTCATTACAGGGCATGATGCTTATTCAAAGTCAAAGGGCTCAATGGAAGACCTGAATGCTTATCGCCATTCCAAACATTTTGTCCAGACTGTGAGGGAAGCAAGGAAAAAGATTCCCCATCTTGACCAGCTCGTCATCTTTGCTGGCGCCTGCCAGTCCCATTTCGAATCACTGATCCATGCTGGGGCAAATTTCGCGAGTTCACCGTCGAGGGTAAATATTCATGCTCTAGATCCAGTTTATATAGTGGCTAAAATTAGTTTTACGCCTTTTATGGAGCGCATCAATGTCTGGGATGTTTTGCGGAATACACTGACAGGTGATAAGGGTCTTGGAGGCATAGAAACAAAAGGAGTACTAAGGACAGGAATGCCATATAAAAAGAATTCGCCGGAGTAAAGACTGATGTCCAGTCTCGTCCGGCGCTTTTTTATGGATTGATGTACATATTTTACCGTGATAAAGGCTACTCTAAAAATGTTGAAAATTAGAAGAAAAAGAAGAAGAAAAGATATTGACTTTTATTTTTATCAACTGTTATAATTTATGTTTTTGTTTGACGAAAGTGGTGTCAGCGTGTTATACTTTACACAGTGAGGTGGACCGAATGCCAAAAACATTATCGGATATCAAAAAAGCTCTTGATTCAAACTTAGGAAAAAGACTCTTGCTAAAGGCCAACGGCGGACGCAGAAAAACGATCGAACGTTCTGGTGTATTAGCTGAAACTTATCCTTCTGTTTTCGTGATTGAGCTCGACCAGGATGAAAATGCTTTTGAACGTGTTTCGTACAGCTACGCAGATGTTTTAACAGAAACGGTTGAAATTACCTTCTTTGAGGATACAACAGGATCAATGGCATTGAGCTAAGGCTCAATGAGGTACAGGCAGTGGACTTTCGGGTTAACTGCTTTTTATTTTGCCCAAAATTCGCAGCACATAGGATAATTTAGGCTTACATGAAAACCTCCTTTTAAAAAGAAACTAAAAAAGCCTCGATGGTAAAAGGAGATGGTTTTCGTGGGCAGAAGAAGAGGGATTATGTCTGACAGGTTGAAAGAGGAGCTTGCGAAAGAACTTGGGTTTTATGATGTTGTCCAGAAAGAAGGCTGGGGCGGCATCAAGGCCAAGGACGCAGGGAACATGGTCAAGCGAGCGATCGAATTAGCTGAGCAGCAGCTTGTTAACCAGAAGCACTGACCTAAGATGGATATTCTTTGGTAAACTGCCAAATAGCCTGCCTTTAGAGACTCTTTTCGTACCAATCGTAATATGCGAGAAAAGCCATGGCTGAAAAAATAATTCGAAACCATCGGGGTACCGGGGCTTAGGCTCCGGTTTTTTTGTTTAGTGGAGGTAAGCTAGGCCTAATATGAAATACCTTTAAGATTTACTGCGCACACCGTATATTCCCTAATTATTTGTGAATTTACTGTATTCGACATAATGCAAATGATAAAATAAAGGAATGTTTCGAGGAGATGAGTCTTACTTTTATTACTTTTGGAGAGTATATGTTCAACTTCGATAATTGTCCAGCTCCAGCGC
>NZ_JBALQL010000040.1:37462-39811 GCF_036964885.1 Bacillus sp. JJ1122 | reverse complement strand
GCGCTTGCGCTTTTCTTATCGTTTTGTGGTAAAATAGGACAAAATGTGGAATTCGTTAAAGTAGGTGGAAGCAGTGAAGATTTTGGTGAAGGCGCCAGCGAAAATTAATTTGTCGCTTGATGTGTTGCATAAACGGCCGGACGGTTACCATGAAGTTGAGATGGTGATGACGACGATTGATTTGGCTGATCGCATTGAGCTTAGTTTACTTGAGGAAGACAGGATTGTCATCCATTCACACAATAGATTTGTTCCGGATGACCAGCGGAACCTTGCTTATCAGGCAGCCCATTTATTGAAAGAAAGATTCCAGGTGAAAAAGGGCGTAGTCATCGGTATTGAAAAAACAATTCCTGTAGCTGCGGGCCTGGCTGGTGGCAGCAGTGATGCAGCTGCTACGTTAAGAGGACTGAACAAGCTCTGGAAACTTGGCCTGACATTGGACGAACTGGCCGTACTAGGTGCGGAAATAGGATCGGACGTTTCTTTCTGTGTCTACGGTGGAACGGCATTGGCAACTGGACGTGGAGAAATCATCGAGCAGATTCCAGCCCCGCCGACATGCTGGGTTGTTCTGGCTAAGCCTTTTATCGGTGTCTCTACAGCAGAAGTTTATCGTCGTTTACATGTAGATAAAATTGAGCACCCGCCTACAAAAGAAATGATTTCTGCGATAGAAAATGGGGATTTCCGTGGGGTATGCAACAGCGTTGGCAATGTACTAGAGGATGTAACCCTGTCACTATATCCGGAAGTAGCCCAAATCAAAGACCAGATGAAGCGCTTTGGAGCGGATGCAGTTTTGATGAGCGGCAGCGGCCCAACCGTTTTCAGCCTTGTAGAGCATGATTCACGGATGCATCGGATTTATAATGGTTTAAGAGGATTTTGTGATCAGGTATTTGCTGTCAGAATGCTCGGGGAACGGCATACCCTTGATTAAATCCGTATAATGGTGTTATATTAACCTTAAATATTCGGATTTTGGGGGTTCTTCAATGAAATTTCGACGCAGTGAGCGTTTGATTGATATGACGACTTATTTACTTGAACATCCTCGCCAACTGGTACCGTTAACTTATTTCGCGGAGAAATATGGTTCTGCCAAATCCTCGATCAGCGAAGATTTGGGAATCATCAAAGAAACATTTGAGCAGCGGGGAATCGGTGTGCTGCAAACAGTACCAGGCGCTGCCGGGGGAGTTAAGTTCCACGTCAATATCAATGATGATAAGGCGAAAGAAGTAATAAAGGATCTTTGCACGATCATGGCCAGCCCGGACCGGCTGCTGCCAGGCGGTTATTTGTATATGAATGATATCATTGGAAACCCAGCGATTGTCCAGGAGGTTGGCAGGCTATTAGCTTCTGCTTATGCTAAAAAGGACATTGAGGTCGTGATGACCGTCGCTACAAAGGGTATCCCAATTGCCTATGCGGTGGCAAGCTATTTAAATGTCCCAGTCGTGATTGTCAGAAGAGACAGCAAGGTTACGGAAGGTTCAACGGTCAGCATCAATTATGTTTCCGGCTCGTCTAAAAGGATCCAGACGATGGTCCTTTCAAAACGGAGTCTCGCACAGGGTTCGAAAGTACTGATTGTGGACGACTTCATGAAAGCAGGCGGAACGGTCAATGGGATGATCAATCTGCTTGAAGAGTTTAATGCAGAATTAGCGGGAATTGCCGTTCTCGTTGAATCAGAAAATATTGAAGAAAGACTAGTGGATGAGTATCTTTCACTTGTACGTCTTTCGAATGTTGATGTTAAAGAACGAAAAATAACCGTGAGTGAAGGAAATTACTTCTTGCGTAAAGAATAACTCTATTAAAAAGGCTCTTTTCGAAAAAAGGGCTTTTAATAATAAGATGGGGTGACAATATGAATATTGTACAAACTTCAAATGCGCCAGCCGCAATTGGCCCTTATTCCCAAGGTGTTGTAGTGAACAATCTGTTTTTCAGTTCTGGCCAGATTCCATTGACTGCAGAAGGTGTAATGGTTGAAGGAGATATCCAGGCCCAGGCACATCAGGTCTTTAAAAATCTGACAGCTGTACTGGAGGCTGCAGGAGCTTCCTTGGAAACCGTTGTAAAAGCAACTGTATTTATTAAGAATATGGATGAATTTGCTCAATTGAATGAAGTGTATGGGGAGTATTTCAGTGTTCATAAGCCTGCACGTTCGACAGTAGAGGTAGCAAGACTACCGAAAGATGCATTGGTAGAAATTGAAGTAATCGCGCTCGTTAAATAACGAGCGTATTTTTTTTGCTCTTATTTAACGGAATTAACAGGAGGCTGTGTTTAAGCTGAATATTGATATTCATAGCCTGTTGATTGTAGTGG
>NZ_JBALQL010000040.1:34267-37416 GCF_036964885.1 Bacillus sp. JJ1122 | reverse complement strand
AGCCTTGTTTAACAGAACTCAAAATAAAAGGTCAATAGCCAAAAAAGCCTATTTTACCTCGAAAAAATAGAGTGATAGGGCTTTCAATAAGAAAATGTTCATGAATTTGCCCTATTTTTTTAAAAAAATTTTCTGAATAAAGAAGGAGTTTTGAATTCACTGTGGAATTATTTAACTAGAATTTTATCTATTTGTAAAGGTGGTGAACAGAATGGAAGTAACTGACGTAAGATTACGCCGCGTTAATACAGATGGACGGATGAGAGCAATCGCTTCCATCACGCTTGACAACGAGTTTGTTGTCCATGATATCAGGGTGATTGATGGAAACAACGGCCTATTTGTTGCAATGCCAAGTAAACGTACTCCTGATGGCGAGTTCCGTGATATCGCACATCCGATCAATTCGGGCACACGCGGAAAAATTCAGGAAGCTGTATTGGCAGAATACCACCGTTTAGGTGAACTAGAAGTTGAATTCGAAGAAGCTGGAGCTTCCTAGAAATAGAACGTAAGACACCAAGAGCCTGCTGCATAAGTAGGGCTCTTTTTTATTTCCCCGCATTTGCTCCTCCATAAACCCGTTTTTCAGTAGAATTAAACATTTTTTCAAGAAAACTGCCCACAGTATAA
Organism: Bacillus sp. JJ1122; assembly: GCF_036964885.1. Classification (NCBI taxonomy): domain Bacteria; kingdom Bacillati; phylum Bacillota; class Bacilli; order Caryophanales; family Bacillaceae; genus Bacillus; species Bacillus sp. JJ1122. The sequence continues at coordinate 36,783 of NZ_JBALQL010000040.1, read as the reverse complement.
ATGACAAATAATTGTACTTGCTCTTCTATTCTTGAAATACCCGGCTATTTAAGATATATTCGTAATGGATAAAAAGGTAAAATTGGAGGCCTGCTAATGTCTAATCGTTATGCAATCATTTTAGCGGCCGGTCAGGGTACGCGAATGAAGTCCAAGTTATATAAGGTACTTCACCCTGTATGCGGCAAGCCGATGGTTCAGCATGTTATTGACCAAGTGAAAAGTCTTAATATAAAAGAAATCGTGACGATTGTCGGGCACGGTGCTGAAAAAGTGAAAGAGCAGCTTGGCGATGACAGCCAATACGCACTGCAAGCTGAACAGCTGGGAACAGCCCACGCTGTCCTGCAGTCGGAAGCAATGCTTGCGGATAAAGAAGGCGTTACAATCGTTGTATGCGGCGATACACCACTGATCAAAGCAGAAACGATGGAAGCTCTTTTCAAGCATCACGAAGAGACAAACGCGAAAGCAACCATTCTGACAGCGAGGGCGGAAGATCCAACTGGATATGGCCGCATTGTCAGGAATGGCGATGGTTTTGTTGAAAAAATCGTTGAGCATAAAGATGCCACTGAGCAGGAAAGAAGCATCGATGAAATCAACACAGGTACTTATTGCTTCGATAACAAGTTATTGTTTGAGACCATCCATAAGGTATCAAATGATAATGTCCAGGGAGAATATTATCTTCCGGATGTGATCGAAATTTTGAAAAACCAGGGCGAAATTGTTTCTGCATTTGTTACGGATAGCTTTGCTGAAACGCTGGGTGTTAACGATCGTGTTGCACTCGCAGAAGCGGAACGCACAATGAAAAAGCGCATCAATGAAATCCATATGCGAAACGGCGTTTCTTTCATTGACCCTGACAATACGTATATCGGACCAGATGTGGTAATCGGCCAGGACACTGTCATTTATCCTGGGACAACGATATCAGGTAAAACAGTGGTTGGATCCGAATGCCAGCTGGGACCAAATAGTGAAATTAGCGACTGTGAAATTGGAAACAATACAGTTATTCGTCAGTCAGCGGCTTTCAACAGTAAAATTGGTTCAGAGGTCAACATTGGACCATTTGCTCATATCAGACCAGATTCCGATATACATGATGAAGTGAAGATCGGTAATTTTGTTGAGATTAAAAAAGCGGTATTCGGTCGTGGAAGTAAGGCTTCACACCTAAGCTACATTGGTGATGCTGAAGTTGGCGCGGATGTGAACATCGGCTGCGGATCGATTACGGTTAATTATGATGGCAAGAATAAATACTTGACGAAGATCGAAGACGGCGTCTTCATTGGCTGCAATTCGAATCTTGTTGCACCAGTTACGATTGGAAAAGGCGCTTATGTTGCAGCAGGTTCAACTATCACCGAGGATGTTCCAGGTGAAGCACTTGCACTTGCACGTGCGCGTCAAGTCAACAAAGAAGATTATGTAGGGAAAATGAACGTAAAGAAATAAGTCTTGGAGGTCCACAATGTCAAACCAGTATCTAGACCCAAATTTAAAGGTTTTTTCACTTAATTCAAATGTTGAGCTTGCCGAGGAAATTGCAAAGGTTATCGGAGTAGAGTTAGGAAAATGCTCTGTTTCCCAATTCAGCGATGGAGAAATCCAGATAAACATCGAAGAAAGTATCCGTGGCTGTGACGTATATGTCATCCAGTCTACGAGTTCACCTGTAAATGAAAACATCATGGAATTGCTGATCATGATCGATGCATTGAAACGTGCTTCTGCGAAAACGATCAATATCGTTATGCCTTATTATGGCTATGCACGCCAGGACCGTAAAGCACGTGCACGTGAACCAATCACTGCTAAGCTTGTAGCAAACCTTCTTGAAACAGCAGGTGCTACACGCGTCATTACGCTGGACCTTCACGCACCACAGATTCAAGGTTTCTTTGATATTCCGATTGACCATTTAATGGGTGTACCTATTCTTGCGGACCACTTCAAGAGCAAGGAATTAAATGGTGATATCGTTATTGTCTCTCCTGACCATGGCGGTGTAACTCGTGCAAGAAAAATGGCGGAAAGACTGAAAGCGCCAATCGCAATCATCGATAAGCGCCGTCCGAAGCCAAATGTTGCAGAAGTTATGAACATCGTTGGTAATATTGAGGGTAAGGTAGCCATCCTGATTGACGATATCATTGATACAGCAGGAACAATTACACTGGCAGCCAATGCATTAGTGGAAAATGGCGCTCAGGAAGTTTATGCATGCTGTACACATCCTGTATTATCAGGACCTGCGATTGAACGAATCCAAAACTCCAAGATAAAAGAACTGGTTGTGACAAATACAATCGCGCTTCCAGAAGAAAAGCGCATTGATAAAATCTATGAGCTATCTGTTGCTCCACTGATTGGCGAAGCGATTATCCGCGTCCATGAAGAGCAATCAGTAAGCACACTGTTTGATTAATTTTACAGGGACAAAACAGGCTTGCCTTAGGGCAAGCCTAATCCTGTTTCTTAATTGTCTAGCTCCAGCGCCT
>NZ_JBALQL010000040.1:12218-34210 GCF_036964885.1 Bacillus sp. JJ1122 | reverse complement strand
CCTTCGACGGACACGATGTACTAGTGCCGACGTTGCCACAGGACGTGGCGGTTTTAGTCGGCCAGCGCTTGTCGGGGCTGACCAAGGCGCTTGCGCTTTTTTAGAAAGCTTCTGGTAAAAGAAAGTTAAACGTTTAGACCTTCCTATTTTGGGGCATTTTTTATATAGACAAAACTTATTGAATAGGAAGGGGACAAAACCATGGGTGCAGTATTGAAAGCAACTGAACGCACAGATTCTAAAGATTCTAAAGGTTCTAATCTAAGACGTTTACGCCAGGAGGGCAACATTCCGGCAGTCGTGTATGGAAGGAATTCAGAAAGTAAATCGATTTATATAAACAGCATTGAATTTCTTAAGACGATTCGCGAAAATGGAAAAAATGGCGTGATTTCACTTGATGTTGGCGGCAGCCAGCATGATGTCATGCTGACGGATTATCAGCAGGACCATATCAAAAATGAGGTCCTTCATGCTGATTTCCTTACAGTGGATAAGAGTTCGAAGGTAAATGCGAGTGTTAGAATCAATCTCGTCGGGGATGCTGCAGGTGTGAAAGATGGCGGCGTTATGCAGCAGCCTGTGCATGAAGTGAACATTACTTCGACTCCTGGAAGCATTCCTCAATCCATAGACGTCGATGTAACAAATCTTCAAGTAGGTGAGAACTTGACACTTGCCGATATCAAAACAGGAAATTATGAAATAAACGATGATGAAAACACTGTACTAGTTTCCATCCTTCCTCCGAAACAGGAAGAAGAAATTAATTCTGGAGAAGAACAAGAGCCAGGACAACCTGAAAATGAAGAAGGAAGAGAAACAGAAGCTAGCGAATAATAATACAGTAGGTAATGGACGTAGCCTGAAGAGGTTACGTCTTTTACGGTTGTTAAAAATAGAGTCGTCTAACCAGGGCGTATCTGGAGGAGGATGGAGAGTGATTAATTTGCGTTCTCTTTTTAGGCGGTTACGCTTGGCTGATAAGGGGTGTGAAACAAGAATGAAATTGTTTGTGGGTTTAGGGAATCCAGGGAAACAGTATGATAAAACAAGGCATAATATAGGATTTGAAGTGATCGATGAGCTTTCGAAAAGGTGGAACATTCCTTTGGATCAGGCGAAGCATAAAGGGATTTATGGAAAGGGTTTTGCTGGCGGGGAAAAGGTAATCCTTTTGAAGCCACTAACATACATGAACCTTTCTGGAGAATCCATCAGGGCTGTCATGGATTTCTATAGTATAGATATGGACGATTTAGTCGTTATTTATGATGATCTTGATATGCCAACGGGCAGGATCCGATTAAGGCAAAAAGGCAGCGCTGGAGGCCATAATGGAATTAAGTCGACGATTGCCCATACAGGCACGCAGGAATTCAACCGCATCAGAGTGGGCATCAGCCGGCCTCAGAACGGTATGGCAGTAACAGACTGGGTGCTCGGACGTTTTACCAGTGAAGAGCAGGATCAAATGCAAGAGGCGGTCGTCAAATCGGCAGATGCATGTGAAGAATGGATGAAAAAGCCGTTTTTAGAAGTGATGAATACTTTTAACCGCTAGGCTTTTAGTAGGAATTCAAGCTGAATGGCAAATAACAATTATGCGAAACCAGCCATTTAGTAATATAATTTTAAAAGAGAAACATACAATAGGCTAAGTGCATAAGTTCCTCGCAAAGGGTCAATAATGATAATGACTTAATTTGGGAGGGACGGGCATGGCTATACATTATCAATGCCGTCATTGCGGCACGAATATCGGCTCACTGGACAGGATGTCTGTCCACAGCGAAAGCCTTGGCTTGCACAAGCTTACCGATGAAGAACGGCAGGAGATGGTTTCTTACGCAGGCAATGGCGACATCCATATAAAATCGATCTGTGAAGACTGTCAGGAAGCACTGGAACGAAATCCAGACTTCCATCAACATGACTATTTGATTCACTGACAAGCTTTGGATTTATCATCCAAAGCATTTTTCTGTTTATATATCAGGCATTGAAAAACTAGTAATTGCGTTAAATATCGCAACGGTAAAATGTAATTTAAAAGGCTGTTTTCTAAAAGATTGTTGTTCTTAATGGATTGTTATAAAAGCAACAAAGTATTTGAAAACAGTTTTTTAAAAAGAGAGGGAGAGGTTTGGATGCAGGGGCTAAAAGCTCTATTTAGTCATCAGGATGATGTCCAATCTGTTATTTCCGGAATGGATGCGGGGCTTAGGGAACAGCTTGTCGCCGGCCTGTCCGGTTCGGCAAGGACAGTCTTTTTAGCGGCAATATACGAACAGACAAAACGCCCCGTCCTGGTAGTGACGCATAATCTATTGCAGGCGCAAAAATTATACGATGATCTTGTTAACTTAGTAGGGGAAGATGAAGTCTATCTTTATCCGGCAAATGAATTGATTGCCGCAGAAATCAGTATCTCAAGCCCTGAGCTTAAAGCACAGCGGATAGAGGCTTTGAATCATTGGAGCAAAAAGAAATCAGGTATGATCATCGTTCCAATGGCGGGCTTAAGAAAAGTATTGCCGCCAAAACAATTATGGTCAAAGTTCCAGATGACGTTCAAACTTGGGGAAGAAATCGACCTCGATGATGTACTCAATCGCTTTGTAAGCATGGGCTACACGAGAGCAGGAATGGTATCAGCTCCAGGTGAGTTCAGTGTCAGGGGCGGAATCATTGATATATACCCGCTGACTTCCGCTGACCCAATCAGGATTGAGCTGTTTGATGCGGAGGTTGATTCGATCCGGACGTTTTCTCTCGAAGATCAGCGTTCGAAGGAAAAAATGAAATCGGTTTTAATAGGACCAGCAACAGAAATTCCACTGGAAAATGAACAGCTGGACCGACTCATCACAGGTATAGAAGCTGGTCTTTCAAACAGCCTGAAAAAGCTTAAGGATGATAAGGCTAAGACACTCATGGCACAGAACATCGGCTATGAACTTGAGCAGCTAAGAAATGGGCAGAAACCGGATCAAGTTTTCAAGTACTTATCGGTCGCTTATGAGAAGCCTCAAAGTTTAATAGATTACTTGCCATCAGGCGGCTTTCTGTTTGTGGATGAAATAAGCAGGGTGCAGGAAATGAATGAATCACTGAACAAGGAGGAAGCGGAATGGTACACGAGCCTTCTTGGAGAAGGGCAGATCATCCATGATCTTAAGATTTCACACCATCTTCCTGAACTGCTGAGCAAATCTGCAAATCCGATTGTTTATTTATCCTTGTTTTTAAGGCATGTTCCTAACACAAGCCCGCAAAATATCATTAACATCTCGTGCAAACCGATGCAAAGCTTTCACGGGCAAATGCATGTACTGAAGGCTGAAATTGATCGCTGGCGCAAAGGGAATTATGCGGTGATTTTTCTTGGTCCGGATGATGAGAGAGTCAAAAAGCTTGAGCGGGTGCTCGAGGATTATGAAATAGATGCGGTCAGGTCTAATAGCAAGCAGGAAATACTGCCGGGTAAAGTCCAAATAATCCAGGGCAGCCTAAATACAGGCTTTGAGTTCCCAATCCAGAAGATTGCGTTGATTACGGAAGAGGAGCTTTTTAATAAAAAGACGAAAAAAGCTCCAAGGCGTCAAAAGCTTTCGAATGCAGAGCGGATTAAAAGTTACTCTGAATTGAAGGTTGGCGACTATGTTGTCCATGTGAACCATGGAATCGGAAAATATTTGGGCATTGAAACGCTCGTGATCAACGGGGTGCATAAGGATTATCTCCATATCCGCTACCATGGAACAGATAAATTGTATGTGCCTGTCGAGCAAATTGATCTTGTACAGAAATATGTAGGTTCTGAAGGCAAAGAGCCGAAGATTTACAAGCTGGGCGGCAGCGACTGGAAGCGGGTTAAGAGCAAAGTTCAATCCTCTGTCCAGGATATTGCAGACGACCTCATCAAGCTGTATGCAGAACGAGAATCAAGCGTAGGCCATGCATTCTCTCCAGACGGTGAAATGCAGCGTGACTTTGAATCCTCCTTCCCATATCAGGAGACCGAGGATCAAATCCGTTCCATCCATGAAATCAAGCTGGATATGGAACGTGAACGGCCGATGGACCGCCTCCTATGCGGGGATGTCGGCTATGGTAAAACAGAAGTCGCGATCAGGGCGGCCTTCAAGGCAATTGCCGATGGCAAACAAGTAGCATTCCTTGTTCCAACAACAATCCTGGCACAACAGCATTATGAAACCTTAAGAGAAAGATATCAGGATTTCCCGATTAATATTGGGTTGCTGAGCAGGTTCAGGACAAGGAAACAGCAGACAGAAACAATCAAAGGCTTAAAGGCCGGAAGTGTTGATATTGTCGTTGGGACCCATCGCTTATTATCAAAGGAAATCACCTACAGGGATCTTGGTCTTTTGATTATCGATGAAGAGCAGCGGTTCGGGGTAACGCATAAAGAGAAGATCAAGCAGCTAAAAACAAATGTAGATGTACTGACCTTAACTGCAACACCAATTCCAAGAACGCTGCATATGTCGATGCTAGGAGTCAGGGATTTATCAGTCATTGAGACACCTCCTGAAAACCGTTTCCCTGTCCAGACGTATGTGATGGAATACAACGGAGGACTTGTACGCGAAGCGATAGAACGTGAGCTTGCGAGGGACGGACAAGTATATTTCCTTTATAACCGGGTTGAGGACATCGAACGGAAAGCTGAAGAAATTTCCATGCTTGTTCCCGATGCAAGAGTTACCTTTGCACACGGAAGAATGTCGGAAAATGAGCTGGAATCTGTCATGCTTGGATTCCTGGAAGGTGAGTTTGACGTTCTTGTGAGTACAACAATCATCGAAACAGGCGTTGATATTCCGAACGTGAACACACTGCTTGTCTATGATGCCGATAAAATGGGCTTATCCCAGCTATATCAGCTTAGAGGAAGGGTAGGGCGTTCGAACAGGGTCGCTTATGCCTATTTTACCTACCGCAAAGATAAGGTGCTTACTGAAGTTGCTGAAAAACGCCTTCAGGCGATTAAGGAGTTCACTGAGCTGGGGTCAGGTTTCAAAATTGCGATGCGCGACTTGTCGATCCGCGGAGCGGGAAATCTGCTAGGGGCTCAACAGCATGGCTTTATCGACTCAGTCGGTTTTGATTTGTATTCGCAAATGCTTAAGGAAGCAATCGAAGAACGGAAGCCGGAAAAGGAGCAAGTGCGCAGGCCTTCCATCGAGATCGATCTTGAGCTGGATGCCTATATCCCTGACAGCTACATTTCTGATGGCCACCAAAAAATCGAAATGTATAAACGTTTCCGCGGAATCGATACTCTGAAGGATATCGAGGAATTAAAAGAAGAAATCATTGACCGGTATGGCGATTACCCTGAAGAGGTCGAAGCTTTGTTCAAGGTTGCCGAACTGAAGGTGTATGCAATAACTGCCGGTGTGGAATCAATAAAACAAGCTAAGCAGGATGTAAATATACTTTTAACAGAAGAAGGAAGCAGCAGGATTGACGGACAGAAAGTCTTTAAGGTCAGCAGCCAATACCGGAATGCTGTAGGGCTCGGAATGGAAGGCAAAAAGCTTAAGATGGTCATCCATACGAAACTCATCAAAAACGATCGCTGGTTTGATATTACTTTTGAAATGGTGAAGGGACTGCACGACTCCCAAAAAGAACAAGAGAACTCAGTATCGTAATCTTAGGGAAAAAACCTTGTAACGAAAATGTAAAACTGGAAAGTGTTTCAAAAAAGTAAGACAAGGGTAATTTTTGTTTATACGCTTTTGATAGCTGGAAGGTTTATCCGTTTTTGGCATCTTTATCACTTCAGAGAAAATATTTTTAGAAGTGTATAGAACTTTCCATATGAAAGATACTAAGTTCAAACTTGGTAAGGATGATTAATAAAGGTTTAAATTGTCATTACCAAACAAAATAATCATCAGATGAAAGTGAGGCAACGTTGGATGAAAGCAACTGGTATTGTTCGTCGAATCGATGATTTAGGTCGTGTCGTCATTCCTAAAGAAATAAGAAGAACGCTGCGTATTCGTGAAGGAGATCCACTAGAAATTTTCGTGGACCGCGATGGTGAAGTCATCTTAAAGAAATATTCTCCAATCAGCGAGTTAAGCGATTTTGCAAAGGAATATGCAGAAGCGCTATATGACAGCTTAGGCAACCCGGTACTAATCTGCGATCGTGATACTTATATCGCATTGGCCGGAGGTTCAAAGAAGGACTACTTAAACAAAAACATCAGTGAACTTGTCGAAAAGACGATGGAAGACCGCAATTCCACTTTAGTAAACCAGCAAGCAAACATTGCGCTTGTTGAGGGCAATGAAGAACCTGTGTCGTCTTATACAATTGGGCCAATCATTGCGAACGGTGATCCGATCGGAGCCGTTATCATTTTCACTAAAGAGGGCTCACTAGGAGATGTTGAACAAAAAGCAGTTGAAACAGCTGCTGGCTTCCTGGCGAGACAGATGGAATCATAATCTGGATTCTAATATTGAACCGAAATTTTATCATCCACAAAGGGCAGCTGCCAAAGCTGCCCCTTTTCTTTTGGTTGCATTTAATCTTAATTCATACCACGCAAGGCGCATCATGCACCTTATGTTATAATACTTTTTGATAATGGAATTGGAAGGAGATGGGCGATGAAGCCCGTTACAGATTCAAAAGATTTAGTTAAGGGAGCCATGATTTTGACATTGGCAGCCCTGGTTACAAAGATTTTAAGCGCGATATACCGTGTCCCATTTCAAAATATCGTCGGGGACATCGGTTTTTATATTTATCAGCAAGTGTATCCTTTTTATGGGATTGTTATGGTTTTATCTACATATGGTTTTCCGGTTGTCATTTCCAAGCTGTATACCGAGCAGCAGGCAAAGGGGAACAGCTGCCGGGCTGACAGGATGCTGGCAGTATCGTTCTTCTTTTTAGGACTTGTAGGAATGCTGCTTTTTTCATTTTTTTACTTTGGTTCTGACTGGATTGCTGGAAAAATCGGTGATGCCGAGCTCGGTTTGCTGTTTAAGGTTGTATCAGTGCCATTCCTGATTTTCCCAATTACATCCGTGTTCAGAGGTTATTTCCAGGGCAAGGGAAATATGGTGCCTACAGCTGTTTCTCAGGTATCTGAACAATTGATCCGTGTTGCAACGATCCTGATACTATCCGCATTGTTCATACAGCAAGGATACTCCTTATATGTTGCCGGAGCCGGTGCAGTATTCGGTTCGGTTACTGGGGGATTGATTTCAGCTGTTGTGCTGAGTTTTTTTTATCTGAAAAACAGGACAGTTCATCCATTTAAACACTATCAGGCAAAGACCCTTTTGGCGGATTCGGCCTGGGTGATAAAAGCTCTGGTTGTACAGGGTTTTGCGATTAGCATTAGTGGCATGCTGTTAATATTGTTCCAGCTTGCAGACTCATTGAATATGTATACCTCTCTGCTGGCAATGGGTTTGGCAGGAGACGAGGCAAAATCGGCAAAAGGCATCTTTGACAGGGGCCAGCCTCTGATTCAGCTTGGTACAGTTGTGGCAACCTCGATGTCCTTGAGCCTTGTTCCGGCGATTTCAGGGGAAAAATCAAGGAATCGCACAGATGTGATCCTGCAGAAAATAAGACTTGCTCTTCAGACCAGTCTACTTTTCGGCGCTGGTGCGGCCGCTGGGTTATTCAGTGTTATCGTTCCCGTCAACATCATGCTGTTTGAGAATGCCGAGGGCTCAAATGTCCTTGGAGTACTGAGTTTAATGATTCTGTTGGGATCGGTGATTTTAACGATCACCAGCATTCTTCAAGGGCTTAATAAAACGATTTTTCCAGCGGTCGTTATTCTGGCTGGCTTTGGATTGAAATACGGCCTGAACATGATCTTTATCCCGAGAACAGGTGCGATGGGAGCCGCTTATGCCACATTATTGGCCATGCTGATCATCTTGGTTATACTCGTGGCCCGGCTGAGAGCTGTAATGGGCAAACCGGTCCTATCCTTCTCATTTGTGGCAAAAATCCTTTTTTCCTCGGCTATCATGAGTATTTTCCTTTATTTTTATTTGCAAATAACCGATTTTCTTTATCGATATATTGAACCTGACAGGCTGGCTGCCATTTTCCAGGGGTTAAGCGCGGTGTTATTGGGGGCACTTGTGTATTTCATTGTTTTAATCAAAACGAAGGCTTTAAATGAAGAGGAGCTATTGACCTTGCCGTTTGGCAGCAGGCTGGTTCAGCTATTTTTAAATAAGACAGGAGGCAGCAAGAAATGACAAACAAGATTTCGATCATAGGGCTCGGCGCTGGTGACTTAGATCAGCTCCCCCTTGGAGTATATAAAAGATTAAAGCAGGAAAAAACCCTCTTTTTGCGGACAAAAGAACACCCTGTAGTAACGGAACTTGAGCAGGAAGGGGTGGAATTTCAATCTTTTGATTCAGTCTATGAGAAACACGACCAGTTTGCAGATGTGTATGAGGAAATTACCGAAACCTTGCTTGCTGAAGCAAAAAAAGGAACAGTGACTTATGCAGTTCCGGGACATCCCCTGATTGCAGAGCGGACTGTTCAGCTTTTACTAGAAAGAGGGCCTGAAAGAAATACGGAAATCGAGATTGGCGGGGGACAGAGCTTCCTTGATGCCATGTTCCAGGCGCTGGCTATTGATCCGATTGAGGGATTCCAGCTGCTTGATGGTACAGAGCTGTCAAAGGAATCGCTGCTGTTGAATAGCCATACGATTATTGGACAGGTCTATGATTCCTTTGTAGCATCTGAGGTCAAGCTAACCCTGATGGAAAAATTGCCGGATGAATACGAAGTTTATATTGTGACAGCTGCAGGCAGCAAGAACGAAGTGATCAGGAAAGTGCCGTTGTATGAAATGGATAGGGAAATGGAGTTGAGCAATTTAACTTCTGTTTATGTGCCACCTGTAGAAGAGGAACAGATTTTATACAAGGATTTTTCAAAGTTCCGTGGAATTATATCAATATTAAGGGGGCCGAACGGCTGTCCTTGGGATAAGAAGCAGACACATCAGTCTCTTAAAAAATATTTGATTGAAGAGGCGTATGAATTGATCGAGGCAATTGATAACGATGATATTGACCATATGATCGAAGAGCTCGGTGATGTGCTGCTGCAAGTCATGCTTCATGCCCAGATTGGCGAAGATGAAGGCTACTTCACCATTGAGGATGTCATTGAAGGTGTATCAGCGAAAATGGTCCGCCGACATCCACACGTTTTTGGCGACAAAACGGCTGAAAATGAAGAAGAAGTCATGAAAAATTGGCAGGAGATCAAGGAGCAGGAAAAGGGCGGTGCGGTAAAGTCTTTGCTTGAGGGTGCAGGCAAGGGTCTTCCAAATCTGCTGAAAGCATATGAGCTGCAAAAGGAAGCTGCCAAGGTAGGCTTTGACTGGGAAACTGTCGCGCCAATCCTTGATAAAGTGAAAGAAGAAATCGAGGAGCTTTCAGAGGAAATCACACAAAAAGGCCAGCAGGAAGATATCCAGCTGGAATACGGGGACCTGCTGTTCGCGCTTGTCAATTTTGCAAGGCATTATGACATCAATCCGGAAGAGGCTTTATTCAAGGCAAACCAAAAGTTCATGCGCCGTTTCGCCTATATTGAGCAAAGAGCCACAGAAAACGGCAAATCAGTCGACAGCTATTCTCTAGAAGAACTTGATTCTTTTTGGAATGAAGCGAAGAAACATGGTTTGTAAAGGTAAATCGAACCAATAACGAAAAAGGGGTTTAGATACGATGAGGCTGGATAAATTTTTAAAAGTGTCAAGATTGATTAAAAGAAGAACACTGGCGAAGGAAGTTTCTGATCAGGGAAGGATTTCAGTAAATGGTGTCCCTGCCAAGGCGAGCACAAATGTAAAAGCGGGCGATGAGCTGGCAATCCGCTTTGGACAAAAGGTCGTTTCTGTAAGAATCGACCGCATACAGGAAACATCCCGCAAGGATGAAGCCGCTGAGATGTATACGATGCTGGGCGAAGAAAGAATTCCGGGTGACGACGAAGAGTAACCCAGGAATCGCCTGAAGGCTTGTTCTATTATCCCTCTCTAAATCATAAACATGTACAAAAGTGCATTATGCGATTGTGAGGGGTAATGATGAGCCAATATTATGAAACGAACCAGACAAAAAGCAATTTGCCAGACCATGATTTAGTCATGAGAGGCAGGCGGACACTGGAGATTACAGGAGTAAAGCAAGTAGAAAGCTTCGATAATGAAGAGTTTTTATTAGAAACTGTAATGGGATTCCTGGCGATTAAAGGCCAAAACCTCCAGATGAAGAACCTGGATGTCGACAAGGGAATTGTATCGATCAAAGGGAAAATCTTTGATCTGGTCTATCTTGATGACCAGCATGGGGAGAAAGCTAAAGGCTTCTTTAGCAAGTTATTCCGATGACGCTGTCTACCCAATTTTTGACGATGCTCGCCATGATTGGGATGGGCAGCTTATTCGGAGCTTCACTTGATACGCATAACCGTTTTTTAAAAAGGTCAAAGCGTAAGTCATGGATCGTCTTTATCAATGACATTCTATTTTGGCTATTGCAAGGGTTGTTGATTTTTTATATTTTATTTTCTGTGAATATGGGAGAATTGCGCTTTTATATCTTCCTTGCTTTATTGTGTGGCTTTGCAGCGTACCAGAGCCTGTTTAAAAAGATCTATCTGAAGGTACTGGAACGGGCCATTTCCATCACAATCAGTGTTTATGTGTTTTTTGTGAAGGCAATCAGATTGTTGATCCTACGGCCTGTTCAGTTTCTGGCGGCCACCGTTTTATCGCTGCTGATCCTGGCGGGAAGAGGCCTTTATACTCTTGTAAAATGGCTTCTTGCCGTTTTATTATGGGTGTTGAAACTCCTCTGGAAACCGATTCAGTTACTTTTCTTACTTTTTTGGAAACTTTTGCCGAAAAAGATTAAAAAAAGCGTCGAGAAGTTATATAATAAATTGGCAGGATTTCTAATCCTAGTAAAGAATTACTCTATAATGCCGATAAAATGGTTGAAGAAATTTAAAAAATAATTGTAAGGAGGACTGCGGGGAATGAGTGTCATCAGGAAACGGAATATATCCAAGATTGAAAACCAGTATGTGCAGCAGCGTGAAATAGCAGGGATTGCGGAAAGCAGGAAGCGAAAGCTGCTATTCAGGCGCCTCGCGGTCTTTGCCCTTTTCGCATCAGTAATCTCTTATTTAATGATCTCGACTTTCATTTCACAGTCGGCCTCACTTGAAAATAAGAAGGCAGAAAAAGAACATCTTGAACAGAAATTGGCAAGCCTGGAAAAGAAGCAAGAGATTCTTGACGAAGAAATAGTCAAGCTTAATGACGATGAATACATAGCTAAGCTTGCTCGCAAAGAATATTTCTTATCGGAAAAAAATGAAATTATCTTCAACCTTCCTAAAGATAAAAAGGACTCCCAAGATTCGCCTTATTGACACTCTTTTTTTATATTCTGTATAATATATAGTAAGTTTGATTTTTTATATCTTTAAGGAGGCAAAACTTTTTTATGTCAATCGAAGTAGGCAGCAAGCTACAGGGTAAAGTAACAGGTATTACAAATTTCGGGGCGTTTGTGGAACTGCCAGGCGGCTCAACTGGACTCGTCCATATCAGTGAGGTTGCTGACAATTACGTCAAGGACATCAATGACCACCTCAAAGTGGGCGACCAGGTTGAAGTGAAAGTCATCAATGTTGAAAAAGACGGCAAAATTGGTTTATCTATTAAGAAGGCAGTAGACAGGCCAGAAAGACCTGAAAGACCTGCAAGACCAGAAAGATCTGAATCAAGGCCGTACACACAACGTCCGCGTGGTGGAAGACCAAACGACAATCGGAACGCCCGTCCTGAAAATTTCGAAACAAAAATGGCGAAATTTTTAAAGGACAGTGAAGACCGTCTTTCTACTCTAAAACGTGCAACTGAATCTAAGCGCGGTGGAAGAGGAGCTAGAAGAGGTTAACTTGCTGCTAAGTGAACATATATAAATAGCAGGTAATTGCTATATCAAGACAAGTCTTTCGGGGCTTGTCTTTTTTATTTGGTTGAGCGCTGCATGATTGCTATTCGGAATATAATGAAAAACTCCGGAATAACCTATGTGTTTTCCGGAATAAATTAAAAAATTCCGGAATATCAGATGAGGAATCCGGAATAAAATAAATTTTTCCAGAATATCTTACTTTGATTTTAGAGATAAGGTACATAGCAACCTGTTTTTATAAAAATAGAGTTGCGTCGGAAGAATATGCTCATCAACATGCTAGGATAATACAAAAAACTCGCTCCTTATAAAAGGAACGAGTTTTTTTGTGTTAGATGACCCCTACGGGATTCGAACCCGTGTTACCGCCGTGAAAGGGCGGTGTCTTAACCGCTTGACCAAGGGGCCATAATTTAATTTGGTTTCTTCAAATGTGTAGCTTCGGCTCCTAGCTCCTCGAGTCGCTTGTTCAGTGTCGCCTCCTAGAAACTCCGAAACTTCAACTCCGCCGGCAGAAGCAAAAAGCGCTTCTTTGTCGGAGTCTCCAGTTTCTGCGTTTCTGGGCAGTCGGCTATACATTTCGATTTCGGTCCGGCCGATGAAGTCAAAGAACGACTTCACCTGCCGGACCTTCGACGAACAGGACGTTCTAGTGCCGACGTTGCCACAGGACATGGCGCTTTTAGTCGGCCAGCGCTTGTCGGAGCTAAGCAGTCGCCTATGCTTTTCTTTAGTAGCGGCGGAGGGGATCGAACCCCCGACCTTACGGGTATGAACCGTACGCTCTAGCCAGCTGAGCTACACCGCCATGATAGTGTGTTTTGAGGCACAAGAAATATAATACATAGATATTAAAATAGTGTCAATGGATTTTTAAAAGAAAAGTAGAAAATATCGATAGGAAAATATTAGGGCGATGTGCTTATTGGTGGGGTTATATTAGGCAGTTGGCAGGAAGATAACGAGTTTATTCGAGGAAATGCATTGTTTACGGGGAAATGCGTCGAACGAAACTTGGATGCTTGTCCTTGTTTTTGACAAACTTCTGTATGGCTCCCTTTTATAATAATTTTCAACGATAAAAAAACGGGGAGTGTATTTAATGCAAAAGGTAGAAAGGAACATGATGGAACCGATCAGTGAAGTTCATCTCGAGGAATCACGATTCAGGTTTGCGAAAAGCATGGCGAAGCTGCAATCCAAAATCGAAAACCTTTTTCTGAAAAAAGGGTATATATTTCTGTTTATTGGATTTTTGCTTGGCAGGGCCTTGATACTTGCACAGTTGACCCCTTTTAGCCTTCCATTTTTTGCTGCCGTTTATTTGATCCGTAAAGATCGTGCCCCAATCGCGTTGTTTGGACTGGTGGCTGGTGCGGCGACATTATCACTCGGTGCGGCGGTTTTTACTTTTAGTTCGGTATTCTTATTTTTGCTGATCTACCGATTGACGAAAAAATGGATCAATAATGACCTGAAGGTTTTGCCTTTTTATATATTTTCTACTATTTTGATAGGTAAAATGTTAAAAGCTCTTATTTTATCCGGACATATTACTATTTATGAAGGAATGATGGCTGGTGTCGAAGCCGGATTGAGCCTTGTATTAACCTTCATCTTCCTGCAAAGCATTCCATTAATGACAATCAGCAAACGGAAACAATCCCTGAAAACAGAAGAAATTGTTTGCTTGATCATTATGCTGGCCTCCGTCATGACGGGAACGATTGGCTGGACTGTTTATGACATGTCAGTAGAACACGTTATGTCTCGCTATCTAGTCCTGATCTTTTCCTTTGTTGCCGGGGCAACGGTTGGATCAACGGTAGGCGTCGTGACCGGATTGATTTTCAGCCTGGCGAACGTTTCGAGCTTTTACCATATGAGCCTGCTTGCATTCTCAGGATTATTAGGCGGTCTTTTAAAAGAAGGGAAAAAGCCTGGTGTGGCACTGGGATTATTCATTGCAACACTGCTGATTGGCATGTATGGCGAAGGTGGAGGTGCACTTAGCAAAACAGTGATGGAATCGGCTTCGGCTGTGCTATTGTTTTTACTGACTCCCCAATCTCTTACTTCCAAAATAGCAAAATACATCCCTGGGACGCCCGAGTATTCAGCAGAGCAGCAGCAATACATGAGAAAGATGAGAGATGTAACAGCACAGCGGGTCGTCCAGTTTTCGAATGTATTTGAAGCACTTTCTAAAAGCTTCTCAAACTTGCAGGTACAGGATGAAACGACCGAGACAGACCGTGATATGGATTATTTCTTAAGCAATGTAACGGAAAAAACATGCCAGACCTGCTTTAAGAAAGACCATTGCTGGACAAGGAACTTTAATACAACCTATGACTATATGAGCGAAATTATGCAGGAGATGGACCAAAATTCAGGCGTCGTCCCACAAAAACTTTCCCGTGAATGGGACAAGCATTGTACGCGTTCAAAAAAGGTAATGGAAATCATGCAGCAGCAACTGACCTATTACCAGGCAAACAGGAAGCTTAAGAAACAGGTTCAGGAAAGCAGAAGACTGGTGGCGGACCAATTGTTAGGAGTGTCCGAGGTAATGGGGGATTTCGCAAAGGAAATCCAGCGTGAGCGCGAAAACCACTCCAAGCAGGAGGAACAGATCCTTGAAGCGCTACAGGAATTTGGCATCCATATCGAGCATGTTGAGATTTACAGCCTTGAACAGGGAAATGTCGATATCGACATGACGATCCCATATTGCCAAGGGCACGGCGAATGCGAAAAACTGATTGCGCCCATGCTGTCAGATATCCTTAAGGAAAATATCGTAGTCAATTCAGAAGAGTGCTCAACTTTTCCAAACGGCTTTTGTCATGTGACATTCCGCTCTGCTAAAGCTTTTACTGTTTTAACAGGAGTGGCACATGCGGCAAAGGATGGCGACCTTGTATCGGGTGACAGCTATTCGACAATCGAGCTTAGCGGCGGAAAATATGCCATCGCGATCAGTGATGGAATGGGCAATGGGGAAAGAGCGCATTCAGAGAGCAGGGATACATTGCTATTACTGCAACAAATCCTGCAGTCCGGTATTGAGGAGAAGGTTGCGATTAAATCGGTAAATTCGATTTTATCGCTCAGGACGACAGATGAAATCTTTTCAACTCTTGACCTAGTGATGGTCGATCTGCAAAATGCATCAGCACGGTTCCTGAAAATAGGGTCGACACCAAGCTTCATCAAGCGGGGTGGGAAAATTATGAAGGTCCAGGCCAGCAATCTTCCGATGGGCATCCTGCAAGAGTTTGAGGTGGACGTAGTCGGTGAGCAGCTTAAGGCCGGGGATTTGCTGATCATGATGAGTGATGGCGTTTTTGAAGGGCCGAAGCATGTCGAGAATTATGATCTGTGGATGAAACGGAAAATCAATGAACTCCAGACTGATGACCCTCAGGCGATTGCTGATTTGATCATGGAAGAAGTGATCCGATCCCGCGGAGGTTCGATTGAGGACGACATGACGGTAGTTGTAGCGAAAATCGATCACAATATACCTAAATGGGCCTCGATACCCGTGTCGAATTATCAAAAAAGAGCATAACAGCTATTTTGAGCATTAACCTCGTCTTTTATGTATATTTCCTTCTCGCCTCGTCGACAATGGTAACAAATTTATCTATGAGAGGGGATTATCATGAAGACAGGTACAATCAGGCAAATATTGCTTATAACTGATGGCTGTTCGAACCAGGGGGAAGATCCAATCGCGATGTCTGCTCTGGCAAAGGAACAGGGGATTACCGTTAACGTGATTGGTGTAATGGAGCAGGATGTTATAGATGACCAGGGCATGAAAGAAATAGAAGGGATTGCACTATCCGGCGGCGGTGTCAGCCAAATTGTATACTCACAGCAGCTTTCGCAGACGGTACAGATGGTAACAAGGAAAGCAATGACCCAGACCCTCCAGGGAGTTGTAAACAAGGAACTTCAGCAAATATTGGGCGGAGGAAGTACGGTAGAAGACCTGCCGCCTGAAAAGCGCGGTGAAGTCATGGAGGTTGTGGATGAATTAGGCGAGACTGTTGAACTCGAAGTGTTGATTCTTGTCGATACGAGTGCGAGTATGAAGCATAAGCTGCCGACAGTGAAAGAAGCCTTGTTGGACCTGAGTTTAAGCCTTAATGCACGTTCGGGAGACAATCGTTTTTCAGTATTTGTATTTCCCGGGAAAAGAAATGATGTCGAAAAATTGCTGGATTGGACTCCGAAGCTCGAATCCCTTACCAGCATATTTGCCAAACTGACTACTGGAGGAATTACGCCAACAGGACCAGCCCTTCGCGAAGCACTTTCTTATTTCAATAAAAAACGATCTTTAAGGAGCCTTCTGTCCCGTGATGATGAATCCTTCTTTGAAGAATCTGTGTAAAGTCATTCCCGGAACGATCATCCAGGGGAAATGGCATCACAATCGATATACGATTATTAAGGAACTTGGTTTTGGTGCGAATGGGATTGTCTATCTTGCAAGGCACAACAATACACAAGTCGCACTTAAAATGAGTGACAACGGCATGTCGATCACATCAGAGGTCAATGTGTTAAAATCTTTTGCCAAGGTCCAGGGATCTGCCCTCGGACCTTCTTTGCTGGATGTAGATGATTGGGAGCGGCCGGGGAAGCTCGTCAGCTTCTATGTAATGGAGTTTATCAAGGGGCCAGATTTCCTGGCGTTCCTGCAGCAGAAGGGATCTGACTGGAAAGAAGTAATGATCCTGCAGCTATTGGCGGACCTGCAGATTTTGCATGAAAATGGCTGGGTGTTTGGAGACTTGAAGCCAGATAATTTAATTGTTACAGGACCGCCAGCGAGAATTCGCTGTATCGATGTGGGAGGCACCACTCTGCAAGGGCGGTCTATCAAAGAGTTCACCGAATTCTTTGATAGGGGGTATTGGGGGTTAGGAAGCCGGAAAGCGGATCCGGGCTATGACCTTTTCGCCGTTGGGATGATTATGGTCAATACAGCCTACCCGAAAAGGTTTACCAAAACAACCGGCGGATTGAACGATATAATGGGCAAGGTAAAGCAAAGTCCTGAGCTGAAGATGTATGAAAATGTAATAGCCAACGCATTGACGGGCAAATACCAATCAGCGCGGCAGATGAGGGAAGAAATTTTCCAACTCAGCCAGCCGAAAGCGGATTCCAGAAGCAGTCGTTATCAGCAAAAGACATATACAGCAAACCAGGGTCCGCAAACAAAAACAAGTACAAAGCAAAGTCAGCATACCAACACGAATATTCCTCCTGTGAACGCCACACCACTGCAGCAAACACGCAAAGGATATAACAAGAAAAAGAAGAAATCTTCAGCGTTAGAAACACTGACAATTATCATCATTATATCGGTCCTGTATTTTATTTATATTTATAGCCAGATTACATAAATTTTTTGAAACCTTTCACACTTCT
Organism: Bacillus sp. JJ1122; assembly: GCF_036964885.1. NCBI lineage: Bacteria > Bacillati > Bacillota > Bacilli > Caryophanales > Bacillaceae > Bacillus > Bacillus sp. JJ1122. Next base: position 16,706 of record NZ_JBALQL010000040.1, on the reverse strand, counting down.
ATTCGTAGATAAGGAATAGTTCCCGTTCTGCGCTTTAGATTTTGATAATAAAGGTGTAAAAGTGTTAAGCTGAAAAAGTCAAATAGAAGATTAATGGGTTGCCGGCATGGGTATAGACTTAAACCGGCGATACCTGTAAGGAAGTTCTAAGATGATTGAATCAAAGGTTAATGCTTTTTTGGAAAGGCATTGTTTTCAGCTGCATAATAAAGCGATTGCTGTAGGGATTTCCGGTGGACCTGACTCACTCGCCCTGCTTCATTACTTATGGACGCAGCGCGTGAAATACTCATTGAACATTGTTGCGGTCCATGTTGACCATATGTTCCGCGGGGAAGAGTCCTATCAGGATGCCCTATTTGTAAAGGACTTTTGTGAGGAACACGGAATTTCCTTCGAAATGAAAAGGGTGGATGTTCCTGCGTTTATGCAGAAGACAGGAATGAGCTCCCAGCAGGCAGCACGCGAATGCCGCTACCGATTTTTCGAGGAAGCGATGGAAAAGCATCATCTACAATATCTTGCATTGGGACACCATGGTGATGACCAGGTTGAAACAGTGTTGATGAGACTGACACGAGGCAGCTCTGGAAAAGCCCGGGCTGGAATACCTTTTTCGCGTGAGTTTGGCAGAGGGCAGATTTTCCGGCCTTTTCTCTGTTTAACGAAAGAGGAGCTTGAAGAGTATTGTAAGATAAACCATCTGGAGCCGAGAATAGATCCGAGCAACGCAAAGGGATACTACAGCAGGAACCGCTTCAGAAAAAGTGTTTTGCCATTTTTAAAAGAAGAGAATCCGGCTGTACACGAGCACTTTCAGCGTTTTAGTGAAGAATTGCAGATGGATGAAGATTATCTTGTTGAATTAACAAAGGAAAAATTGAATAAAGTAATGAAGAAAGAGGACAGTGGAATAACAATTGATATTAGTTCATTTGAGCGAATGCCAATGCCTTTACAAAGAAGAGGGATTAAACTAATATTAAATTATCTCTACAAAGATCGACCTGCTTCTCTTTCCGCTATACATATTGAAAAATTTTTTTCAATAATTCGCAATCCCCATCCATCAGGAACTCTTGATTTCCCCAGCGGTTTAAGAATCATACGATCGTATGGAAAATGCCACTTTCAACTGAATCCACCTGAAAGGCATAATTATTGTTTCGAACTATTTGGAACAGATAACGTGATATTGCCGAACGGTGATGTGATCGAGGCCCAATTGCTCAATGATGTTTCGGGTGTAGATGCCTCCGTGGATCGTTTTATTATTGACATGGAGCGGTCAGGCGTTCCGTTGATCATTCGAAACAGGCAGAATGGCGACCGGATGAAATTGAAAGGGATGGCGGGTTCAAAGAAGGTAAAGGATATTTTTATCGATATGAAAATTCCTTTGGCTCAAAGAGATGAATGGCCGATTGTGACAGATCGCGAAGGCACAATTCTTTGGCTTCCGGGTCTGAAAAAATCCAGCCATGAAGCAAGTCAAAAAGGAAACACGTTATTACTATTAACTTATATAAAGCAATGATATCTTCCAGGGGGCACAATAGTCATGAAAAATGATATTGAAAAAGTACTTTTTACAGAAGAAGAACTTCAAGAGAAAACGAAGCAGCTGGCGGCTCAGTTAACTGAGGAATATAAAGACCGCTTCCCGCTGGCAATCGGTGTCCTTAAAGGGGCAATGCCATTCATGGGTGACTTGCTGAAGCGGGTTGATGCATATCTAGAAATGGATTTCATGGATGTATCAAGCTATGGCAACTCGACTGTATCGTCCGGAGAGGTTAAAATCTTAAAGGATTTGGATACATCAGTTGAAGGAAGAGACATCCTTATTATCGAAGACATCATCGACAGCGGTTTGACGCTAAGCTATCTTGTTGAGCTTTTCAGGTACCGCAAGGCGAAATCAATCAAAATTGTCACCCTTTTGGATAAACCAACAGGAAGAAAAGCTGATATTCAGGCAGATTATGTTGGATTCATCGTACCTGATGAGTTCGTAGTTGGATATGGTCTTGATTATGCTGAGAAATACCGCAACCTGCCATACATCGGAGTTTTGAAGCCGGAAGTCTATACAAAATAAACGGTTAGAAGGCTTGCTGAGAAATAGATGTTTTCGAAACAACCAAATATTCTGAATGTCAATTTCTTGTATTAGCAATATTTACTATGATACTATTTAATATAGTTTGTCTACCGTGGGAGGAGGTAAGGGATGAATCGGATCTTCCGTAATACCATCTTTTATTTATTGATATTTTTAGTCATTATTGGGGTAGTAAGTTTCTTTAATGGAAACAACGAACCAACTGAACAAATCACTTACGATAAATTCATACAGCAGTTGGAAGCAGGTAATGTCGATGGTAAGTTATCATTGCAGCCTGAACGCGGTGTGTATGAGGTGAAAGGCCAGCTTAAGGGTCAAAAAGAAGGTCAAGGCTTCATCACGTATGTATGGAACAATCCAGAAACCTTAAACCGCATTGAGCAAGCAGCTGCTAATGCAGATGTGGAAATCAAGCCAGCCAAGGAAACAAGTGGATGGGTAACATTCTTTACATCGATTATTCCTTTCATCATTATTTTTATCCTGTTCTTCTTCTTATTGAACCAGGCGCAGGGCGGCGGCAGCCGAGTGATGAATTTCGGAAAAAGCAAAGCCAAGCTTTACAATGAAGAGAAGAAGAAAGTCCGCTTCAAAGATGTTGCGGGTGCAGATGAAGAAAAGCAAGAACTAGTCGAGGTTGTTGAGTTCCTGAAAGACCCTCGTAAATTCGCTGAACTTGGAGCGCGCATACCAAAAGGTGTTCTTTTGGTCGGACCTCCGGGTACAGGTAAAACATTGCTTGCACGTGCTGTTGCAGGGGAAGCGGGAGTACCATTCTTCTCCATCAGTGGTTCCGACTTCGTTGAAATGTTCGTCGGTGTCGGTGCATCACGTGTCCGTGATTTATTTGAAACAGCTAAAAAGAATGCTCCATGTATCATATTCATAGATGAAATCGATGCTGTCGGCCGCCAGCGTGGCGCTGGTCTTGGCGGAGGGCACGATGAGCGTGAACAGACGCTTAACCAGCTTCTTGTAGAAATGGACGGTTTCGGTGCAAATGAAGGAATCATAATTGTCGCCGCTACGAACCGCCCAGACATTCTGGATCCGGCTTTACTGCGTCCAGGACGTTTTGACCGACAGATTACAGTTGACCGCCCGGATGTAACCGGCCGTGAAGCTGTTCTGAAGGTACATGCAAGAAATAAGCCGCTTGATGAGTCAGTAAACCTTAAAAGTATTGCTGCAAGGACTCCTGGCTTCTCTGGAGCAGACCTTGAGAACCTATTAAATGAAGCTGCACTTGTTGCAGCCCGCAGAAACAAAAAGAAAATCGACATGCTTGATCTTGACGAAGCGACAGACCGTGTCATTGCCGGTCCTGCCAAGAAGAGCCGTGTCATTTCCAAAAAAGAAAGAAATATTGTTGCTTTCCATGAAGCTGGCCATACAGTCATCGGGGTTGTTCTTGATGAAGCTGAAATGGTGCACAAGGTTACAATTGTTCCTCGAGGACAGGCGGGCGGTTATGCTGTCATGCTTCCTAAGGAAGACCGTTACTTCATGACAAAGCCAGAGCTTATGGATAAAATCACAGGATTACTTGGCGGACGGGTTGCTGAAGAAATCGTCTTTGGCGAAGTCAGCACAGGTGCACACAACGACTTCCAGCGTGCTACTGGCATCGCCAGGAAAATGGTCACTGAATTCGGTATGAGCGACAAGCTTGGACCATTACAGTTTGGCCAGGCACAGGGTCAGGTTTTCCTTGGCCGTGACTTAAATAATGAACAAAACTATTCTGATGCGATCGCATACGAAATCGATCTTGAAATTCAGAGCATCATTAAAGGATGTTATGAAAGAGCGAAAAACCTTCTTACAGAGCATCGCGAGAAACTGGATTTGATTGCGAATACTTTGCTAGAGGTTGAAACTCTTGATGCTGATCAAATCAAGAGTTTGGTTGACCACGGACGTCTCCCTGACCGCAATGTCAGCATTGCGAAGGACGACATGAAAGTGACAATCAATACAAAAAAAGAGGAAATGCCAGCAATCGAAGAGACTGACAAGAACATTGACTCAGTCCTTGAAGATCCAAAGGCAATCGACGAAGAACGAAAAGAATAGATTTCTGAAGCGGGTGCTCTTAACGGAGTGCCTGTTTTTTTATGGAGTAAAGAATTGAACAATTATGAAATGCAGAAGTTTAAGTAATACTTCAAACATAACTGATAATTTTTTTAATAGGCTCTGTTATAGCTAAATGTTGATTTTTAAACTCTGTTGATTGTAGTGGAAGGCGCGTAGACTCCTCCGAAAATGCTAACGCATTTCCATCGTGCGTGGGCGGATTCGAGGAAGCTATTCAGTGTCCTGCGGGCGCAGCTGGTCAGGTGAGACCCCGCAGGAGC
>NZ_JBALQL010000040.1:0-12151 GCF_036964885.1 Bacillus sp. JJ1122 | reverse complement strand
AAAATCAACAGCCTAGTTTTCAGAGCCTTTTAATAAATCAAGATATGTAAAAGCTAAACATTATTTTTAAACCTGTTGATTGGAGCGGAAATCAACAGTTCAGGTTAAAAAGGCCAAAAACAATGTCAGTTTACTTTATTTAGTTGTTTTTTGTTGATTATGTTATGATATTTTCAGTATGGATTCAGATAAACTATTAATAAGTTGGTGAATAGCTTGATTTTTGTTTTTGATGTCGGAAATACAAATATCGTGTTAGGTGTATATGATCAGGAAGAGTTAAAACACCATTGGAGAATAGAAACGAACCGCCACAGAACAGAAGATGAATTTGGCATGATCGTCAAAAATCTTTTCGACCATGTTCAGCTTTCTTTTTCGGATATAGATGGAATTATCATTTCTTCAGTTGTTCCGCCAATCATGTTCTCACTTGAGAGAATGTGCCAAAAGTACTTCCATATCAAGCCTTTAGTTGTCGGCCCTGGCATAAAAACAGGTCTCGACATAAAATATGAAAACCCGCGTGAAGTGGGAGCTGACCGGATTGTCAATGCTGTTGCCGCCATCCATGAATATGGAAGTCCGTTGATTATTGTTGATTTTGGCACAGCGACAACTTACTGTTACATCAATGAACATAATCAATATATGGGCGGTGCGATTGCTCCCGGTATCGGCATTTCAACAGAGGCGCTATACTCGAGAGCCGCAAAGCTGCCGCGAATTGAAATCAGCAGACCTGATGATGTCATCGGCAAAAACACAGTTTCAGCTATGCAGGCTGGCATTCTCTATGGATATGTTGGTCAGGTAGAGGGAATAGTTAAACGGATGAAGGACAAAAGCGCAGTCCTGCCTAAAGTAGTCGCTACGGGCGGCCTGGCGAACCTGATTGCCCAGGAATCAAATGTGATTGAAATCGTGGATCCATTTTTAACTTTAAAGGGATTGCAGCTAATTTATAAACGCAATATGGAAAACCCAAAAACCATTTAAATGAGTATACAGCATGAAGGGAGTAGAAAAATGAGCGATTATTTAGTAAAGGCTCTTGCTTTTGACGGGCAAATTAGAGCATATGCAGTTAAAAGCACGGACACAGTTGGGGAGGCACAGCGCCGCCACTATACATGGCCAGTTGCATCAGCGGCACTTGGACGTACGATGACTGCAGGTCTCATGATGGGCGCAATGCTCAAGGGTGATGATAAATTAACCATTAAGATTGCTGGTGGAGGACCTCTGGGACCGATCCTTGTTGATAGTAATGCACGCGGGGAAGTTAGAGGGTATGTGACAAATCCACATGTCCACTTTGATTTGAATGAGCATGGAAAGCTTGATGTAAGAAGAGGTGTCGGCACTGACGGGACCCTCTCGGTTGTAAAAGATATCGGGATGCGTGATTATTTTACTGGACAGGTACCCTTGGTTTCCGGTGAGTTAGGAGAGGATTTCACTTATTATTTCGTGACATCTGAGCAAGTACCTTCTTCCGTTGGCGTCGGAGTTCTAGTCAATCCTGACAATACTATAAAAGCGGCTGGCGGGTTTATCATTCAATTGATGCCTGGTACAAGTGATGAGACCATTACGTATATCGAAAACAGATTAAAGGAAATTCCTCCAGTTTCAAAATTGATTGATAAGGGATTATCCCCTGAGGAATTGCTAGAAGAACTATTAGGAAAAGAAAATGTTAAGGTGCTTGAAACATCTCCTGTGTCATTTGAGTGCAACTGTTCTAAAGAGCGTTTCCATAATGCGTTGATCAGTCTTGGATCTGAAGAACTCAGGGACATGATCGAAACAGACGGACAGGCGGAAGCACACTGCCATTTCTGTAATGAAAAATACCTATATACAAAAGAAGAGTTGGAAGAGATGGAGAAAGAAGCAAAATAAGCAAGTTCTGGGGGAAGAGAATTGGAGAAAAAGCAGCTTTGGTATGTCATTGCCGGGTTAGCCATGTTGAACGTTATTACTCTCGTGCTGCTGCTGTTCAAGCCCGCCTTCCTGGAAGGGAATAAAGAGACGGTTGCGGAGATTGGCAATAAGACGATTTCCCGGCAAGATTGGCTTACTGAACTAGAAGAAAGATATGGGGAAGAAACGCTAAGGGATCTTGTGGATCAGGAAGTCGTCCTGCAAATGGCTGATGATTACAAGATTAAGGTCTCTGACAAGGCGATCGAGCGGGAACTGAATATATACAAAGCGATGTACTCTTCAGCAGAAAATGAACCAAAGAGCGAAGATAAATGGAAGCAGCAAATTAAATACAGTCTCTTGCTGGAAGAGCTTTTAACAAAGGATGTAAAAGTATCTGAAGAAGATATGAAGGCATTCTATGAACAAAATAAAAGCCTGTTTGATCTTCCTGCATCCTATCATGTTTCACAAATCGTAGTAGAAACGAAAAAAGAAGCAGATGCGGCAGTGAAGGAATTAAAGGATGGCTCCAGCTTTGATGTGCTTGCAATGGAGCGGTCCATTGATGAGTTTTCCGCAAACCAGGGCGGCGATATCGGTTTTATCAATGAAGAGGATGAACGAGTTGATCCTCAAGTCGTAGAAGCAGCCAAAATGCTGAAACCGAAAAAGTGGACAGGCCCGGTGAAGCTTGAAAATGGCTACGCAATTGTTTATCTTCACGAGAAACTTGAAGGAAAAAAATACGACTTCAAGGAAGTGAAGAATCAAATCCGCAGGCAGATGGCACTTGAACAAATGGATATCCCTGTCTCGGCAAGGGCTTTTTGGAATGAAGCGGAAGTAAGCTGGTTTTATGGTGACAGTGAGAAGAAATAAGATGAAGGGCACTGGTTTTATGGACCGGTGCTTTTCTTTTAAGATAAGCAAATACTAAACTTCACTTCGAGAAATGTCCAGCTCCTGCGCTTTTCTTTTGGAATGGTTTAGAGCGATTTGAAATAGGATAGTTTAAAAAGGATGGGCAGAGGACTGATTTTGTTTTTTGTCGAAGCAAACTGTTTGACATAGGCCTAAAGAGTTGGTAAATTTTAATAAAACCAATTAATATAGTCGGATTAAAGTAAAAAAAGGGGTGGGTAAAATGGTACGCATTGCAAATTCGATAACAGAGCTTGTCGGCCAAACACCAATTGTGAAATTAAACAGACTTGTTGATGATCAAAGCGCCGATGTTTACTTGAAGTTAGAATATATGAATCCTGGGAGCAGTGTAAAAGACCGTATCGCTCTTGCGATGATTGAGGATGCTGAAGCGAAGGGCTTGCTGAAGCAAGGAGATACAATCATCGAACCTACCAGCGGGAATACAGGAATCGGCCTGGCGATGGTGGCTGCGGCGAAAGGTTATAAAGCGATTCTTGTCATGCCGGAAACGATGAGCATGGAACGCAGGAATTTGCTTCGCGCGTATGGAGCCGAACTTGTATTGACTCCTGGTCCAGAAGGTATGGGCGGTGCGATCCGAAAAGCAGAGGAATTGTCTAAGGAACATGGCTATTACGTTCCACAGCAATTTGAAAATGCTGCAAATCCTTCCATTCATGAAAGTACAACTGGACCTGAGATTGTGGAGCAGATGGGTGACCAGCTCGATGCTTTCATTTCAGGAATTGGAACAGGCGGGACGATTACCGGTGCAGGAAAAGTTCTTCGTGAAAAATACAAGGATATTAAAATCATCGCGGTTGAGCCTGCTGACTCACCGGTTTTATCAGGCGGAAAACCCGGACCTCATAAAATACAAGGAATTGGTGCAGGCTTCATTCCAGATGTCCTTGACACAACTGTTTACGATGAAATCATAAAAGTAGAGAATGAGCAGGCATTCGAATATGCCCGCCGCGCGGCAAAGGAAGAAGGAGTCCTGGGCGGAATATCCTCTGGAGCAGCCATTTATGCAGCTTTAGAAACAGCGAAAAAGCTTGGCAAGGGCAAGAAAGTACTCGCAATCATCCCAAGCAATGGCGAGCGCTACCTGAGCACACCGCTTTATCAATTCGAAGAATAAATTGTTTTTAAAAGAGGCAGGCATAAAAGCTTGTCTCTTTTTTATGTATTGATGGGTAAAGCTATTAGTAAAAATGAATAGTTATTTAATGCTGAATGACTCCATATAATTAGGCGATTTCGTGTAAAAATCCCTTCAATTTTTATCATTAAAAAATGAAAGCGGGCTCTCCATCATGTATGATGGAAAAAGAGAAAAAAATAGGAGTGAAGAGCTTGCCGCGCTATAGCATTCAATCATTAACAATTCCGTATACAGCTTCACGTTTTTTTCATCAATATGATTATATTGCAAAGCAATACAAAGAGCATATTATCCTGGAAAGCGGAAGGGGCGGCCGTTATAGCATCGCTGCCTTCGATCCGAAGATTATTTTTTCGGGGAAAAATAATAGATTGACGGTCATAAAGGATGGAGCTTCAGTTGAGCTTGAGGGAAATCCTCTTGAATTAATGAAGATTCAAATGGAAGAATATCAGGTTCCTGAACCAGATGGCCTTCCGGATTTTCAGGGTGGAGCGATTGGCTACCTTAGCTATGACTATGCCCGTTATATTGAAAAATTACCGTCATTGGCCAAGGACGATTCGGGGATTCCTGAAGTGTATTTTCAGCTTTTCCATGAGTGGTTCGTGTTTGATCAGCAGACTGAGCAGCTTTGGCTGATGGTACTTGCTGAAGCTGGTTTGGAGGAACAGGCAGAGGACAAGCTATCTGAATGGAAGCGGAGATGGGAAGCAGAGCTCCCTGCACTTGCAGAACCGGTATATAAGCCTGTTGACGGCATCTTGGAAGTTTCGATGGATGAGGCTGAATTCATAGAGGCGGTTGAGAGAGTCCAGCAGTATATCTCGCAGGGGGATGTCTTCCAGGTGAATCTGTCAGTAAGGCAATCAAAGCCGATTAAAATGGAAGCAATGGAGGTTTACAGGCAGCTGCGCATCCTGAATCCTTCGCCGTATATGGGGTATCTTCATACGCCAGATTTTCAGCTCGTAAGCGGTTCGCCTGAACTTTTAGCAAAAATAAAAGGGCCGGAAGTCAGCACAAGACCGATTGCTGGTACAAGATCAAGAGGCAGGACGGATGAAGAGGATCTTCAGCTTGCCAATGAATTGATCAACAATGAAAAAGAGCGTGCTGAACATGTCATGCTTGTGGACCTGGAGCGGAATGACCTTGGCAGGGTATGCAAGTATGGGACCGTTGAAGTCAATGAATTCATGGCGATTGAAAAGTACTCCCATGTTATGCACATCGTTTCGAATGTGAGAGGAGAACTTGCTGAAGGAGAAGACTGGTTTGGCGTCGTCAATGCGGTATTCCCAGGCGGGACAATTACCGGGGCTCCAAAGGTGCGGACGATGGAAATCATTGAGGAACTTGAGCCGGTTAGACGCGGACCATATACGGGATCGCTTGGCTGGGTCGGTTTTAACGGCAATATGGAATTGAACATCATCATCAGGACGATGCTTGTCAAGGATGGAAAGGCCCATGTCCAGGCGGGTGCTGGTGTCGTAATTGACTCCATCCCAGCAAATGAGTATAAGGAATCCTTAAAGAAAGCCATCGCGCTTTGGAAGGCGAAAGAGCTCGCGGAGGGTGAAGCATGATTTTAATGATCGATAATTATGATTCGTTCACATACAATCTTGTTCAATATTTAGGTGAGATGGGCGAGGAGCTGATGGTCATCCGCAATGACCAGACTTCGATTAAAGGGATTGAGGAATTGAATCCTCAGTTTCTGATGATCTCACCGGGGCCGTGCAGCCCTAATGAGGCGGGCATCAGTCTTGAAGCGATTGAAAATTTTGCTGGCAAGACGCCGATTTTCGGTGTATGCCTAGGCCATCAATCGATTGCTCAGGTATTTGGCGGTGATGTTGTCCGTGCGGAAAGGCTTATGCATGGGAAAACTTCCATGGTTCATCATGATGGCAAGACGATTTTTGCTGGACTGGAAAACCCTTTCCCTGCAGCAAGGTACCATTCACTGATTGTAAAAAAAGACAGCCTTCCTGATTGCCTTGAAGTATCGGCGTGGACAGAGGAAGGCGAAATCATGGCCATCCGCCATAAAACACTTCCGGTAGAGGGAGTCCAGTTCCATCCTGAGTCCATTTTGACTACATCAGGAAAGCAACTGCTAAGGAATTTCATTACGATTTACAAATCAGCACAAATGGAAGTCAAATTGTAATGTATGTCTATATCAATGGGCAATATGCCAAAAAGGAAGAAGTCATGATTTCTCCTTTTGACCATGGATTTTTATACGGCCTTGGAGTCTTTGAAACCTTTCGCATCTACAATGGCCACCCGTTTTTACTGGATGACCATCTCGAGCGGCTGAATGCAGGCATGAAGATGCTTAATATCGATGCAGCATTTAACCGTAGGGAAGTTGTTAACATCATAAATGAACTTTTAGCCAAAAATGGTTACAGCCACGCTTATATCCGTTTTAATGTATCTGCAGGCAACGGAGAGTTCGGTTTACAGACAGAGAGCTACTCTGAGCCAAATGTCATTATGTTTTCAAAACCTCTTTCTCCTCCAAATGGGATGACAGAGAAAAAGGCAGTGATTTTAGAAATAAAACGGAACACTCCCGAGGGCGGGGAGAGACTTAAATCCCATCATTATCTGAACAATGTGCTTGCAAAGCGCGAAATTGGCAGCGCCCCTGATATGGAAGGTATTTTTCTGACGCAAGATGGCTTTTTGTCAGAGGGGATTGTTTCGAATGTATTTTGGTACAACGATGGCATCCTGTTCACTCCGGCCATTGAGACAGGCATTTTAAACGGAATCACCCGCAGGTTCGTCATTGCGCTGGCCCGTGAGGTGGGACTCACTGTTCGTGAAGGCTTTTCCAAACAGGAAGAAGCAGAAAACGCCGAGGAAATGTTTTTAACAAATTCAATCCAGGAAATTGTCCCTGTTACCCGTTTTTCCGGAACGGATTATCCGGGAAGAGAAGGGAACATTGTGAAAATCCTATATAAATACTATGAAGCTCATCGCGAAACACTTTGGAGCAGAACACAGTTGGGAGGGATCGTGAATGATTAAAGAGCAATCAACATTGATAAAAGCAGGACAATATACACTAGATTATGCCAATAAGACGCTAATCATGGGAATCCTGAACGTGACTCCGGATTCTTTTTCAGACGGCGGCAAGTATAACCACCTAGAAAATGCCGTACAGCATGCACAACAGATGATTGAAGACGGAGCGGATCTCTTAGATATCGGCGGCGAATCAACAAGACCTGGATACGAACGAATTTCGGATGCGGAGGAGATATCGAGGGTAGTGCCTGCGATTGAAGCAATCACAAATGAACTGCATATCCCTATCTCTATTGATACGTATAAATCAGAGGTTGCTAAAAAAGCAGTTGATGCTGGAGCAGTTATCATCAATGATATTTGGGGAGCGAAGGCTGACCCGGAAATAGCCGATGTAGCTGCTGAAACTGGCGTGCCGATCATTTTGATGCATAACAGGAAGGACCGGGATTATTCGGATTTTATCAGAGATGTTTTGAATGACTTGTACGAAAGCATCACGATTGCCAAAAAAGCCGGTGTGAAGGATGATCAAATCATCCTGGATCCTGGAATCGGATTTGCGAAGGACCTGGCGGAAAACCTTGAAATGATGCGCCATCTTGATACGCTCGTTTCACTCGGTTATCCTGTGCTGCTCGGAACTTCGAAAAAATCGATGATCGGTGGAGTGCTCGATCTTCCCGTTTCAGAAAGAATCGAAGGTACAGGAGCAACGGTTTGCTTCGGAATCCAGCAGGGCTGCCAGATCATAAGGATTCACGATGTGAAGGAAATGTCCCGCACGGCCAAAATGATGGATGCTCTAATGGGGAAGGGTGATTTCAATGGATAAGATTCATGTAAACCAAATGGAGTTTTACGGCTACCATGGTGTTTTTCCAGAGGAAACAAAATTGGGCCAGCGTTTTGGCGTTGATTTAACAGTGGAGATGGACCTGTCGAAAGCCGGGAAGAGTGATAATCTTGAGGATTCTGTCAATTATGGCGAGCTCTATCAGGTATGCAAGGGTATTGTTGAAGGTGAACCATATAAATTAGTCGAAGCAGTTGCTGAAAAAATCGCCAGTGCGATTCTTGATCGCTTTTCGGCCGTTGAAGCTTGCCATGTTAAGGTAATCAAACCGGACCCGCCGATTCCTGGCCATTATAAATCAGTTGCAGTTGAAATCACAAGGAGCAGATAAGAGTGGAAAATCAGGCGTATATAGCATTGGGATCCAATATGGGTGACCGGTATGAATATCTGAAAAAAGCAATTCTCCTCCTTGAAGGCCACGAAGAAATCTCAGTGGTAAATACTTCTTCCATATATGAAACGGATCCAGTGGGTTTCAAGGACCAGGATCAATTTTTAAATATGACAGTCAAAGTTTCTACCAACTTACATCCGTATGAGCTGCTGGATGTATGCTTGAAAATAGAAGAAAAACTTGGCAGGAAAAGGGAAATCCGTTGGGGTCCACGAACATTGGACCTTGACATTTTGCTGTATAATCAAGAAAATATTGAAACAGAGAAGCTTACAATTCCGCACCCTCGGATGGACGAACGCGCGTTTGTAATCCTTCCTTTGATAGAAATGAACCCAAACATCATGCTTCCCACAATGGAGAAGCCTCTGGAAACCTGTTTACAAAGTATACCTGATAAAGAAGGAGTACGAATATGGAAGCAGAAAAGTGGGGAAGACGTATTCGCGCTTATCGAAAACTGAAGGGTTTTACGCAAGAAAGCTTCGCAAAAGAGCTGGGGATATCAGTTTCGATCATAGGTGAAATCGAACGAGGCAACAGGATGCCTGATGACAGCTTGATCGGTAAAATAGCAGAATTCCTTGATGTCACTCTAGATGAATTAAGCCCGCAGTAATGTTTATATAAATTATTTATGGTGTTTTAAGGAGAGGTACCATGCTTAAGATTGGCGATATTGAAATGAAGAACCAGGTCGTCCTTGCACCAATGGCTGGCGTAAGCAACTCTGCTTTCCGCCTTACAGTCAAAGAATTTGGCGCTGGATTGGTATGTGCCGAAATGGTTAGTGATAAAGGAATCGTTTCAAAAAATGATAGAACATTGGATATGTTATATATAGATGAGCGTGAGAAGCCTCTTAGCCTTCAGATTTTCGGCGGTGAGAAGGATACACTTGTCCAGGCGGCGCAATACGTGGATAAGAATACAAATGCGGATATCATTGATATCAACATGGGCTGTCCTGTTCCGAAAATCACTAAGTGTGACGCAGGCGCTAAATGGCTGCTCGACCCTAACAAGATTTATGAAATGGTATCTGCTGTAGTGGATGCTGTTGAAAAACCAGTTACCGTTAAGATGCGTATGGGCTGGGATGAGGATCACATTTTTGCGATCCAGAATGCTCAGGCAGTTGAACGTGCTGGTGGTAAAGCGGTAGCTCTTCACGGACGTACAAGGGTTCAAATGTATGAAGGACATGCAAACTGGGATATCATTCGTGATGTAAAGCAGGCAGTGAACATTCCTGTTATCGGCAACGGTGATGTTCAAACACCTCAGGATGCGAAAAGAATGCTTGATGAAACAGGAGTAGACGGCGTCATGATCGGCCGCGCGGCACTCGGAAATCCATGGATGATTTACCGTACCGTTAAATTCCTGGAAACAGGCGAATTGATGGGTGAGCCAACTGCTCGCGAGAAAATCGATGTCAGCATCCTTCACCTTTACCGCTTGATTGCGTTGAAGAATGAACATATCGCTGTTCGTGAAATGCGCAAGCACGCTGCCTGGTACTTAAAAGGCATTCGCGGCAACGGTACAGTCCGCAACCAGGTCAATGAATGCAATACGAGAGATGAGCTTGCTCGCTTGCTGACAAACTTTGCTGACGAAGTAGAAGCTGCCAGCGAGGAAAATGCTCACCAGGTTGGATAAAAATTGACATTCACTATCACTTTTCCTATAATACCTTTATTAATGCAACTGCCAGTGGATAAGACTGGCAGTTTTTATTCTATTTAGCACATTTTTTATCATTCCTATGGAAAACTGCAGGGATTTTGAGATTTTTAATGTCTGAATCGGATAGTTTGTGTAAAATAATAAAAGTATCCATTCAAACTTCCTTAGGATTACATAATAAATTTATTTATATATTGGAGTGAAAGAGACATGAGTCATGAAGAATTGAATGACCAGCTCAGAGTCAGAAGAGATAAGATGAACTCATTGCGTGAAAAGGGCATGGATCCATTCGGAAAACGCTTCGAGCGTTCGCACCTGACTGACCAGCTTATCAGCGAGTTTGGGGAATTGGAAAAAGAAGAAATCGAAGCTAAGAATGTTTCTGTAAAAATTGCTGGACGGATCATGACTAAGCGCGGCAAAGGAAAAGCGGGCTTCGCTCATTTACAGGACCTTACTGGCCAAATCCAGATTTACGTTCGCCAGGATGCAGTAGGCGAAGAGCAATACGAGATTTTTGACACAGCAGACCTAGGTGACATTGTCGGTGTTGAAGGAACGTTATTTAAGACAAAGGTTGGCGAGCTTTCTATTAAAGCTGCAAACTTTATCTTCTTGTCAAAGGCGCTTCGTCCTCTTCCGGAAAAATTCCACGGACTTAAGGACGTAGAGCAGCGCTACCGTCAGCGCTACCTTGACCTGATCACAAGCAATGACAGCAAAACGACTTTCATCAACCGCAGCCGCATCATCCAATCAATGCGCCGTTATTTAGATGGACAAGGTTATCTTGAAGTTGAAACGCCTCTCATGCATTCAATTGCCGGCGGAGCTTCTGCACGTCCATTCGTCACTCACCATAACGCACTGGATATGCAGCTTTACATGCGTATCGCAATCGAACTTCACCTGAAGCGCCTGATTGTCGGCGGCCTTGAGAAGGTCTACGAAATCGGCCGCGTATTCAGGAACGAAGGAATTTCGACACGACACAACCCTGAATTCACTATGCTTGAGCTTTATGAAGCTTACGCTGACTGGCGTGATATCATGTCCCTTACTGAGAACATGGTTGCCCATATTGCACAGGATGTACTAGGAACAACCACCATCCAATATGGCGAATATGAAATCGACCTTAAACCGGAGTGGAAGAGACTTCATATGGTCGATGCAATCAAAGAACATACAGGAGTAGACTTCTGGAACCAGATGAGCACAGAAGAAGCTCGCGCACTTGCGAAAGAACACGGAGTAGAAGTGACTGAGCATATGCTATATGGTCATATTGTAAATGAGTTCTTCGAGCAAAAAGTAGAAGAGCACCTGATTCAGCCTACATTCATTTACGGCCATCCAGTAGAAATTTCTCCTTTGGCAAAAAAGAATGACGAAGATCCACGTTTCACTGACCGCTTTGAATTATTCATCGTGGCAAGGGAACATGCGAACGCATTTACTGAGCTGAATGATCCAATCGATCAAAGAGAACGTTTTGAAGCACAGCTAAAAGAAAAAGAACAAGGTAACGATGAAGCTCATGAAATGGATGATGATTTCATCGAAGCATTAGAATATGGGATGCCTCCTACAGGAGGACTTGGAATTGGTATTGACCGTTTGGTTATGCTATTGACTAATTCTCCTTCTATTAGAGACGTACTGTTATTCCCATTAATGCGCCACCGTTAATAGAGATTAAAAGGCAAAGCGGCCCTGGCTGTTTTGCCTTTTGTTATTTTGGGGAGGGCGGTTGTCCGGCAATTTTAAAATAAGATAGACTTTGTTCACTATCACATATCTTTTTATTACAATAGTGCAGAAGCCAAAAAGTTAGCGGCGTAAGAAATAGATTAGCCCGAAGACTTGATGATTAAAGTGAATAGATTTGAACACATTAATATGAATAATCTTTCTTTTGTTTTGTAAATAAAAAACGAAAAAACATATTGCCATCGGTTTATAAAGATGCTATATTTATATCTGTTGCTACGAGCTACTTAGCCAGCAACAAACAAAACGAAAAAAACTTATTGACATCGGGTTTTAAACCTGATAATATATAAGAGTTGCTTCTAACGGAGCAACGAAAAATAACTTGTTCTTTGAAAAC
>NZ_JBALQL010000039.1:14261-26732 GCF_036964885.1 Bacillus sp. JJ1122 | reverse complement strand
TTTCAAAGAGCAATTTGTTTGCGCCGCTCAGAAGCGACTTTAATAATTTAACACGTTACAGCATCGAATGTCAACAGCTTTTTTTAATTTCTTTTTACAAGATTTAAAATGTTGTTAACCTGTTCGCGACTGTTTCTATATACTATCACCGCCAATCCCCAGAGTCAACATGTTTAAACATTGTAAAAAATGGTAAATTTAATGTTTTTTTAAACACACATTTATT
Organism: Bacillus sp. JJ1122; assembly: GCF_036964885.1. Taxonomy (NCBI): domain Bacteria; kingdom Bacillati; phylum Bacillota; class Bacilli; order Caryophanales; family Bacillaceae; genus Bacillus; species Bacillus sp. JJ1122. The sequence goes on along the minus strand of NZ_JBALQL010000039.1, from coordinate 26,506 downwards.
TTCTTAATACCCTACAACAAATCTCTACATATAAAAACAGCCTCCCAATACTGGGAGGCTGTCAGGACTGCTTCTTATTTAGAGATCTTGATGATGTTTTCTTCCTTCAAGTCTACATCGCCTTGCTTATTAATAACGATGCTTTCACCTGCAGCTAGGTTCGTGAAGACAATCGGAGTCATGATTGAAGTCGCGTGTTCCTTGATGTAATCAAGATCGACTTTCAATAACGGCTGTCCTTTTTTCACTGTATCATTTTCTGAAACAAGCGTTTCGAAGCCTTGCCCCTTCAAATTCACTGTATCAATACCTACGTGGATAATGATTTCTCGTCCTGCATCAGAAAGAATGCCAATCGCGTGCTTTGTAGGGAATAGGTTAACGATTTTACCGTCAACCGGTGAAACGATTGTGCCTTCAGATGGAACGATCGCAAAACCGTCACCCATCATTTTTCCTGAGAATACAGCATCTGGCACTTCAGTGATTGGCTTGATTTCACCTTTAATAGGAGAAACGATTACTTCTGCATCTCCATCATGATGCGTTTGCAATGCTTCTGGATTTACTTCTTCAATTTGCTGTTCAACCTCTTTAGCTTGAACTGTTTCAACTGGGCGAGGCTTTTTGCCACTCATGATATCTTTCATTTGACCCTTGATTGTTTCAGAACGAGGTCCAAAGATTGCCTGGATATTGTTGCCCACTTCAAGGACACCAGCAGCTCCAAGCTTTTTCAAACGGTCTTTGTCTACATCCTTGATGTCATTTACAGATACACGAAGGCGAGTGATACAAGCATCAAGGTGAGCGATATTTTCCTGTCCGCCCATTGCTTTTAGTACTTCGTATGGAAGATCTCCGGCATTACCCTTTGCTCCACCTTCTTCCTCTTCTTCTTCAACCGCTTCACGCCCAGGAGTCATCAGGTTGAACTTGCGGATCGCAAAACGGAATCCGAAATAGTAAATCACTGCAAATACTAAACCAACTGGAATGACTAACCAAGCATGAGTCTGCGGATTGATCAAACCAAACAGAATGTAGTCAATCAGACCACCTGAGAATGTCATACCGATTTTTACATCTAATAGATGCATCACCATGAAAGATAGACCGGCAAAAATAGCATGTACACCAAATAGTACTGGCGCAACGAATAAGAATGAGAATTCTAGCGGTTCTGTAATACCTGTTAGGAAAGAAGTCAAAGCAGCAGATACCATCAAACCGCCGACAACAACTTTTCTTTCAGGACGTGCTTCGTGATAAATAGCCAATGCAGCAGCTGGAAGACCGAACATCATGAACGGGAATTTACCAGTCATGAATGTACCAGCAGAAAGGTTTTGCACGTTATCTGCGATTTCAGCCATGAAGATACGCTGGTCACCGCGTACAACTTCTCCAGCCTGAGTCGTATACTGACCAAACTCATACCAGAATGGTGAATAGAAAATATGGTGCAATCCGAATGGAATCAATGAACGCTCTACAACACCGAAAATGAATGCTGATAGAGTCAGGTTTGCGTGAACCATGTTTTGCGAGAATGCGTTAAGGCCATTTTGGATCGGAGGCCAGATAACCATCATCACCAACCCAAGCAGGATTGCTGTTCCTGCAGTGATAATTGGAACAAATCGCTTACCAGCAAAGAAACCAAGATAAGATGGCAATTCGATTTCATAGAACTTATTGTAAAGTCCTGCAGCAACGATACCCACGATGATACCGCCGAACACTCCAGTCTGAAGGGTCGGGACACCAAGAATACTTGCGTAGTTTAATCCGTTAACTTTTTCTGGGGTGATACCTAAAACTGTACCCATTGTTACGTTCATGATCAGGTAACCGATAATCGCTGCCAGACCGGCAACTCCCTCACCGCCTGCCAAACCAACAGCTACACCAACTGCAAACAAGAGCGGCAAGTTTCCGAAGACGATATCTCCGGCTTTTTGCATGACAGCCGCAACCATATCGACGCCGCTGTTATCTAAAAATGGAGCAAGCTCCAACAATGCAGGGTTTCTTAGAGCCGCACCAAGAGCAAGCAGGATACCTGCAGCTGGCAATAGTGCAACTGGAAGCATAAGCGCTTTCCCTACTTTTTGCAGAACACCAAAAGCTTTCTTAAACATAGGAAGACCTCCTGTAATTTTTTACTCCTAAAGCGGTTACAAACATTAAAAAAACAAATAAAAAAGGCATGAGAAAGACGTAACCTGAAAAGAGCATACGGATATATTACCCATAAAACTCGTTTTCAATTACATTCTTTACTCATGCCTGATCGAATCAGTAACACGTAAAAAATAAGAACCTATTTATTTAACTTTTTTCTGAAGCCTTTGCAAATGCATCGTCAGATACACGGCTTCAGCATCGTATACTTGTTTTTTTAAGGTCTGTTGCATCACTTTAATGAGTTTCCATGAAAGATTGTAGCACACCGGGTATTCTTCTTTCAAGAGGGCAGCAAATTTTTCCGGTTCATCGACCTTTTCGCCACTATTGACCCTTTCAATGGCAAATCTCAGATGACGCACGAGCCTAGTGTAATCGATTCCTTCTTTATCGATCTCTATATCTAAATTGTCTTCAATCATTTGTACCAATTTTGTCACAAGCTGTGAGTGTATGTTTACATCAGAAAGATTGCGATTCATGACTGCACTATGGATATGCAAGGCAATAAAGCCTGTTTCTCCAACCGGTAGTTCAATACCCGATTTATCTTTGAGCAGCTGCACCACTTCTTTGGCTATTTCAAATTCAGTCGGATACAGCGTCTTCGTTTCCACTAAAAATGGATTTTTAAATTCAAGGCCTGTTGCCATTCGGCTGGCAGCAAACATCAAATGGTCTGTAAGAGCAACATGGATGTGCTCGTTCAGTGTACTTGAAGTACGCTTTTTTATTAATTCAATAGAAGAAATGATCGCTTCATGCAAGTCATTTTCTACAAATGGCAGGAGCTTAATGTAATTGGCCTGTTCTTTTTCATCCTTTAGGACAAACATCTTTTCCGCTTGACCTTCTTCTATTAGATCTCCCTTTTTCCGGTTGAAGCCGATTCCTTTCCCAATCAGGATAACTTCGCCGAATGTTGGGTGGTCAGCAATCATGACATTATTGTTTAACCCTTTTTTCACTTCAATTTTATTCATGTTGCATCCCCGTTTCAGCTAGTCTTACCGAATATCGTATAAAAGGTAAAAATAGAAGTCAATCCACAGAGCTTTGAATTCGAAATTTAATTAATGGTAATTGTACAAAAAAAGAGCCCAGCAGTAATCTGCTGAACCCACAATGTTATTCAGTTAAAAACACAAAGTATAGAACAAAGATGATGAAGAAAATATACATGATTGGGTGAATGTCTTTTCTGCGCCCTTTTACCATCATCGTGATCGGATAAAAGATGAATCCTGCTGCGATACCCGTTGCAATACTGTATGAAAGCGGCATTGTAATCATTGTCAAGAATGATGGAACCGCAATTTCAAAGCGGGACCATTCGATTTTACCAAGTGATGAGACCATGAGTACACCAACAATGATCAATGCAGGTGCAGTTACTGGTGCTGTCACCACTGATAAAACCGGAAAGAAGAACAATGCCAGCAGGAAGAATCCTGCTGTTACAAGGGAAGCAAAACCGCTTCGTGCTCCAGAAGCAACCCCTGCTGATGATTCAATATAAGAAGTCGTTGTTGATGTTCCAAGAATAGATCCGACAATCGATGCGATAGAATCCGCGAAAAGTGCACGGCCAGCGCGCGGCAGTTTGTTGTCTTTCATCAATCCTGCCTGGTTCGCTACAGCAACCAGTGTCCCTGCGTTGTCAAAGAAGTCTACAAACAGGAAGGTCAAAATGATGCCGACCATTGTCGCCGTATAGAACGATGGATCACCAAAGGCTGTAAATACAGCTCCGAATGTAGGTGCGATGCTTGGTACAGCACCAACCACTTGTTCCGGCTTATCAATCAAGTTGAAAATCATACCAACAATGACCGTTACGATCATTCCGAAAAATACTGCTCCATTGATCCCTCTAGTCATCATAATGACTGTGATCAGCAAGCCGAAGATTGCAAGCAATGTATTTCCGTTTGTTAAATCCCCTAAACCTACTAATGTCGCTGGATTGTCAACGATGATTCCAGCATTTTTCAATCCGATAAAAGTAATGAATAATCCAATACCAGCACCAACCGCGTGTTTCAGTTCAACCGGGATGGCGTTGATGATTTTTTCTCGAAGACCTGAAATCGTCAGTAACAGGAAGAATACTCCGGAAATGAACACGGCTGCAAGTGCGTGCTGCCATGGAGCTCCGCTTCCAAGAACAACTGTGTAAGCAAAGAATGCATTTAAGCCCATACCAGGTGCAAGTGCGATCGGGTATTTACCGATCAGGCCCATAATAATCGATCCAAGCGCAGCAGCAAGTGCGGTTGCCACGAATACTGCACCGTAATCCATTCTCAATGCATCCGGAAGGTCTTTTACATCCGCCAGAGTCAACGTGATTGGATTGACAATCAAAATATAAGCCATTGCAAGGAATGTTGTCATACCGCCCATGAACTCACGGCGATAATTCGTGCCTAGCTTTTCAAATTCGAAATACTTCTTCATCTCTTTTCCCCCTGAACGATTTAATCGGGAAATATAGCCAAAAAGAAAACGCCACGGATACCGAGGCGTTGACTGCAGGCAATTAGATAAAAACAGGGCAGGAAAAAAGATAAGAGCAATTGCACCCCTGTTTTAATTCACCTCGTAGTCAAGCCATTTACGGTAGCTCGGTAGAAACTTTTGGGCCATATCCCCAATATTATACGACGAATTTTGACAAATTATTAAGTTCTGCTTTATTCTAACAGGACTTTTTGCCCAAGTCAATATAAAAAACGAACATTTTCATGTCCGTTTTTAAAATCGTTCGTATTTTATTCCCACTCAATCGTTGCAGGCGGCTTGCTTGTAATATCATAAACGACGCGATTGATATGGTTTACTTCGTTGACGATTCTCGTAGAAATGATTTCGAGAACATCCCACGGGATTCTTGCCCAGTCAGATGTCATGCCATCAATAGAAGTAACCGCACGGATGCCGATCGTGTAATCGTACGTCCTCGCATCGCCCATAACGCCGACACTGCGGATGTCAGGCAGCACAGTGAAGTATTGCCAGATGTCCCGGTCAAGGCCCGCTTTCTTGATTTCATCACGGAGAATCTGATCGGATTCCCGAACAATCTCAAGCTTTTCTTCAGAAATCGCACCAAGGACACGGATTCCAAGTCCAGGACCCGGGAATGGCTGGCGCCAGACGACTTCATCAGGGATTCCAAGCTCAGTGCCTAACGCTCTTACCTCATCCTTGAATAATGTGTTCAAAGGTTCGATCAGTTTGAACTGCATATCTTCAGGCAGCCCGCCGACATTGTGGTGAGACTTGATGGTCTGTGCAGTCGCAGTTCCGCTTTCGATAATATCGGTATATAACGTTCCTTGTGCCAAAAACTCGATTCCCTGAAGTTTTGTAGCCTCATCGTCAAATACATAAATAAACTCATTGCCGATAATTTTCCGCTTTTGCTCGGGGTCAGAAACTCCCTCAAGCTTGCTTAAGAAGCGTTCTTTCGCATCGACTTTAATGACATTCATATTGAAGCCTTCAGCAAAAGTCTGCATAACACCTTCCGCTTCGCCTTTTCGCAATAAACCATGGTCAACGAAGATACATGTCAGCTGATCTCCGATTGCTTTATGGATAAGGACTGCTACAACAGAAGAATCCACTCCGCCGCTCAATGCGCAAAGAACTTTTTTGTCACCAACCAGCTGGCGGATTTTCTCCATCTCAATTTCAATGAAGTTTTCCATTGACCAGTCGCCCGTGCATTCACATACTTTGAAAACAAAGTTTTTCAACAGATCATTACCATACACAGAGTGACGCACCTCAGGATGGAATTGTACCGCATAAAGCTTGCGGCTTTCGTCGCTCATTGCCGCAATCGGGCAGGATGGATTGATTCCGTCTACACTGAAACCAGGCGGTGACATCGTAACAAGGTCACCATGGCTCATCCAGACAATTTGCTCTTCAGGTGTGCCTTTGAATAAAGCATTCTGGTTATGCAAAGTCAGCAGCGCTTTACCGTACTCCCTGTTCTTGGCCTTTTCAACTTTACCGCCGAAATGCATTGTCATCAGTTGCATTCCGTAGCAAATCCCAAGGATTGGCAAGCCCAGTTCAAAAATTTCCTCGTCGCAGCGGAATGCCCCTTCATCATAAACGCTGTTCGGGCCGCCTGAGAAAATAATCCCCTTCGGATTCATTTTCTTGATCTCTTCTGCAGTGATTGTGTGTGGGTGAAGTTCACTGTAAACGCCAAATTCCCTGATCCTTCTTGTGATCAATTGGTTATACTGGCTGCCAAAATCTAATACAACAATCATTTCCTGGTCTTGCAGCTCGTTTTTCATAAAGTCACCTCGTTAAATTTTAGGCTCTGTTAAACACGGCTGTTGATTTTCGTCCCAGGCGCTTCACTTTCCGCGGGGCTGGCGTTGAGCCCGCAGGAGTTTACGCGCCTTCCACTACAATCATCAGGGTTTAGAAACCATCATTCCGCTTTAACAGAACCGAATTTTAATATTTCCTCGCTCGTTGACGCCGCTTTTTCCTATTGAACGTGACGGCAGAATACTGGTTTTATGTAATATTTATAGCCTATCCAATTTCCGCCGCATTAAAAAAGCCAGAATTCTCCCTTTCAAAAAAATGAAAGCAGAATTCCAGCCCTGGACGAACGAAAAGAATCTGCCTTCATAGTCAAATCATTTACGGTGATTTGGTAGATACTTTCGAACCTTATTATCGAGGATATATGAAGGATTATTCTATATATTTTCAAACATTGTACCAGTATAATAATTTAACGGTCAAGCACTAGCTTTTTTTATCAAGAATTCCCAGTGTGTTTTCGCTTCCTCCCACACGCCATCATCCGCGCTGCCTCTATAGAGATATTCTTCATATATGGTTGTCAGCCTTCTCATCTCTTTCGATGAGAAAAATTGATCCACATAAATCGCATATTCTCTCAACGTCTCGCCCTTCTCCCTTTTCAATCCATAGCGATCGAGCTGCTTCAACAAAGCCAAATAAGCCTTTTCCAAGTATTTATCATCCTTTTTGTACTTATAGAGAAGGATGTAAAAACTTGGCATCCATTTTGCACGAAGCTTATAAAGAATAGCTGAAAGGAGAGCAAACACCAGCAGAGTTAACAAGATTTTCTTCATGTTTGTCTTCAGGATGGTTCCCGCTTTTTTCAATCCATCTGAAAAAGAGTTCTTTGGCTGGTTGGACTTTGCCAGCTCTTCCGGAGTTTCAGGCTTCTTGGGAGCCTCAGGTGTCTTATCTTCTTCAGTATCTTGATCAGTTTGAGATTGTGTGTCTTTCTTTTCATATTCAAACTGGACACTATTTGAAAAACCTTGTGTCGGTTCAAATGGGAGCCAGCCAACACCAGGGAAGTAGACTTCTACCCAGGAGTGGGCATTGTTATTTGTTACCTCATAAACCCTGCGTCCATCCTCCAGCGTATCTTTGTATTCCCCTTCTGTATAACCTTTTACCCAACGGGAAGGGATTCCAAGTGTACGCATCATGACAACCATCGAAGTGGAAAAATTATCGCAATAACCACGCTGCGTTTCAAACAGGAACTGGTCAACATAATCCTGATTCTCTTCAGGGACCGCCACTCTGCTCTGGTCATAGACGAATTCATTGGAACGGAAGTATTTTTCAACCGCTTTTGCTTTATCAAGCCATGCTTCTTCATTCTTGGTAATATCCATTGCAAGTTCTTTCACCCTTGCTGGCAAACCATCCGGGACCTGAGTATACTTTGACATGAATGCCGAGCTCTCATAGTCAGCTGAAGGAAATCCGTTAGAACCTGCAGCTTTAAGTTTTTCCATCATATAAATGGGGTTGTCGAACGTAACGGAATATGGCCCAATTGAACCTGCTGTACCATCCGTGACGGAAAGGATTTTTTCCGTTACAGGGTCAAGGCTGAACTCAATTACCCTATTCCCAACTGGAGCATCCACTTGTTTAGCCCCAAGCGGGTATACAATATGCGGGTAGCCTATCTTAGGAATGACCTTGCTTGTACGCTGCTCTGTTTTCACCCCAGCTTCAAACGGCTGCAGTGGTACGTCTTGCTGCGGATAAAAACTGATTGGCATTTCTGTCCCTGGCTCCACTACCCAGCCTTTCCCCGTATAAATATCTTTTGTCTCGATTCTCCAGTAATGCCGGCCATCCGATTCCGCTTCAAAAACAACCCGGTCGTCACCGATAAATGGTCCCCCAAGGGCGGAATCATCCGTTCCATACCCCACTTTCTTTACGGTGCTGCTGCCACTGTCTTCGTTATAAGAGGTGATGAACGGTACGGGGTCTGGCCAGATTGGATCTGCCTTTGGCGCAGTAAAGCCTATACCCACACTCAAAGCAATCATGACGACAAGCGGCACCATCCATTTTTTCACACTGTCGAGATTTTTCTTTACTAATTCCTTGTCCACGATACGGTAATAGGCCAGCATTCCCATCACGGCAAAACCCGAGATGACCGTCCTGACAATTGCCGCATCCGCTTCATAAGGTGTGAACGTATCAAGTACCGTAATATAGATCATTGTCATGAAAAAGAAGACAAAGATTTGCTTCCGGTTGATCAGCCAGTATTGAATTAAATACGACATCAGCCAAAGCAGGATAAAGAACAAGATCGTCCTAAAAACATTTGTTAACGCATCCCACTCTGTACCCAACACGAATCCTGCATTCGCCTGGACTTCCTTAATCAGCTCGCCGAACCAGCCTGCACTGAAAAATGTTCCTTCGTAATACATGAAATGGACGGAGTACAGGATAAAAATCATTTTTATTAAAGCAGACGGAATAACCGGCATCGCGAAATAGGACATCATCAATGAGATAAAGATGAATGCGAGAAAGACACTTAAATGGCCGGTGTCTGTCAGTTCCTTTAATGGCCGCAGCCACTCCCACAGCAGCAGGAAGCTGAAAAGGTACAATAAAAAGACGGTAATATCTTTTTTTGGTTTATCCATCGTCATCCTCTGTTCACCTCCGAGAAGGCTTCTGAAAATTGACCGTCGTGGACCATGACCAGCCTTATTCCCCGTGCATATGCAGTTGACCTTAGATTGATTTCTGTTTTAGTTGGGGATTCCTGGGCATTCTTAATCAGATAAATGCTGACCGAGCCATTTCTTTGATTGTAAAAAGCTGCTTTTTCAATCAGTTCCTTGGTCAGCTGGGCAGTAATCAGCATGATTGAATTATTTTGCTGCGCCAGAAATGTCTCAGCCTCCAGCACCCGGTCAAATGGAACCGGACTTTCATCCGTGATTTTCGCCAGATGGTACAGAAGCTGCTGTTGCTGGATCTCCCCGCCGCGAATCGGAAACACGGTTCGCTCTGCACTTGAAGTCAGCAGGCCGACCTGTGCACCTTTTCGTAAAATCGCCCTGATCACAGAGGCTGTAAAAGAAACCACGACTTCAAAGCGCTGCTCAGGAGCACTATCCATCAGGATCGAAACATCATGAGACTGCCTCTGTTCGAATTCCTTTGTCATAATATCGTTCCGTCTTGCGGTAGCCTTCCAGTTGATCCAGGAAAAACGGTCTCCAGGCTGATACTCCCTGACACCGATTGCCATCGATGTATCACGCTGCACCCGTTCCTTCGATGCTGTCATTCCCTGGTCAAAATGGTGGGCAACCGGACGGTAAACCATTTCCTGATAGGCCGGATAGACAAGAATCCTGCTTTCCACTGGCAGGCTCTTTTCTTTTTCAATCAAGCCAAGCGGATCCCCTGTTTTCAGCTTGATGGCTGTTAAAATATGCTCCCCGCGCGGAAGGTTTTCAATTGAATAGTCAAAACTGAAAACACGGTTGAACCCCGGAAAGAGCATCGTTTTCGCTTTTCGCAAATCTTGGCTGCCGGCAAGCGACTCCCCTGCCTGTTCTTCAGCAATCGCATAAAACAGCGGGAATGGAAAATTCCTTTCAAGGACAATGCTTGCCTTAAACTTTTCGCCAGCATTGTAATCTTGTTTTGTATAGACTCTTTCCGCCCTGATTTCTTTCAATGAGTATAAAGCAAGTCCTAGAGCATAAAGGCCGAACGGCAGAAAGCTGTAGAAAAGGAACCAGCTGACAAAGCCGCCCTGGAACATCGCGTAGGAGAACGTAATAATGATCAAAAACAGTAATACGATGAGCTTCCAAATTTCTTTGAACTTTTGGAAAAAATTCTTCATATTACTTCACAAGCCTTTGCACCGGCACAGGCACTCTCGCTAACACTCTGTTCACGACATCCTCAGCCGTAATCCCTTCGAATCTGGCTTCGGACTTCAGGATGATCCTATGAGCAAAAACATACGGCGCCAGATATTGGACATCATCTGGAATGACATAGTCCCTGCCATAAATAAACGCATACGCCTGGGCTGCCTTCATAAGCGCGATCGATCCACGAGGGCTTGCACCAAGATAGACACTCGCATGGCCGCGGGTCCGGCTCGCAAGTTCAACAATGTAACGCTTGATCGAGTCTTCGACAAATACTTCTTTAATATCATTCTGCAAATCACGAAGGTCCTCAAGTGTCACCACAGGCTGCAGGTCTTCAATCGGAAGGTTGCGCTGCGCCCGATTCAGAACCTCCATTTCTTCATCCAATGCAGGATAGCCCATCTTCATTTTTAATAGGAAACGGTCTAGCTGCGCTTCAGGCAGCGGGTAAGTCCCTTCATAATCAATCGGATTTTGCGTCGCCATAACAAAGAATGGCTTCTCAAGCCTATGTGTTACGCCATCAACCGTCACACTCTGCTCTTCCATTCCTTCCAAAAGAGCCGACTGTGTCTTAGGTGATGTTCTATTAATTTCATCCGCCAGAATAATATTGCCCATAATGGGGCCTGGCCTGAACTGAAATTCCATTTCCTTTGGATTGTAAATCGATACACCGGTCACATCTGAAGGCAGTAAGTCTGGTGTGAACTGGATTCTTCGGAACTGGGCGCTTACAGATTTCGCAAGTGCACGCACCATCATTGTTTTCCCGACTCCTGGCACATCCTCAAGCAGCACATGTCCGCCGGCTAGTAATGCGATCAAGCTCAATTCAGCAACATTTCTTTTACCAGTCATGACCTTGTCTATGTTTTCTAAAATTCTCTCAACAGTCGGATTCATTTGATCCCTCACTGGATTTTCCTCCCCCATCTATCAAACTTCTCTTTATCTATCTGCATAGGAATTATTACGCTAATATGTTTATATTCGCTATTTTCTGTAAAAACCCTGTAATATTCTGTATGAAAATTTTTTTGCCATGGGAAGACATTGCTTCTGTGGTAAGGGTATATTCTCCCTCTCACTAAGATTAGATGACGGTTCCGGGAAATAAAAAAAACGATTTCCAATATGGAAACCGCAATCCGAAAATGCAATCTTATAGTTCAATCATCTGTCCCTGTAAAAAGTGTCCCTCCACTTACCCTGCTTTAGGGATCGCGCCCATTCCTTCCAGAATAATTCTCGCATCCATATTCAAATACGCTGCGATATCATTACGTAAAAACAACAGAGAATGATCACGGATGATTACCTTCAGGCCTCTCAGGTCAAATTTTGACGCATAGCTATTCACCGCATTGATGACCGATATATCCTGTCTCGTCAGCGGCTTATGGCCAGCTTCGATTCTTTTCGTTAAAAACTCAAGCAAATCCCTGGCATTCGTCTTTAAATGATTTCTATTTTCAGTCAGGATTTCAATATTTTCTTCCATATACAACCTAGCAGCAGCAAAGTCGAGCTCTTCGACACTGGTGTTGATTTTCGCAATCAGATCCAAAACATGCATTGCTTCTCCTCCTGATGTATATACTCTGCTTTGCTTTTATATCGGTCAGGATTACAACCTCTCAACTTGGTTTGTAAAAATTAGTAAATAAGACTTATGATGTATACGGTTTGCTATTAGCAATCTACTCCAAAAGACACCGCTTGGAGCAATTCAATTGGTTGTATGTTCTTTCCGACGACAACTCTTCGAGGTTTTTACGAGCTGAGTTGTTCTCGTACCCC
>NZ_JBALQL010000039.1:0-14176 GCF_036964885.1 Bacillus sp. JJ1122 | reverse complement strand
ACCCCCTCTCAGAACAACTCTTCACCCTTTTTTCCTCTTTGAGTTGTTCTCATAACTCTCACGAAGACAACTCAAAGAGATTTTTCCGGGTTGAGTTGTTCTCATCCCCCCACGACAACCACTCATCGAGATTTTTCCCGGCATAATTGTTCTCATAATCTGCAATTAAAATACTAACCTCAAAAAAGCAGCTGCACCCAATCATGCAGCCGTTTCCCTCATTATCGATGGACCTTCCCATATTCATCTACATAAATAGATTCAATGATCGTCCTCTCAAATGGTTTTCCTTTTGCATTCATGCCGGTCACTTCCGTCGTCAGGTTGTAAACTCCTGCTTCGGTAAAATCTCCATCCGCAACGATTCCAGCTTTGGATCCTTTCCCTGCTTCCTTCAATTTTTTCTTGCCGTCTATATGGTATTGTATCCAGTTTGTTTTATAGTTCGCTTTTACGCTTTTATTTTTCGGGCCCTTCACTAATTCTGCTCCCAATGGGCTTTGGATTCTGACAGTATACAAATAGGATGCGGCTGGCCCTGATACAGTCCATTTCCCTGCAGCCGGCTGATCGATTTCAAACCGGTAAACCCAGGCACCTTTAAAAAACTCACTCGTTTCCTGCTCCACCGCCGCAACATTATACTCTTTTCCGTCCGGCCCTTTCAGATTGAGCGAAGGCAAACGCTGGTCACTTAGGAAGGCAAGTTTGAAACCTTCAGCTCCGTCCTCAATTACGAAGCTATCTTTGATCGCCTTATCTCCCTTTCCGCCTCTGACAATCTGGTTCGTATCAGGCTCGCTCGAGAAACTTTCCAAACTTGTATTGGCGGCAGTGAGGGCCGGCTGGGCAGCCATTGTGTAAGGTTTGAATTCTGAAAAAGTATAAGAACCTTCACGGATCATCGTATGGTTCCAGGCACCTTCACGGACAATCGTGCCGCCTGGTACACGGGAACTGGTGATGGTGACAACTCCATCATTGGAACCATAGCTGCTTAAATACAGTCCGCCCCAATACGTTGCACTGCCAAACGAGCCCCATTTCGTTCCACCCAATGTGTAGTACCGGTTCATCTTGGCATTGGCATGAGGATCCGTGATGCTGCGGAAATATTTCATATTCCCAGTCTGGAGGGAACGGGTTGCGTCATTATTGTTTCCGAGCAAGGCCGCGAGCCACCAGGCAGTACTGCTGTGGGCAAGGTCGGATAGCTGTGTGCCATGATGCGGCGAAGAAAGTGTAATGACATTCGAAACATAAGGGTAGGCACCGTAATGGACAAGTGCTGTTTGTGCATCAACGCCGCCCTTGCTGTAGCCAACCACAACAAGCTTCTTCTGGCCAAAATAATCATAGATCACCTTCAGCTTTTGTGCGAGCAGCGCGCCATTTTCCCACATATCCCGATCAGAATAAAGATCGATGAATGCGGTCTGATACCCATTTGCAAGTACTGTTTCATACATATCATTGCCTTCCCACCATACAGACGCCGAGTTATTATAACCGTGAACAAAGACAATCGGTGACTTTGCCGGGTCAACCCAACTCGGATCAGCCCCGACATACCACGTGCCCGGCACACCCGAGGAACCCCCGCCCAAATCACCAGCCCTGGCAGCAGCCGGCACCATCAACAATAAAACTAGAATGAAAGACATGATCCTCCTACTCCTTCGCAATCCCAGTCCCCTCCTTTTTCATCCGCCTGTCTCTTCTAGAAACAGCCATCATTTCAAGATATTTAACTCTTGAAAAAATAAGAAGGGAAAATAGGCTGATTTAGATTGGGAAATATCCTTGATTCTCAAGATGCTAACTTTCCCCGCTGCTACAGATTTTTATAGTTTCATGCATAGGTATCGTCCAAGCCTCATCCTGTAAAAATAGTTTTTCATTTTCTGGTTATAATACCTTTTATCTTTAGAAAATTTGGTGATTGAATGAGAAACCTTACAAAAATTTTAGTACCCAGACAGTTATTTTTGCTGCTGATTCTTTCGACTGGCCTGCTGAATCATGTCATCCTGATCCCAAATCTTCTTACAGCAGCGGGAAGGGACAGCTGGGTAAGCGTGATTCTTGCTTATCCCATATCCATCTTCTTTCTTTGGCTGATTTTTTATATTGTGAAAAACAGCCATGATGATGGTTTCTTCATCATGATCAGACAGCGCTTTGGCAAGACTCTATCAGTTATAATGTCCACCCCGCTCATCCTTTTTTTATTCAGCAGCGCCTATATAACATACAGGGATTTAATGCTTTGGCTGGAAGCTTATTTTCTTGCTGATACTTCAGTTTTAATGATCAATTGCATATTGACTATTGCCTGTTTTATCATCACGCTTGCCGGGATCAAACATATGTCCATTGCAAGCGGCTTGTTATTGCCGCTTGTGATGCTGTTTGGAATATTCATTTCAATTACCAACACAGATCTGAAAGATCCCAGTTTATTGCTTCCTGTTATGTCTCAAGGGTATGCACCAATCGTTAAAGGAATCATTTACGCCCTATCCGGCCTGCTTGAGATTTATGTTGTCATCCTGCTGCAGCCATTTTCACAGGAAAGAATAACATTTAAACAACTGTTTATTTTACAGACGATCCTTACAGGTTTGATATTAGGCCCACTCACTGCAGCAATCATGGAATTCGGTCCAGTTGAATCCGCTAAATTCCAGTATCCCGCCTATGAGCAATGGCGTATTTTAAGCATCGGAGAATATATCTCCCATTTGGATTTTTTTGCATTGTATCAATGGCTTAGTGGGGGGTTAATTAGGATTGGGTTGTTCATGTACCTGATTGGCACCTTGCTTACTCAGAAATTGCAGCACTACCGATTAAAGCCAAAGCTTGTGGCTATCCTCTTTATTATTTTATTTGGTGTTATGACGATGAAAATAGAAACTTATTTTTTCTACAAATATGTATTCCTGTACTTTTTACCAGCTAGCATGGTGTTTTTCCTTATTCATATCCTGCTATCAGCCTTATTTCTACTCGTATTAAAGAAAAGGGATGAACAACATGGCAAGAACAACAAAATTGAATCCACTACATAATGACACTTTAAAAGAGAAAGCTGAAAAGCTGAAAGACTGCTTTAAAAACAGCCATGACTTTTTATCAAAGGAGCACAAAACAGATCAGGAAAGGTTTGAAATGGTGTATTTTGAAAGCTTGATCAATAACCATTACCTGGATCAATTTATCCTGCCTAAACTAGGCATCCGTGATGATCTATTATCGGTTAAGGACAAGCTGAAATCCTACTTCCAGGCCAAAGATGTAACCACGATGGATTTAGATGCTCTAACTGCTTTACTTTTTGAAGGGAATATCTTCTTTCTGTTCGATCGATTCATTTTGAGTATTAATGCAGCAGATTTTCCGAAAAGACAGCCTGAAGAATCAGCACTTGAAACTTCGATTAGAGGTCCTAAGGATGGATTTGTTGAGGACATCAAAACCAATATTTCTTTAATCAGGAGAAGACTCAACACCCCTTCCTTATGTTTAGAGAAATATACCATTGGCGAAAGAAGCAGGACAAAAGTCGCCATGATGTATATGGATGATGTCATTGACCAGACAGTTCTTGAGGAAATCCGAAGAAGATTGAAGAATGTGAAGCTGGATATCTTAACGAGTATTTACCAGCTTGAATCCTCTGTTCGGGATAGGCCATACTCTTTTTTCCCTACGATGGATTATACAGGAAGACCTGACTTTATTGCCGAGGCCATTAACCAGGGACGGTTCGTCCTGATTGTCGATGGCAATCCGACTGTCTCTTTTGCCCCGATTAATTTGTTATTGCAGACCAAATCACCCGAGGACAGCCACATCAGCTATTCTTATGTATCACTGGAAAGAATGATCAGAATGATGGGGCTAATCATCTCTACCTTTTTGCCAGGGATGTGGATTGCTTTTTCCGCTTTTAACATTGAACAGATTCCTTATATGCTTGTAGCGACCATTTCTGTTTCACGCTTTGGGCTGCCCTTATCTGCCCCTATCGAAATGTTCATTATCCTGTTTTTGTTTGAGTTATTCAATGAAGCTGGCGTTCGTCTGCCCAGGGCCATCGGACAGACCGTAGCAGTGCTGGGTGGCCTGATCGTTGGGGACGCTGCCATACGCGCTGGTTTGACTTCGCCGACTATGTTAGTTGTTGCTGCGATTACGTATATATCGTCTTTTACCTTGGTGAATCAGTCATTAAGCACAGCTATTACCATATTAAGATTCGCAATTATTGTTTTAAGTACCTTTTTAGGACTCTTTGGTGTCATTATCGGCTTTATTTTAGCTGTGTTTTACTTTTCAACTTTATCATCCTTCGGGTCTCCTTACCTGGGGTCGCTTGCTCCTATCAGTCTTAGTGCCTTCATCAAGTCCTTCCTGAAGGCACCCATACAACATTACAAGACACGGTCAGCGACAACGAGTCCAGATGATCCAACAAGGGGTGGGAATTCTTCATGAAAGTAAAGATTTTCACTGTTGTACTTGCTGGCTGCCTGTTCCTTACAGGCTGTTCCAATATCAAGAATATCCAAGACCTTACCTATATCGTGGCAATTGGTATGGATTATGACCAGGAAACCAAACAATATACCGCCTACATTCAAGGCTTAAATTTCGCAAATGTAGCAAAACAAGAAGGTGGAAGACCAGCTGAGCCTCTCCCAATTTTCATTGCTTCGGCGATGGAGAAACGTTGAATTTGGCCGTCAGCAAGCTTTATAGTAAATCGGAGCCTCCCTTGTTCTTTGGTCATGTCATCACACTGGTACTAAGCAAAAGCATCGTGACTCACCGTTTCAATGATGTCATTAAGGAAGTTGGAAGAAATCGTTCACTTCGCACTACTCTCAGGGTGTTGACAACTGATGAAAACATTGAGGAAGTTTTTAATATTAAGGGACTGTTTAACTACCCTGCCGTGTACACCGTTATTTTTAAGAGAAGTGATTCCGAATTGTTTCAGGATGAACTGAAGCCTATCAATTTAATGAACTTCTTAAGAGAGTATAATGAACCAATGGGAACCGCCAAACTGCCTACTGTGAAAATCGACACTGATACCTGGCAGGCGGATAAGAATTATCCCGTTTTGTACTTTGACGGATTTGCCATCTTTCAGCAGCAAAAATTTATTAAATCCTTTTCTTTCGAAGACTCTCTTTACATAAACTGGCTGTCAGGAAAGAATGTCTCGTTAATCCAAAAAGTAGATGATGAAGGAGAACTGGCAGCAGTAGTGAAATTCGCCGCTCCGAAAATGAAGATAAGATATGCAGATGGCACCGATACTCCAAAGGTGACGATTGAGCTTTCTGTACGCGCGGATTTACTGGAAAAAATAAAGGATCTTCCTTTAGAGCGATTAACCAAATTAATTGAAGAAGATGTAAAAACAAAAATGAAAGCTATTTATACGACAGGTATTGAGAACAAGGCGGATGTCCTCAATGTCGGTAAACGCTGGTTCCGGGAACATCCCCAAAAATATCAGGAGTTAGTAACCCATGCCGACTTTTACTTAGACGAGAGCTCTTTAAAAGACGTAAAGGTTAACGTGCAAATTTTTCATTTCAATAGCTATAAATATAATCCGGACGGGAGCGGGACTTATAAATAATCCTCTAACATTGGCCATTTATGATGAATGGCCAATGTTAGAGGACAAATGGTTCAATTCCCTAATTAACAGCCTTACTCCCCAACAACCTTAGCGTCCTTCAGCATGTCGTCCGTTAAGACGATGCCTTCCTCCTCAGCCGCTTTCTTGTTGACAATCAGTTCAAGGTTTTCCGGGAAGCCGACAGGCATGTCGCTAGGCTTTTTGCCTTTCAGGATTTCCACGGCCATTTTTCCAGTTGTGTAGCCAAGATCATGATAATCGAAGCCGTACGATGCAAACGTTCCGCGTTTCACCGAATCGCCCTCCCCAACAAATGTTGGGATATCTTTGTCATTCGCTACGGCAATGACGGACTCAAGCGCGGCAACAACTGTGTTGTCTTTTGGAATGTACAATACATCCACACGGCCAACCATCGACTCAGCAGCCTGCTTCACTTCAGAGCTGGTGGAAATCGTCGTTTCCACAGCTTCAAGCCCTGCTGCTTCCAATGCTTCCTTCGCATGTTTAACATTCACAACAGAGTTTGGTTCACCATTGTTATAAATAATGCCCACTTTTTTGGCATCAGGAATAAATTTTTTAATCGCTTCAATCGTATTCTTTATCGCATCCGGGTGAGTATCGGATGTTCCTGTCGCATTGCCGCCCGGCTTATCAAGACTTTGGACAAGCTCAGCTCCGACAGGATCCGTAATCGCCGTGAACAAAATCGGAATATCCTTCGTCGCCTGGACAGCCGCCTGAGCACTTGGCGTCGCGATCGCTAAAATAAGGTCATTCTTGTCCGAAACAAGCTTCTGTGCAATAGACATATTGTTGTTCATGTCACCCTGCGCATTCTGGTAATCAAGCTTCAGGTTCTTGCCTTCTTCATAGCCCGCGTCCTTTAGTGCTTCAATGAACCCCTCTCTTGCAGCATCAAGGGACGGATGCTCGACAATCTGCGTGATTCCGATCTTAACCGTTTTCTCCTTGTTCTCCCCGCTTGCTTGATCGCTTCCACCGCCTCCGCATGCAGCAAGCAGCAGCATTGCCCCACTCATTAAAACAGCCAAACTCTTTTTCATCCTTCATCCCCCTAAGCTTGTCCGATATTTTCATTTTACTTTTTATAATATTCTGATAATAACATGCTGTATAAGAATGAGCAACAAAAGAATTAGCATCAGGTACTAAATTCTTTGTTATGAAAATTAAAAAGTCTCCCCTTTTTTGCAACACCCCTGCAAATATGAAGAAACAAATTCATCGTCAATGTACCCGTTGATCTCAATAGCCCCTTCCTGTCAAGATAGTCTATTATCCTTCCTATTCTATCCACATGACAAAAAGATGGGACTGGGTATAACAAATAAAGTCAAACAACCATCCAGTAATGAAGAATAAACAACTGCCTTTCATTTGGAAGTTTCACATTTTTGTCCTATTACATAAGATGGTGAGAAATCTTTTATAGGAGGTATCTCAGTGCCTACCATCAGTCTTTGCATGATTGTGAAAAACGAAGAGGAAGTTTTGGGCAACTGTCTTCAAAGTGTCCAGAACATCTGCGATGAAATCGTGATTGTAGATACAGGCTCAACGGACCGAACAAAAGAAATCGCCAAACAGTTTACAGATAAAGTCCTGGACTTTAAGTGGATTGATGATTTTTCCGCCGCCCGCAATTTTGCGTTCAGCAATGCCACCATGGATTATATTCTTTGGCTCGATGCGGATGATGTTTTCCTGCCAGCTGACCAGCAAAAGTTCAAAAAGCTTAAAGAATCCCTGGATGTAAATGTGGATGGTGTCTCGATGGTTTATGTGATTGCCAGAGATGAATATGGGAATCCTTCCTTCCATTACAGAAGAAATCGCCTGGTGAAACGGAGCAGGAATTTTAAATGGGTCGGTCCTGTTCACGAATATCTCGATGTCAGCGGCAAGATCATCTCCTCAGATATCTCTGTGGAGCATAAGAAGGATGAAAAAAACTCCACCGACACTTCATCTGACAGGAATTTAAGAATTTATGAGAACCGTATCAAAAAAGGCGAGGATTTTTCCCCGAGAGACTTATACTATTATGCCAATGAACTTCGTGACCATAAGGGATATGAAAAAGCGATCATTTACTATCACGAGTTCCTTGGCGGCAAAAAAGGATGGGTGGAGGACAACATAAGGGCTTGCCTTTATTTGGCTGATTGCCATGCAAAGCTCGGTGAAAAGGACGAAGAAATGGAAGCACTTTTAAAAAGCCTGACTTATGATGCACCAAGGCCCGAACCATGCTGCCGCCTGGGAGATCTCTTCAAAGCTAAAAAAGACTATCAGACAGCCGTATTCTGGTATATGACGGCGTCAAACATGAAAAAAGATACAGCCGGATTCCAGAACGAAGCCTATTCCACCTGGTATCCCCAGCTGCAGCTATGCGTATGCCATTGGGAATTAGGAAATATCGAAAAATCAATTGAGCACAATAATTTGGCCAAGAAATACCGGCCAAATGACAAGCAGGTTTTGTTCAATGAGAAGTTTTTTAATGACTACATGGAAACTAAAAAAGGAAAGAAGTAAGGGCTCTCCACCTTTACTTCTTTCCTTTTTTATTCTTACGGTTGACTCTTATAGTATTCTATCGTCTTCCTTAAGCCCTCTCTAAGTGTAAATACAGGTTTCCAGTGTAACTGTTTAAGTGCTAACTCATTATCGAGGCAGCTATTAAGGATGTCACCCGGCCTGTATTTTTTGTGAATAGGTGATAATTTTTTATTTAACAGATTGTTGATTTCATCAACTAGGGTATTTATGGTTATTTCTTCATTACAGCTAATGTTCAATACTCCTCGGTACTCCTTTCTTAATGCAGCCAGGTTTGCGGAAACGATGTCTTCCACGTAAATAAAATCCCTTGTTTGTTCCCCATTTCCATATATAACAGGCGGTTCGTTTTTAAGCATTTTTTTTATAAAAACAGAAACTACACCACCTTCTCCTTCCGCTTCCTGCCTGATTCCAAAGACATTGGCATACCGAAGAATGGTGTAGTCTAAATCGTATTGCTGGGAATATAGTGAGATGTACATTTCAGGAGTATATTTAGAAATACCATAGTTTGATAGCGGTTTAATAGGATGACGTTCGTTCACAGGCAAAAACGCAGGATTCCCATAGACTGCCGCAGACGAGGAATAAATCAGCTTCGAATTATATACTTTACATAGTTCCAATACCTTCAGGGTGCCTAATATATTAATCTCTGCGTCATGGGCAGACTTCTCAATAGACTTTTGTACGTTTATTTGGGCTGCGAGATGAATGACTGCATCCGGTCTAACTTTTTCAAAAAATAAGATGAAGTCGTCTTCCAAAATATTAATGGAGTGAAATTCTGCCTCTGGATGCAAAAAATCACGTTTGCCTGATGATAAATTATCAACGACATACGTTTTGTATCCGTTTTGAACCAGCCCATCCACGATATTTGAACCGATAAATCCAGCTCCCCCTGTCACTAATACCTTCATTCTATTTCTCCCTTTGTTTCGTGAATTTAGTGTCTTCCTTTTACCTTATGTTTCCTTCCCTTCCCTTGTTTGGGCAAATCGGTGAACCATTTATTTGGCACATAAATATAATGATGGAGAATGGAAAAAGTTCATAAGAGAGGAGACCCTTTCTTGAGTTACTCGATTTCAAAGGAGCAATGGGAAAATATATATAAACTTGGGTACCCTGGGCAATGGGATACAGCATCATTAGTATCGGAATCTATTTATAAAGGCGGAGAAGGTCTTATACAGGAAAAACTAAAGGCCAGTCAATATCTCCCGTTTAATATCGAAGACATTATTGAAGAGGGCATGAAAAGATATTCAGACAGCATCATTCAACTAAAAACACCTCATGAGGTGAAGCAGGAAATTTGGCAAGCGATGAAAGCAAAAAGAGGATTAAGTGTTATTCGTCTAGGAGACGGAGAAATATTAGCATTAGCACATGATCTGCTCGTTCCTGCAGACACAATCAACAAAAGCGTAAAATTGAAATATGCTCTCGGAGGCTTTAAAGTACCGGATCATGTAAAAAGAAATGAATTAACCCAAAATTTATTAGAAGCAGACTTCATCGGAATTCCGAAGGCCAGATATCCAACCTATCAGCGACTATTCAATTCTCTCGCTAAAACCCTTCAGCTGCCATTACACAAAATGAACCTTACGGATTCGCGCATAAACTACCTCATGAATGAGGAATCCACCATTTATCACGACTTGTTGTCGAAATATCGGATCTTGTTGATTGGAAATCGTGCTAAGGATGGCATGGAATACCTTAAAAAGCTTGGCTATAAATCAATCGTAGGCTCTGTTCCGGTACCTAACATCTATGAAGTGCCAAGGGTACTTGAGGAAGTAAATCAATTTGACTTCGATGCTGCCTTTGTGTCCGCAGGAATCCCTGCAAACCTCATCTGCGTTGCTCTTGCGAAACAAGGAAAAGTAGCGATTGATTTCGGCCATTTACTTGATTGGTATATAAATGGATCGAAAAGAATCAGACAAAATTAAAAAGTAGGGAATGACATGATTAGTGTAGTTCTTGCCGTTTACAATAATGAAAGTTTCGTAGGTGAAGCCATTGAAAGCATTCTAAATCAGACGTTTGCCGATTTTGAATTGATCATCATTAACGATGGATCAACTGACAGTACCGATGAGGTCATTCAATCCTTTGACGATAAACGGATTCATTATTATAAACAAGAAAACAAAGGAGTTGCCGCCGCCAAAAATGCAGGAATGAGGCTTGCAAAAGGAGACTATATCACCATTCATGATTCTGATGATGTATCCCTTCCTAACAGATTTGAAAGAATGATGAAGGGCCTGGAATCAAACGATATAGGATTTGTTCACTGCGACATGCTATTAATGACTGAGAAGGGCAAACCTTTTGGCTACTGGCAATCCAACAACATTTTCCCTGAATCTATGTATACGTTCTTCCTGAATATAGGCACTCCCTTTAATAACCCAACGATTATCTTTAAAAAAGAAGCCATAAATGGTCTTTTACATGATGAAACCGTGAAAGTTGGGTCGGATACTGATTTGGTTCTACAAATCGCCAGAGAGTGCAAATCTTATCATATTCCTGAACCTTTATACCTTTACAGAAGACATCAGACAAATGTAACAAACAATAAGGACTCCGAAGTATTAACCAGGCATGTGAGAAAACATTTAAAGGATGAGGATTTAAATTGGATCCCAGCTATAGATTGGAATTCACCTGACGGAAATGCGTTATTCATTGCTAAGCTAGTAGCTGGGGTTGCCCTGTCGAGAAGATGGATGTTAGATGACGCAATTCTTTTATTCAGAGATGCCATCCCTCTGATCAGGAATAAGCGTGACCGGGAATTCTTTGAAGGAATGAAAGCCATTGTGGAAAAAGACTATCAACGAGCCGTCAATATGTTTAGTAAAATAACAGAAAGAACTCACCACGTGGAAAACTACCTAGGTGAGGCCTATCTTCATCTAAAAAAATATGACGAAGCCTTTTTGCACTTTAAAAAGGCACTTACGTTCAAGCCGGATTATGAAGAACCGATTCACAATTTAAGAGCTTTAGGACTCATAAAAGGACTGCATGCCATTGATATTCGGGCAAATCGATATAAATGACCCTCTAAAAATAATTTAGAGGGTCTCCTTTTTATGGCTGGATATTATAAAAAAACTCAGGACAAGATGCCGCATCACCTAATAATCGAATGACATCAATCGAATAAGAGTCTGGTTTTTCTTGATCACCTGCTAAGATATTCAGCTTATAAAAATCGGTATTATACGGGAATTCTTTCATAAGCTCCTTCAGCTTCTTCTTTGCTTCCTGCTTCCGTTGAAGCCGGATCAGAGTTACCACAATCCATTTCCCCCACACAACCTTATTCATAGTATGATCTTGCTTGTATAAGGTGGTGAATTCTTCAAGTGCCAGCTCGAATTGTTTTATTAAGAATGCCTGATACCCTTTTTCATTATAAATTTGCAGCTTATTCCTTGGGTAAACAGGACAATAACAATCCACACTATTTCCTTCGCCGCTGTATTTCCTGACAGCAATGATTTCCCACTTTGCTAATTGGGGAACCTCTTCAACCTTGTAAAGCACAGGAACTTTTACAATATCAGCATTTGTGGCCTGAAGGAATTTTCGAAGTTTAAGATAATCTGCCTGATTGACACAATCTTCTTCACTGATAACGATATCCCAATCTTCCAATCTTGCCTTAGTAGATATCTGGTAAGCAGCAATGTCTTTGTAATAATCCAGGATATTTTGAATGATTGCTTTCCAGTTATATTGATTTGCAGTAGCCAAACCGTTCGATATTAATGTCTTTTTTGTTTTTGGATGTAGTAATACTTCTTTAATTTTTTCGGCCATATCTACAGGATCTTTCATTTTACAAATGAGTGCATTCTGCTCATGTACAGCATACTCCAAGGACCCAGGATTATTAGTTGTTACAACCGCGCATCCGCAGGCCATCGCTTCAAGTGGCGGCAAAGGAAAATTCTCGTATGAAGATCCGCAAACATACAATTCCGCCCCCCTATATAAGCTGCCAATCTTTTGCTGAGGCGGGTTAACAAATACCTTTGTCGCAAGCTTCTTCATTTTTTCAGAGGGTTGTTCAGGTGTAATCCAATACAAATCTAAATCAAAATCTAATCCCTCTTTTACTTTTTCATACGCTTCAATGATTGTAGGGATGCCTTTGAATGACGCACTTTCCCCACCAACCATTAATAAGTATGGCCTTTCCCCGGATTCTTTTTCTCCATTAACACAAAACACACGTTCATTAACAGCATTAGGATAAACAGATGCCTCTCTCCCATATATCTTCGTAATCATCTCCGCTGCCTGATGGGATACGGTGAAAATAAAAGGAGGAATTTCATATTGCTTTTGAATAAAATCCTTTAATTTCCTATTCATAGATTCATAGTCAAACAAATGAAAATCACCCTGTTCAAAATAAACAACAGGTGCAATACCAGTTTCAATACATGCTTGAATATGATCCCAGTAAGTAGCGACAATAATATCGCAGTCTGGAATTCCCTTGGCCAGTTCTAGATCAAATGGGACTTGAATATAGTCTGCTTCGATCGGGAACCAGTTCGGCTTCTGAAAATGTGAAAGAAGTGTTACTTTAGAGCCAGCTTCCTGCAACTTGTTTGCATGCTCCAATATCACCTTTACACCGCCACATATGCCTACATGGGTCATGGCATAGACAATATGGAGCTGTTTTTTCTTGTTTTTCGTTGAATGAGTTAAGCATTGCTTTTCAGCATAAGGAAGACGTGCTAACCGTTTGTTGAATTCATTTGTTCTGAGTTCTTTGAACAATAGCAAACACCTCAAATCACCATAAAATATTCCTTTTAAGGTAAGTAATTTTGAATTTAAAGAAAGCAGTTTAATGTAATTTATGTTTAACTAATAAAAAGTTTCTTTTATTCCTTCTTTATTTAAGGATTAGGATTCATATTTTTTTACACTGATTATTCCAATTAATAGCTGATCCCAAAATCATTAAACGGGTAAAACTGCCCCAATTTTCCGACATACAAACCTAATAACCTTTTTAATTTTTTCTTTCAAATTTATACAAAATAAAAAAAGGAAAGATTAATCTCTCCTCTTTTACTTTTTGGCTATGTTAATTGTTGTTTTGAAACTATGTTAATAAGAGCGAAGGTGCGAGACTCCAGCAGGTGCACAAACCTGGCAAGACCCCACAAACTCGCATAGCGCTGAGGAGTCTCCCCCGGCCGCCCATGGAAAGCGAAGCGCCGGGAGCGAACTCAACAGGCAGGTTTAACTAGCAAACTTTTAATAAACTCTTCTTTTCACGGGCTACTATTTAGAATAAAACACTTTAACTAATATACCCGATATGACATGTTGCTATTGCTATATCATCACCTAAATTAACTGCACCAACAAATACTCCCTCAACCGTACCAGTAAATGAAGTTCCACCGGCATTAATATTAATTCCTTCATCCGCTGGGATAGAACTTAGTGCTGTTCTAATTGCAGCTTCACATTCCTCTTCACAACTTAATGGAGGCTCCGGATCTGGTAAATCTAAGAATTCTAATCCATGACTTGTAAACGTACCCTGTTGAAGTGTAATGGCAACAATTTCGCAAATATTTACTATAGCTACAAGTTGCCCTCCTGGACCTTCAAGTCTTACTGCACCATTACCAATGATTTCAACTGGGAATCCTGCTCCAGTACTAGCGTCATTTTCAGTCCTAATATTTACAGAAATATCATTATTAGGGTTAGCATCATTATTTATTTCTACAATCTGCTCTAAAAGATTTCTTATTTGTTCAGTACAAATACATCCAATATCTGGACAATCACATTCACCTGTTGGTCCTTGTGGTCCGGTTGGCCCAGTTGGTCCCGTCGGTCCTG
>NZ_JBALQL010000038.1:7376-17717 GCF_036964885.1 Bacillus sp. JJ1122 | reverse complement strand
GCTTTATGGCTATCATGAAAATATTATCCAAAAATATATATATTAAGATGAAAGACAGTGGAATCATCTTGTCTTGATTTTATAGGATTATTTCTTGCAATGGAAAAGAACTTTATGGATAATGGCGGTAAGACACAAATTAGTCAAATTTTGTTCAAAAAAAATTCACAAAAAAGTTGTGAAGTGTGATTTAATATACAACGTAGGTGTTATTTTTCTACACAAACATTTAACAGCCTTTACACGTTGGGATTAGTGGAAACTATCGTTAGATATAGCACTAAAAACTCTTCTTTTTTTTGTTAAAATTTGTTTACCAATTTTAACAGATTATTGGGGATGAAGGAGGATATGGATGTCTAATTCAAAAGCTTTCAGTGAAGCTGTATTAGAGGACGGACAGCCTGCAGCCGTGGGGAACACGGTGCTTAAGGACTTTCTGGCATTAATAAAAGTAGGCATTGTGAATTCAAACGCGATGACGACTTTTACAGGATTATGGTTGGCGCTTCATTTCAGCGGTGCCCATTTTCTGGATAATATTGATTTAATCCTGGTTACGTTAATAGGATCATCCCTTATTGTCGCGGGCTCATGCAGCCTTAACAACTATATTGACCGTGACATAGACCATCTTATGGAAAGAACAAAGGGCAGGCCGACTGTTACCGGCAGGGTGCAGCCTGGCAAAGTAGCACTTATGAGTTTCCTTCTTATTGGGGCGGGAACGGCATTCTTATTAACCACTACATTAACAGCAGCGGT
The DNA here is from genome assembly GCF_036964885.1 of Bacillus sp. JJ1122. Lineage (NCBI taxonomy): Bacteria > Bacillati > Bacillota > Bacilli > Caryophanales > Bacillaceae > Bacillus > Bacillus sp. JJ1122. The sequence goes on along the minus strand of NZ_JBALQL010000038.1, from coordinate 16,952 downwards.
TATTGGGATTATCGGCGTATTCAGCTATGTAGTTCTTTATACGATGTGGTCAAAGCGCCAGTATGTTTCTAACACGATCGTCGGAAGTATATCCGGTGCGGTCCCGCCGTTAATCGGCTGGGCAGCAGTGGATGCCAATCTTGATGTGATGGCCTGGATGCTGTTTGCCATTGTATTTGTTTGGCAGCCTCCTCACTTTTATGCGCTAGCAATGAGAAGGGTAGAAGAATACCGGGCAGCTGGCATACCAATGCTTCCTGTTGTAAAAGGATTCAAGGCAACGAAGAGATCAATCTTTTTGTGGGTAACTGCATTGCTGCCATTGCCATTTTTCCTTCCATCACTTGGGATTCCATTCATCATTCTCGCTACTGTGCTGAATATTGGCTGGCTGGCTTTGGGAATCTATGGTCTCAAGCTTAAGGATGATATAAAATGGGCAAAAATGATGTTTATCTATTCCTTACAATACTTAACAGTCATGTTTGTCGCTATGGTAATTGTCACATTAATATAACCTTTGTTAGGAGATCCTCTCTTTGACGAGAGGGGATTTTTCCATATATTTTAACAACAAAATTTATAAGTTTTTTACGAAAGAGGGGTTTAATTAAGCTATGAAGATGCTTGCTAAATGGCGTCTGCTATCAGTGTTCGCAATGATAGCATTAGTCTTGTCCGGCTGTGGTGAACCTTACCTGTCTACACTAAGACCTGCAGGTGAAGTTGCGCAATCACAGTATGAACTCATGTTATTGAGTACGGCAATTATGGTGGGAGTAATTGCTGTTGTCACAATCATTTTTATTTATGTTGTAATGAAATTCCGCAGGAAGAGTGACAGTGAAATTCCAAAGCAGGTTGAAGGAAACCACAAACTTGAAATCCTGTGGACAGTTATTCCGATCTTATTGCTTTTAATTCTTGCTGTACCAACTGTTGCACAAACTTTCAATTTGGCGAATGTTTCACCAATGGATAAGAAAAACAAAGATGGTAAAACGGATGTCCTTGTTGTTAATGTCCGTGCAAATCTTTACTGGTGGGAATTCGAGTATCCGAATGAAAAAATTATTACAAGCCAGGAATTAGTGGTCCCTACAGATGAAAAGGTTTACTTTAACCTTAAAGCTTCTGATGTAAAACACTCATTCTGGATTCCATCAATTGGCGGTAAAATGGATACAAACACAGATAATGTCAACAAATTCTGGCTAGAATTTGACAGCAAAGGTGCTGATGAAGCTGGCGGACTTTTCTACGGAAAATGTGCTGAGCTTTGCGGACCTTCTCACGCATTGATGGACTTCAAAGTTAAGGCTTTGCCACGCGCTGAATTCGATCAATGGGTAGCAGGCATGCAGACAGTTAAAGAGCCTGTTAAAGCAGAAACCCAAACTGCACAAGAAGGACAAGAAATTTTCAATAACAGCTGTATTGGCTGCCATGCTGTAACTCCGGCAAACACTGCTCCTGAAAAAGCTCGTGTAGGCCCTAACTTAACAAACTTTGGCGATCGTTCACGTATTGCTGGTGTCCTTAATCATACTCCGGCAGACCTTAAGAAATGGTTAGAGGATCCAGATGCATACAAGCCAGGCAACAAAATGACTGGTGCATATGGTGAATTATCCGATGAACAGATTGCAGCATTAACAGAATATCTGATGGGCTTGAAAGTCCAGAAATAACAGGGGATTTGTTTGAAAGGGAGGTAAAACTGTGAGTACCTATGCTCAGAAAAAAGGATTCGGCGCTACTATATGGGAGTTCTTAACAACAGTCGACCATAAGAAAATCGCGATCCTTTATCTAATTGCTGGCGGATTCTTCTTTTTAGTTGGTGGACTGGAAGCGTTGTTCATCCGTATTCAGCTGGCTGTACCTAACAATGATTTTGTAAGCGCAGGATTCTATAATGAAATTCTGACGATGCACGGAACAACAATGATTTTCCTTGCAGCGATGCCGCTTATATTTGCTTTTATGAACGCTGTAATGCCACTTCAAATTGGAGCGCGAGATGTAGCGTTCCCATACATGAATGCATTAAGTTTTTGGCTGTTCTTCTTTGGTGGAGTTTTCTTGAACCTGTCATGGTTCCTTGGCGGAGCTCCTGATGCAGGCTGGACTTCATACGCATCACTATCAATCGCGTCTTCCGGCCACGGTATTGACTTCTACGCATTGGGATTACAGATTTCCGGTGCGGGTACACTAATGGGTGGTATTAATTTCCTGGTTACCATTATTAACATGCGTGCACCAGGGATGACGTATATGCGCATGCCGATGTTCACTTGGGCAACATTTGTAACATCAGCATTGATCCTTTTTGCATTCCCTCCATTAACTGTTGGATTGTTCTTAATGATTTTTGACCGTATGTTCGGATCTAATTTCTTCGATGCAACGATGGGTGGTAACACAATTATCTGGGAACACCTTTTCTGGATTTTTGGACACCCTGAAGTTTATATCTTGATTCTTCCAGCGTTCGGTATTTTCTCTGAGATTTTCTCAATTTTCTCTAGAAAACGTCTATTTGGATATTCATCCATGGTATTCGCAACCGTATTGATCGGTTTCCTTGGATTCATGGTATGGGCTCACCATATGTTTACAACTGGATTAGGACCAATTGCGAACGCTATTTTCGCGGTAGCCACAATGGCGATTGCGGTTCCAACTGGTATTAAGATCTTTAACTGGATGTTCACTATGTGGGGAGGAAGCATTAAGTTCACGACGCCAATGCTGTGGGCAGTTGCTTTCATTCCTTCATTCGTTGCCGGTGGTGTAACTGGGGTTATGCTTGCATCTGCTGCAGCTGACTATCAGTATCATGACAGCTATTTCGTAGTAGCTCACTTCCACTATGTAATCGTGGGTGGTGTAGTGTTCGCGCTATTTGCAGGAGCACACCTATACTGGCCAAAAATGTTTGGAACAATGCTAAATGAAACTTTAGGCAAAATTACTTTCTGGTTATTCCTTATTGGATTCCATTTAACATTCTTTATCCAGCACTTCTTAGGTTTGATGGGGATGCCACGCCGTATCTTTACATTCCTTCCTGGACAAGGATTTGAAATGGGCAACCTAATTAGTTCTATTGGTGCAGGCTTCATGGCTGTTGCAGTAATCGTACTATTAATCAACGTCATCATGACTACCGTTAAAAACGAAAAAGTTGGGAATGACCCATGGGGCGATGGCCGTACACTTGAGTGGGCTATTCCGTCACCACCGCCATTCTACAACTTTAAGCAGCTTCCTTTAGTTCGTGGATTGGACGCATATTGGCTTGAAAAAATGGAAGGCAAAAAAGACATGACTCCTGCTGAACCGCTAGGGGATATCCATATGCCTAACAATTCTTTCCTTCCATTCGTAACGTCATTTGGACTTTTCGTAGCTGCATTTGGTGCGACGTACCACGCAGAAAAAGGGTGGGGACTTCTCGTTCTGATTCTCGGTATGGCTATAACTTTAGGATCAATGTTCGTACGTTCTATTAAGGATGATCATGGATTCCACATTCATAAAGAAGACTTAATTGATGAAGATAATGATAAGGGGGTAAAGGCATAATGCAAGCTGAAGAAAAATTCACTTATGAAACATGGCCTGCCGCGCCTGAAAAAGCAACCCTCGAAGCAAAGAACAAGTTTTTGGGCTTCTGGTTTTTCCTTGGGGGAGAGACGGTATTGTTCGCCACTCTCTTCGCCACTTATCTTGCACTAAAAGATAAAGTTCCAAATGCAGAAATGGCTCTTGCAAAAGACCTTTTCGAAATTCCGATTGCTTTTGCAGCGACTATGCTGCTTCTTACAAGTTCTTTAACTAGTGTATATGCTATGTTTCACATGAAGAACTTCAACTTCAAGAAAATGCAGCTTTGGTTAGGATTAACAGTCCTTTTAGGAGCAGCTTTCCTTGGTTTGGAAATTTACGAGTTCAATCATTATGTACATGAGTTTCACCATACATTCACGAGCAGTGCATTTGGATCAGCCTTCTATACATTAGTAGGCTTCCATGGTGGTCACGTTGCTTTCGGTTTACTATGGATCACTACATTAATGGTTCGTAACTCAAAGCGTGGATTAAATCTCTACAATGCACCTAAGTTCTATGTTGCCAGCCTTTACTGGCACTTCATCGACGTTGTATGGGTATTTATCTTCACAGTAGTATATCTAATGGGAATGGTGGGATAATCTGATGGCGAATCAACAACCAAGTTCAGGGAACCCAAGAGTAGACATCGAATATCGTCGCAAAAAAAGCGCCGAAGAGATGAGATACCAAATCGTTTCTTTCACATTGATGATTTTCTTGACAATCATTGCCTTCGTTGCTGTAGGATATGAAGGATTTTCAGGCTGGTTTACAGTACCATTTATTCTGCTGCTTGCAGTAGTTCAGGTTATTTTTCAGCTTTACTATTTCATGCACATGAGCCACAAAGGACATGAAGCAGTTTCATTATTCCTATACTCCGGAGTACTTGTCGGAGCAATCACAATCCTGACTTTTACGACCATTATTTGGTGGTAAGCTTTAAAAAGAATAATTCAAAGAAAAAATCGGCCAAAAAAGCCGATTTTTTCTTTGAATGTTATTGCTCTAGCATTTAATGGAAGACGCAATACATTGAAGTTGTATTCCAATGAAAGTATAATGGAATTAAAGTTTTTTATTTAGACGGGGTGGAAAAGATTATGCTTACTCTTGATATATTTGGATTCAGAGCCTTATGGAGCCCGTTTTTTTTCCTTGCACTAACAGGAATATTAATAGCTTACTACCTTATTGTTTTTAAATATTACGAACGGTTTAAGGATGGAGTACCAGCTACGAAAAAGCAGGTTGCTTATTTTACAGCCTTCATTTTAGTGCTCTATTCAATAAAAGGTTCACCTGTAGATTTAATGAGCCACATCATGTTTTATATGCACATGATCCAGATGTCGGTCCTATATTTGATTGCACCTCCGCTATTGATTTTTGGTGTGCCTAATTGGGTTTGGAGGGCATTTTTAAGTCTTCCATTCATTGAGCCGGTGTTTCGTTTTTTAACTAACCCCCTGGTTGCCTTAATCATGTTTAATGGAATATTTTCGATTTATCATATTCCGCTTATTTTTGACTTTGTCAAAACGGATATGTGGCTTCATGCCGGTTATACTTCGATGCTCTTTGTTTTTGCGATACTAATGTGGTGGCCGCTCATAAATGAACTGGAAGAATATCAGACATTATCAGGCATTAAAAAGATGGGGTATATCTTTGCCGATGGTGTGCTGATAACTCCTGCCTGTGCGTTAATTATTTTTGCTGATGCTCCAATGTATGCTACTTTTTCGGATCCCAATGCATGGGCACAGGCTCTTCAATTATGTGTACCAACAACAACTCTTTCTTCGCTCAATCTTAGTGGTCCGGAAACCTTCAGTTCTATGTCGTTGCTGGAAGACCAGCGGCTGGGTGGAGTAATCATGAAAGTCATCCAGGAACTCGTTTATGGTTTCTTCCTTGGATATGCATTTTTCCAATGGTTCCGAAGTGAAGAGGACCAGACTGAGCAGGATGCTATAAATCTGGCACGTGCTCCGCAGACAGTAAAGTAATCGAGAATAAATTATGGCTTTCCAAATCGGGGGAAGCCATTTTTATTTTACATTGATTAGAATCAATGATTGAAAAAATAACTCGTGTCACCTACAATTAATCTTATGGAGAAATAATGATTGTGAGGGAATTTACATGTCGAATTTACCAATCTTGCCAACGATCAGCACATCATTTATCGTTTTGAGTGCCATCTTTGTTGCGATCGGCTGGGCCCAGATAAAACAAAGAAAAATTGAGAAACACCAAAAGACAATGATGCTGGCTGGAATATTTGCGTTAATATTCTTTATTATATACGCATCTCGGACAATCTTTATCGGTAATACATCATTTGGAGGACCAGACAATATCAAGATTTTTTACACCATTTTCTTGATCTTTCACATTTCACTTGCAACAATCGGTGCTGTCCTTGGAATTATCTCCTTGTACACAGGCTATAAGAACAAGCTTGAACGTCACCGTAAATTAGGTCCAATTACGAGTATCGTGTGGTTTTTTACCGCGATTACCGGAGTAGCAGTTTACATGCTGCTATATGTATTTTATAAAGGCGGAGAAACTACTTCTGTTATAAAAGCCATCCTTGGATTTTAATTTTCGTTTTAAAAACATTGCGTTAAGCAATGTTTTTTTATTTATTTGAAGGGTTTAAAGGGTCTGAACCGAAATAATGATAAATAAGGGGTGAGATAAGTTTGGAAATCAAAGTGTTATCAGAGAAAGATTTTATGCAATCGATGAAACTATCCATGTATGCATTCCAATATCAAGTGCCGGAAAAAGATATTCCAAAGAGATTAGAAAAATTAAAACAGCATAGGCTGCTTGGCATTTTTGAGGGAGAAGAGCTTGCTTCGAAGTTACATATCTTATCTTTGAGAATCAAGCTTGGTAAAATGGATTGGAAAATGGGAGGGATAGCTGGTGTGGCAACTTATCCAGAGCACAGGCGCAAGGGATATGTAAACGGGCTAATGAAAAAATCACTTGAAGTGATGTATGAAGAAAATCATATTGTTTCATTCCTTCACCCATTCGATATCCATTTTTACAGAAGGTTTGGCTGGGAAATCATCTCTGATTTTCGGACTATCCAGATTGGAAAAAACGATTTGAAACCCATTGGGGACTATACAGGTAAAATTAAGAGGTATCAACAAGAGTCCCATTCCCCTGATATAGAATTGGTTTATGATCAATATGCTGCGAGGCACAGTGCAATGCTTGAAAGGGATCTTAGCTGGTGGCAGAACAGTATATATGGCAGCCAGACTGCTGCTGTCTACTATAATTCTCAGAATGAACCAACAGGTTATCTTTTATATGATATAAGCGATCAAGTAATGAAGGTCGAGGAATACGTACCTCTAGATCATGAAGCACGGCTTGGTCTGTGGAACTTCATCTGTCAGCATGATTCAATGGTGGACAGGGTTGAAATGCGGCTTTCAGTGCATGAACCCTTTCCTTATTTTTTATCAATACCTAAGCTTAAGACAGAGGTATATCCATATTTTATGGGCAGGATTGTAAATGCTAAAAAAGCAATAGAGTCATATCCTTTTCATGATGATGGCAATAAAGTCTTTTTACATTTAGAAGATTCTATGGCAACTTGGAATAACGGTACCTTTTTAATAGGAGGGGAGGAAGGTGTTACATTCTATCCTGTTAAAGCAGGGAGTTCTTGTGTAAAGCCGCCGCAAAGAGGACTGCAGCTTAATGTGAAAGCCCTTACCGCTTTGCTGTTCGGCTATAAGAGGCCATTGGAGTTGTATGACATGGATATGATCAGAGGCAATTTTGAGGAAGTAGAGGACTTGGAGAAAAAGATTCCTCTATTTAAGCCTTTTTTCTATGACTTCTTTTAATTAGAGCCAAAAATTTAGGGGAATGAGTTCATCTTCGATTTATTCAGCCACTATATCGAAATATATTGATAAACCCGGGTGCTATTAAAAGCCCCCAGGTTTTTTTAGTAACGGGTTCGGTAGCAATCCAATTGGAAGAGTCGCATAAATCTATGCGGTATTGCTAAATATGGTGCGAAAAATGATATACAAATCATTAACTAATCTTATAAAATTACTTTTAAGAATGCTAAAATTATAATAGTTGGAAAGGGAAATAATAGAGATTTACACTTATCTTTTGATTGGAGCGAAACTCTAGTGTTAAAAAGATTGATAAAAGCAGTATTGCCAATCATTATTACAAGTATAATTTCAATATTTTTCATGACGTATCCCACTATCTTTATGGGTGCAATCATCTATTCAATAATGGTAGATACTATTCCTAATCAAAGTAAAAAACCTATTTTTGTCGCATATATATTGCATTGTATATTTTATCTTCTTTCGGGTGTAATTGGATGGATAATCCTTGTCCTTTTGTTCTATAGCGATTTAGATTTCTCAAATCTTTATGTGCCAGCTTTGTTTTCATTTTTCTACTACCACATTTTACTTTTTATAAATCAATACTCAGATTAATAATCCAAAATATTAAATATAAAAAAGCAACTGAACGTCTTCAGTTGCTTTTTCTATTGCTAAAATAATGTTAATTGTAATGCTAATTATATAACGATTTAGTTGTTAATTAACATTTTGCACCTCAAAACCGAAGCCATAAGTTTTTTTGCTAAATTTTAAATTTCATTTTAATAATGCCTGCTTCTTTAGCTGAGTTGAATCCAATAAGGATCAGCGGACCGATGATGAAGCCCAGAATACCGAACAGTTTTAGGCCCAGGTACATGGCGATCAGTGTTGAAAGTGGGGAAAGGCCGATATGGCTTCCCATTACTTTTGGCTCCACTGTGCGGCGGATGATCAATAAAATGACTGCCAGTACTGCCAACTGGGTTCCCAGAGCAATATTGCCTGTAGCAAGGTGGAAGATGGACCATGGTGCCAATATGACGATTGAACCGATGAGCGGTATAAAATCAATCACCCATATGATAGCAGACATAACAATAGCATATTCTGGCGCAATGAAGAGCAAGCCAATCAAGGATACGATGAATATGATGACGCTGACCAGAAATTGTGCTTTTAGAAATCCAAATACGACATATGACAGCCTTGAAGTCATAAAGTGGACCTTATCAGCCGTTTTCTCAGTTAAGTGGCTGTATACCCCTTGTCTTAATGCTGGTAATTCAAGCAAGAACAACACTAATGCAATCAAGTAGACAAGGAAACTGATCAGAAAGTTAGGGATATAGGTCAGTAATGCCTTCAAATTATTTATATTAATGAAGGCGATCATGTCATTTTTGAGCTTAGTCAAAAATTCCTCAGCCCGGTCGCTTATTTCTATAACTACTTCCTTTGGAAGATCATTAGCTGCTTCCACAAAACTGTTTTCTGCTTTGTACCAGGCATTCGTAATTTCATTTATGTATACTGGCGTGTTCTCGATAAGGTCTATTGCTTCTGTTACTGCCGTCGTGGTTAGGAAGTAACCGGTCACTACCATAAGCAAAACAAATAATAAAAAGATGCCGAGTACAGAGAGGCGGCGACCTATTTTGAATTTATTCTGGAAATACACAACCGCTGGTTCAAGAAATAGAGCTGTGATCAGTGCAACAATAAGCGGAATAGATACTGGCAGGATAACGTAAAGCGCTGCAGCTACAAGCATGACAATCAATGTTATGATGATGAATCGTTTTGTAAAAATACCGGACAATGGGAACTCCTTTCTATACTCTTTATGAGTATATACCACATGACAAACAGAATAATTTGGCCCTATAAGCCGTTCAGCTAAAAACATGACTGTTGTTGATTTAGTTACTTGTTGATTGGAGACAGCTAAAAATTAGGCTCTGTTAAAGCCCAATGTTGTTTTTAAAATCTGTTGATTGTAGTGGAAGGCGCGCAGACTCCTGCGGGCTAAGCTGGTCAGGTGAGACCC
>NZ_JBALQL010000038.1:0-7303 GCF_036964885.1 Bacillus sp. JJ1122 | reverse complement strand
TTGTTTAACAGAGCCAAAAATTAAAAAACCTTAACATTTAAATTATAGTACGCATTTAATATAAGAAACAACAAAAATCAACGTTAAACCGTTAATTCTATGCTTTTTTTGAGGACAATGATACTTTTCTTATCAGCCTATTTAATGAACTCTTCGTTCCCGAGCCAGAAGAAATGAAAATGAATCTAATCAATATACAGAATGAAGTCAAAATATAAAAGATTCTTTGCGAAATCAGCCTTCTAAAACAAGGGGTGGGGCAATGAAGAATACTAAGAACATCATGCCGCCTTTTTTAAGAGAGGTATGCAGTGCTGTCTGTGCGATTGTTCACGCCAATATTAACGAAAGCCATTATTTTAAGCAATCTGGATTCAAGAAGAGAACAAGCATTTCCTCAAAATTAAGAAAGAATGTCCTTTCTGACCATGGGGTAATAGTTGAAATTGAACAAGAAATAATAAATGTTAAAATCCATGTAAGCGTGAGGGTTGGTGAATCATCCATTTTTCACAATGCTTTGGAACTGCAGAATAAAATCACGGAGGAAATTCTGTTGTTAACTTCGTTTAAAGTGCAGCGGGTGGATATTATGATTACTGGAATATATCGGAAGTAAAAAAAGACGCATTTGCATGCGTCTTTTGTGTTCAGAAAGCTTGTGAGCTTCTTTTTCGCAAATTGGATATTTAGCTCCTATAATGCGAATTTCTCGACTTCTGCTTTAACTTCTTTAAGAAGCTTATCGCACTGGCTTACGAGTGTTTTAGGGAAATGTTCACCTTCACCATATTCCACACCATGCGGATAATAATGTTTTCCAAGCAATGGAGTCATCAGCTGAATGATTGCTTTATGTGCCCCAACGTCACCTTCATGCACATGGCCCTGAACGCGAAGATAGTATGTACCTTCTTTGATCTCGTACTTCTTGTCATAAGTAACCCGTTCATAATCCCATTGCCCTTCACGTACAAGACCATGCTCAAGCATAACCTCGTCAAGACGGTTTAAGTCTGCCTTTAATGTCTCAATGCCGGTATTTTCAAATTTCATCTTATTCCCTCCTAAAAAACCACTGCTAAAATATACTAAAGTAAGATTATATCTCAGTTTCAATAATAGTAAAAAATTGAATAAGTTGCAATGAATATAAAGTGAAACTTCAATCACTTTGTTTTTTTTCAACTGCTGCTGTTTCTTAGATTCAGCCATCGGCCGTTTATCGACAGCTGCTCTTTTAATGAGCCTTATTTTTTTCACGTGAAAAGTTTTTAAACTGATGGACATAATGATTGTCTATCTCGCAAAAATATGTTCATTTCCTATTCTTTTAACTTGCGGCAAAGATAGTATCTGATAGGTAAGCTAGAATTATGTAGTCTTTCCAGCATAAAATGCCTTGTTAGGGAAATCCTAAAGTAAAGTAAAGCAAAGTTTTACAAAAGGAGGATTATGAGGTGCGTAAAATCCGTGAAATCATGACTAGTGATGTTGAAACATGTACTTTGTTGGATAATGTCTTCGAGGTTGCTGTGAAGATGAAGGAATTAAATGTAGGTGCTATTCCGATAGTAGATGGAGACAGGCTTGTTGGAATGATTACCGACAGGGATATCGTCATTCGGGGCATAGCTGAGAAACACCCGCCATCTTCTAAAGTTGAGGCAGTCATGAGCAATCATCTGGTCACTGCTACACCAGATATGTCAACACAGGAAGCAACAAAGCTTATGGCACAGCATAAGGTCAGAAGATTGCCTGTTGTGGATGGAGATAAACTTATAGGAATTGTGGCTTTGGGAGACTTTGCTATAGATGAACTTACCGATGACCAGGCGCAGCAAGCACTTTCAGAGATATCAGAACCTGGCACCCAACTGCAGTAAAACATGGCCCAACGCCAGCCCCGCGAAAAGCGAAGAGGCTGGAACGGAAATCGATGTACCATTTATACTGCCGCCCTATAAATAAAAAGAGGGTGTCCCAAAAGTTTATACCTTTCGGGACACCCTCTTTTGTTTTCGATTAAAGCGCACGGCTGAGTAATCCAAATGAAGAGGTTTTTAATGTTTTTCGCTGTTAATTCAATGCTTCTATCAAAAAGAACTCATTAAATGATATAATAATTTTAAAAATTGCTCATATAGTAATAGAAAGAATCTAGTAGGCAGATTTCTTCAAAAATTGATTTGGAGATCATGGAGATTAAAAGGATTCAGAGCATTTTGCTGCCTTATATGTTCTTACAAATGGATCTATGCCTCATAGTTATTAACAATAAAGCATTCGAAGAGAGCTGAATAGAAAGGGGGTTTCCATCTGCGCACGATAGGAAGGATTTTAATCATTGCAGCAATCTTTTTAATAATTGGCTTATATCTGGGGTTTACCAAGGATAATGGTGATGACTTGGTATTAGAACAGGAAACAAAGCCTAAAGTAGATGAATCTCTTGATAAAAAGGTCAGTGAACAGAGCCTTCATGAAGGAATTCGCCAGCCGGAAAAGGGTGTAGGGTCGCTTTTGGGTAAAGATATTGATGCCCTGAAGTCTGTCCTGGGAAAGCCGTCAAGAGTGGATCTTTCTGGTTATGGTTTTCATTGGTGGGTATTCAATAATGACCTTGACCAATATATCCAGGCAGGAGTCCTTAATGGAAGGGTCGTTACTGCTTATGGCATAGGTCCGGCTCTCAATGTAGAGCCATTCAGAATTGGACAGCCTGTAGATGAAATTTTTGCCCTTAATGTTATCGAACCTGAAGTTACATTCGAACTAAATGGAAGCACATATAAATTTGAACTTTCTGAGCAAGATATGAATACCAGGCCAATCGTGAAAATGGGTGAATACTTCGTACAGCTGTATATAGACAAATTTACCGGGTCTGTTTCTAGCATTCGCTATATGGATAAAGACACACTCGTAAAGCAAAGGCCGTATGAAATGGTATACAGGGGTGACTTAATAGATCCTCCAGAGCCATCTGAAGAGGATTGGCAGAGAATTGAAGCAGGGACGGAAAAACAAATCCTCGATATCACTAATGTAATGAGGTCACGTCACGCATTAGGAAATCTCCAATGGGATGACCAAACGGCAGAAGTTGCATATGCCCACAGCAAAGACATGGCAGAAGGGGCATACTTTTCACATGAGTCCGAAAAATTCGGGAATCTTTCAGATCGTTTAAAAGCAGCAGATGTGTTGTACGAACTGGCAGGAGAGAATATTGCGGCCAACTATACGGATGCCCCAGCAGTCGTAGAAGGCTGGCTGAACAGTGAATCCCACCGGGAAGCTTTACTAAATAATGAATTTACACACTTGGGAGTCGGTGTTTACCGAAAGCATTACACACAGAATTTTGTGAAACGCTGGGAAGAGTAATAGCTATCATAACTTTATCCATAAAAAAAGAAGCCTGAGAAACTTTTATCTGGCTTCTTTTTCTTGTTTTATTGCGCGATTAATCGAGAACTGTCCTTCTTTCCAATTTCCGTATAAATGTACAACATCACCTGCTTTAAATACTGGTATCTGAACTCCGCTACGCAAAGGGGTGACCTTTTTTACATAAATGTCTTTCACGTCAGTCTGGATCTTCATGATAGAAATATGGTTGAACCTGTGATAATAGAATCGTTCTTTTCGTTCGCTTACATCGATGATTTTTCCGCTAACAATTGCTTCTTCAGGAATATCCTCTAACTTAATCCACTCCTCGTAATTTTCCTGCATTTCTCTCCTGGTAAGCCAGTAAAAATAAGCAAGTACGATCGGGATTACAATTGCCGTAACCATTAAATCACCCTATTTGTGTTGTTTTTCCACGACGAAAAAGCTTCCTGATGAATGCGCTATTTTCTTGCCGTCAGATCTGAATACGTCTGCTTCAACAACAACTGTACTTCTGCCCTTATGGACAACAGTCGCTTTGCAGTGCAGGCGTTCTCCAATACCTGGCGACAGATAGTGGATATTAAGCTGTGATGTCACTGCAGCATATCCGTCAGGGAGAAGCTTATTCGCGAGAGTTCCCATTGCGGTATCAAGAAGCGTGGCAGTAAAGCCGCCATGCACGATGCCAAGGGTATTATCGAGCATTTTCGTGATTGGTATGTCAATCTCGCATGTTTCATTATCAAGTCTTCTATCCATGTGAAGGAGTCCATCTATGAATGTGCTGTTTTTTCCTGTAAGTTTATTTTTGACACCTGACAAAACGACCTGGAGAGTTTCTAAATCTTGTTCGCTGGAGAGTGAGATGCATTCTTCTAATAGCTGTTGCAATTCTTTTTCCATCTATTTATTTACCTCTTTCTTTATGGCCTTTTTCGTAATAAAAAGGTTATTCCCCCCACTTACAAACCTTTTAGCAAAAGTAGGATCTTAGCGAAAATAGCCAGCATTTACAATCTGTTTTTTATTTTAACACTTAAAAAAAATTTGATGAACAAGAACGTCTGAGAAAGATAAAAATACATTCAATATTTATTGGGCATTTTCCTCACCAATCTGAAATGTAAATCATAAGTTATTATAGGCATTTGTTACACAGTGAGGTGAGAGTTATGGCCAAAAAAAATCTTCATCCCTCTGTTCAAAAATTCAAGGAGTTTGTAAAGGATCATCCTGAACTCATCCAGGAAGTGAGAAAAGGGAACTCGACCTGGCAGGATTTGTATGAGGATTGGTATCTGCTTGGTGAGGATGACCCTAAATGGAGCAGCAGCAAAACCAGCGAAAATAAAGATTCAGTCGAAGGACAGGAAAAGAAAACTGATTGGCTTGGAACCATCATGGGTGCGGTGAAAAATATGGATCCAGAACAATTGCAGGGACAAATCTCTAACATCAGTCAGGCACTCGGAGCGATTCAAGGGGTACTTTCGCAGTTCCAGGGACATAAAGGAGGCCAACAGTCTGCAAAAAGCTCTGGTCCGGGGCATCCTTTTTCATTCAGGAAGGATTAGGAGGGAGCTAATTATGAGAAAAGAGGTAATAGAGCAATTGCGGTCCAATAAAGAATTAATTGAGTTTGTCCGAGCCCAGCCACACTGGTATAGAAAGCTTAGCAGAGACCCACGCGACATTTACTCTGCACAGATTGCTGCGCTCCACCATTTTGAGAAAACCATTCCGCATAAGGTGCAGAAATTTTCCAATAGTGTCCAGATGGCATCAATGATGATGCATATGTTCTCAAGCATGAACTCCCAATCATGACGAAGCTTTCTTCTGTGTGAAGAGAGCTTTAATTTTTGCCTCGCTTATCTTAAAATACTGCGCACCAGAAAATTTCGCATTTCTGGCAGATTCATGGTAAAATGAGGTTCGGAGGTGAGCCAGCATTGCTTGCTGTTACATCAGAAAGAGTTATGTTATTAGAAGAAGCTGAACAACTTGTCAGCATGATTTTGCAATCTGATATTGCCGAGCATTATCGGCAATGTTTATATAGTGTTAAAAACGATCCTGAAACTCAAAGAAAGATTCGCGAGTTTGTGGATATGAAGGATCGCTATGAGGAAGTCCAGAGGTTCGGAAAGTATCATCCTGACTATAAGGAAGTTATGGGCAAGATTCGCATCGTTAAAAGGGATCTTGATATGGATGAGGTCGTAGCTGAGTTCAAGAAAGCTGAAAATGACCTTCAAGGGCTTCTTGATGAAGTAAGTGTCATTATTGGCAGGTCAGTCTCAGAAAGTGTGAAAGTGCCGACTGGCAACCCATTCTTCGAAAGCTCATGTAGTGGCGGCTGTGGCAGCGGCGGAAGCTGTGGATGTTCCGCATAATAGATCAGCAAGAGCATGGACCGAATCCATGCTCTTTTCTTTACCCCTTTAACGCAGTGGGGGTCTGACCCCCAACGCTTTAAAGCGTTGCTGTGCGTTATTCCTGGTTTTTAAGCCTTATACAATCTGGGCATAGATTTCCGCAGCAGAACATTTTTCTCTGCGGGACATAGAAGCGATGGCGGAATACAAAGAGATGGTCTTCATTTCTGATAAACTCAGTTTCACTATGAAGCTGTTTGCCTTGCATTGCTCCAGCTGCTGATTGCCTTATGGCTTTTTCCAGTTCATTTTTACTTGGATGATCATTCGCATATATATATAAGAAGGGGATACCTGCGGACTTTTTATAAGTTGCTTGAGCAATTGAATCGTATTCACAAAGCATTTTTAAAAATAGTGTCCAGATTACTTCAATATCCATATAATCACCTTATAAAATACTTTATTTGTCCGGCTCCAGTGAGCAGCCTGTTTCCCATTTCCATTAAACCAGGAATACTTATATAAGCCTTTTAGCTATTCTTAACATAATACGCAATAACCACAAAAGGGGCAAACTGGATATTCATTATTGAAAACTTAGGTTTTTATATGCTAGACTATTACAAAGCAAACGTTTACCAAAGGGGAACCAAGAATATGATAGGACAGAGGCAAGGAATAATCGTCTGGCTCTATTCACTGAAACAAGCCAAGATGCTTAGAAGATTTGGAAATGTTCATTTTGTCTCGAAAAGACTTAAATATGCCGTGATCTATTGCAACCTTGAAGAGACAGAGGCGTTAATGGAAAAGATCAGTTCATATTCGTTTGTTAAAAAGGTGGAACCTTCTTATAAGCCATTCTTAAAAATGGAATTCGAAAACTCTTCACCTGATAAAGCGAAGGAATATGATTATAAAATGGGTATATAAAAAAGGTAAAGGTGAGGAGAAACTCCTCACCTTTTTCTGTATCTTTGCTTGATCAGGCTATTACAATTTTGCAATTCTATTGCATAGGCGGGATATAGTGGTTCAGCCTTAGAATTCCTATTAAATATTGATAATACAATTCTTTCTCTGCGAATTGGTTGGATGGCTTTGCATCAAACTCGATAATTGTTTTGTCCAGTTCCGCTGCCAGCTCTGCAAACATGTCATATCTTTTGTTTTTCAGCACATGCGGATTGGGAATCCCTTCCCTGCAAACATACATTGCCTGAAAGCTGCCAGGATTGGTCGGCTTAAGGATAACAACAAGTGAGGTAACGTCTTTATTATTTATCTTTGAATGGATTGCCATTAAATGCATCAGTCGATTGCGGTTCGCTTTAGCAGTTTCAATCAGTTCGTAAATATCGGAATATCCTTCCCCAAGCTCAATAAAACGCTGAATCAATCTTAAAATCCCCTTCCAACTTATCATTCCATCATACTTTATCATTTACAGCTAAAAATTTGAAGGCATTCTTGATCATCTTCCATATTTGAAACTATTTTCAAAAAATATCTTACTC